>DASTSL010000166.1:0-2243 GCA_035760705.1 Meiothermus sp. | reverse complement strand
GCCAGGGGGATAAAGGCGCCCGGCATGACCAGCTCGCCCACCCGGTACCAGCGCACCAGCGCCTCGGCCCGATCCAGGGTGCCGGTCTCGAGGTCCAGGATGGACTGGTAGTGCAGGGTCAGCTCGTCTTCCTTGAGGGCTTGGTGGAGCGCCGACTGGAGGGCCAGCCGGTCTTGGGTGTGGTGGTCGTGATCGGGGCGGTAAAAGGCGAAACCGGAGTCATCCTGCTTGGCCCGGCGTAGCGCCACATCGGCGGCCCGCATGAGTTCCTCGAGATCGGCCCCGTCCTCGGGGTAGAGCGCCACCCCCAGGCTGGCTTGTACGTAGACCTTTTGCCGGTGCCCAAGCAGCCCGAAAGGCTCACCGAAGGTCAGCAAGACCCGCTTGGCGACCTCGGCCACCCCGCCCACGTTGACGTCGTTGACCAGCAGGGCGAACTCGTCCCCGCCCAAGCGGCATACGATATCTCCTGCCCGCAGGTCGGCCTGTAGGCGCTCGCCCACCTTCTTGAGCAGCAGGTCCGCCGCGGAAGGCCCCAGCACGTCGTTGATCTCTTGAAAGCGGTCCAGGTCGAGAATTACCAGGGCCATCCCCATCCCGATGCGGTGGGTGCGGGCCATGGTGGCCTCGGCGATCTCGCGCAGGAAGCGGCGGTTGGGCAACCCGGTGAGGGGGTCATAGTAGGCCATGCGCTGGATCTCGCGGCTAGCCCCGCGCAACAGCCCGTAGAGGGCCAAAAACAACAGGACCAGCACCCCCAGCGACCCGCCCCAGACCAGGGCCTGGATCCGCGAGATGCGGGCCTCGACCGGGGCCAAGGGCCGGTAGACCTGGTAGGCCCCCACCACCTGGCCCGCTACCTTGACCGGGATGAAGACCTCGAGCAGCCGCTCCCCGCCAGAAGCCGAAATCGGCGGCCCTTCCAAGACCCTGACCGGGACGACCTCGCCCGCGAGGGCCCGGGTGAGCCCCTCCGCCGCGCCGGAACCTTGGCCGACCCGAGCGGGATCATCCGAGTAGACCAGCACACCCTGGGGGCTCCACACCTTGACCGCGACCCCGCCCAGTTTGCCGGTGACGCCCCCCATCCGCTCCCGCCAGGCACGGGTGGCTTGGTCACCGGGTTGGAAATCCTGCGCCGAGACCTCCCCGACCCAGCCGCTCACGAGCATAGCCGTTTCGTTGGCGCTGTCTTGCAGGGCATCCTGGGTCATCCGCTGGCTGAGCAGATAGCCGAACACCCCGGCCAGCAACAACGTCACCGCGAGCCCCAGCAAGGTGAAGCGCTGGAGCAGGTTCAAACGGGGAAGGTGAACCGGGCGGGTCAGATTGAGCCAAACTCCCCGAGGAATCCGCATGAAGTGTTTGATCCCTTCCCAATCGTTCTATCCATAACTTGGCCGCACGCCGATGAGGGTCAGCAACTTGCCCTCATCTTGCCGGAGGGATGTAAACAGATATCATAAATATATATAAACCGAGGGGGATGGCGCTCGAGTGAATCCCCCGCCCCCAAGTCGGTTATCCTTTTTTGGAAACGTTTGACCCCACGAAGAGTGGGGCCCCGATCTTCCGCTGCGGCTAATCGTGTGGGTGTCGAGGCTTTTCCGCAGGGCTAGGTGATGGCTGGGCTTGGTCGGGCTAGCCTACAAAAAGAAACCCCCCGGCAAATCTACCGAGGAGCCTCTTCTTTTTTCTGGTGGAGCTGAGGGGATTCGAACCCCTGACCTTCTGAATGCCATTCAGACGCGCTCCCAGCTGCGCCACAGCCCCAAACAGCAAAGAGAATAGTAGCCGTCCTGGGTTGGGTTGTCAAGCATGAGGGTTCAGGCTTCCTCGGGAAGCCGGTCGGGTAAATCCATGCCTTCGTAGATCTCGTCCAGCATCAGGCTCATCGGTGGGCAGGGTAGGGCAGCCTCACCCATCCCCACCGCATCGGTGTAAAGCCACTGCTGATCCTGGCGGTAGTACCCCTCCACCCGGCAAGCCCTCGAGTCCACCGGAATGTAAGCCTCCAGGCTGGGGATGCGGCGGTACTGGGTCAGCTTCTCCCGCCGGTCGGTGGCCTCAGTGCTGGGGGAAAGCACCTCGATGACCAAGCAAGGCCGCTCCTTGTAGTACTCGCCAGTATCCGCTTGGCAGACCGCCATGAGGTCGGGGTAGTAGCTGGTATCTTGATTCAACCGCAGCTTCATGTCGCTGGCGTATACCGCGCAGCCCCTTTGCTGGGGGGGCCCCAGGGC
>DASTSL010000165.1:0-2462 GCA_035760705.1 Meiothermus sp. | reverse complement strand
GCCTTGTTCAGCATGTCCCGCTCGTTGGCGTAGGAGAGCCGGGCCAGGGCTGTGCGCACCGGAACCCACTCCGCCCCCTCCACTTCGGCCAGTTGCGGCTTGGGCTCCCCAGCTTGGTAGCGCATCAGGAAGTAATGCACTTCCTTGGTGACAGCCACCGGGATCACCTCATCGCGCACGGTGAAGTGGTAGCGGATGCGCCCCAGCGGGGCCAGGATGCGGGCTTCGACGCTGGTCTCCTCGCGTACCTCGCGCACGGCGGTCTCGGCGTAGCGCTCGCCCGGCTCTACCTGACCCTTGGGCAGGCTCCACACCGCGCCCTGGCGCAGCGTGACCAGCAGCACCTCCAATCCCTTACGGCCCGGGCGCAACACCACCCCACCTGCCGAAACCACCCGGCGGCGGCCTACTTCGGAGCCTGGTTGTGGCCTAAGCGATGTACCCATGATCTTTCCGTAACCACCCCCGCAGCTGCCCCTGGGGAGCAGTCTCTTGCTCTAGTATGCACAAACCTAAGCTCCAGGACAGTGATCTAACACGGGCTGTATCCCATCCTTGGCTCCGGTGGGTGTTAGTCCCCGCACGCCCTTTCCAGGAAAGGGTCTCTAGACTACTCGAGCAAGACCACTCCAGAGCACTTTCCAGGAGGTAAACATGGCAGGCGAAAGAACCGTAATCGGACTCTTCGATCATCGCGATCAGGCCGAACAGGCGGTGCGGGCCTTGCTCGACGCAGGTTTCCGCCAGGGAGATATCTCCGTTACCATGCAAGACAAAGACGAGATGCGGGCCATGACCGAGGCCACCGGAACCCAGGCCGCCGAAGGAGCCGGGGCGGGGGCGGTAGCGGGCACCGTGCTGGGGGGAATCGCCGGGCTGCTGGTGGGTGCGGGCCTGCTGGTCATTCCAGGGTTAGGGCCGATCCTGGCGGCGGGGCCTTTCGCCGCAGCCATCGGTTCGGCGGCGGCCATCGCCGGAGCCGCGGCAGCGGGGGCCGGGATCGGGGCTGCCGCCGGGGGGCTGGTGGGGGCCTTAGTCGGGCTCGGCGTCCCCGAGGAGGAGGCCAACGTCTACGCCGAGGGGGTGCGGCGCGGGGGCATCCTGCTGCTCCTCCGCACCGCCGATGACGAGGAGTATGACCGGGCCAAGGAAGTGATGCGGCGAAACGGCGCGGCGGACGTGGAGGCCCGGGCTGGCGAATACCGCATGGGCGGCTGGCGGGCCTTCGACCCCGACACTGCCGGTACGGTGGGGGTGAGCGAAGCGGCCCGGGACGACATCCACCACCGCCGGGAGGCGATGCGCCAAGACCCGGACCAACCCGGCCTCTACCACGAGGAAAAGACCGAGCCGGTGATCTCGAGCGTCTCCGGGACCTACGAGGGTGAGCGCCCGGTGCAGGATACCTCGGCCACGGTGGGGAACCGAGACCTGGCTTTGGACCGCGCCGGGGTTGGCGAGGTTTCGCGGAGCGAGGACCCCACCCTGAGCGCCCGGCGTGACCGGATGAGCCGGGAGGCTACCACCGATACCTACGGCGCCAGCGGGACGTACGAGCGGGAAGAGGCCGACCGCAACGCCGGGGCCTACGAGCGAAGCTCCAAGATCGGCACCACTGCCGGGGGTCTGGCCGGCGCGGCTACCGGGGCCGCCATAGGGGCCGCGGGTGGCCCGGCGGGGGCCATCGTGGGCGGGGTCGCCGGTGCGGTTGTGGGGGGCGGTTTGGGAGCCTCTGGGGACGCCCTGGGCGAGCGGGCCGTCGAAGACGAGGAATCGGATAACCCCGACCGGCGCAGCGACATCACCGACAACAACGACACCGCCGACTATGGCGGGGTGCTTGGAACTACCCGCGCTGCCGGGAGCGGCCATAGCTCCACCGATTCCGATAACCTGCTGCGCCCGGCCAGCACCGCCGAGGAAGAACCCAGCCTGGGGCTGCAAGACCAGGGCATGATGCAGCGGGGGGTAGACCGGGCCGAGACCGGGGTGGACCCGCTGAACCGCTCCGGTTCGGACCTGAGCAACCAGACCGGGGCCCGTAGCACTCGAGGGGGCTCGAAGAAAAGCAAGAAAGACCGCGAGATCTAAAAGTACGGGGGCCAGCTAACGTGACCGAGGCCCGCACGCTGTACGACGGCGCGAGATCTAAAAGTACGGGGGCCAGCTAGCCAAGCTGGCCCCCAGAGAACAGGGGCTCAAACCAATAAAAAAAGCCACCCCGAAGGGTGGCTTTTTGCGAACCGATGAGGAAGATCAGCCGAGCGGTGCAGCCCGATACCCATAAACGGACTGCCATGGCCGCCTCGCGGCGGCTAGTGCTCCTTAGAAAGGAGGTGATCCAGGCGCACCTTCCGGTACACCTACCTTGTTACGACTTCGCCCCAGTCATGAGCCCCACCCTCGGCGCCTGCCTGTAGCTCCCAGCGACTTCAGGTGAAACCCACTCCCATGGCGTGACG
>DASTSL010000164.1:0-46627 GCA_035760705.1 Meiothermus sp. | reverse complement strand
CCGCTTATGTGGCGATCTATAACGCTGCCCATCCCGAAGCGAACCGCACCGTGGAGAACCTGCGCTTTATGGACCAGACCCGCAAACCCGAGGACCTGCTGACCCGCTTTCTGGCTGAAGACCAGAGTCAGGCGGTGGGGCTCGTCTCCTACGAACGCCCCTTCAACAACCCGGGGCCGGACCGCCACCCCTCGCTCCGCTCGGCGAAACTACGCCTCGAGGTGCATTACCGGGTGCGCCCCGGCTATGAGACCCTCACTGAGCCCTTGTGGGATTTCCTGATGGAGCAGCTCAGGTCCCACGCGCCGACCCTCCTGCTGACCCGGGGCCGCCAGGACTGGCCCGAGGTGGCTTTTTACCTGCGCCAAGGGTTCCGCGAGCTAGACCGGATGTGGGCTTCCACCCTCGACCTCGAGACCTTCGACCCCAAGCCGCTCGAGCGCCCCCTACCCCCCGGCATTACCCTTAGCACCCTGAGCGAGCTGCCCTACCAAGAAGAGGCCTGGCTGCGCCAGCACTACGAACTCGTCATCGAACTGTTGCAAAGCGTGCCCTCCGCCGAACCGGTGGTGCCCTGGGACTTCGAGACGTGGCTCGAGCGGGCGATGGAAAGCCCCGATCTCTTTCCCCAGGGCTACTTCATCGCCTTCGAGGGGGAACGGCAGGTGGGGGTATCCCAGCTCTGGAAGTCGAGCCGCCCACAGACCCTCCAGACCGGGCTGACCGGGGTGCGGGCCCCCTACCGCCGCCGGGGGATCGCCCTGGCCCTCAAGCTCGGGGCCGCCCGCTTCGCCAAAGCCTACGGGGTGCGCTACCTCCGCACCAACAACCACTCGGTTAACCGACCCATGCTGGCCATCAATGAGGCGATGGGCTTCGTCAAAGAGCCGGCCTTTGTCACCCTGATACAGGAGATTTATCCATGAGCGTACACACCCGCCCCTATTACCCAGCAGATGAAGCGGCTTGCCTCAAGGTCTTCGATTCCAACGTGCCCAAGTATTTCTCGACCGAGGAGCGGGAGGAATTTAAGACTTTCCTCAAGCTGCCCAGTTGCGTGTATCTGGTGCTCGAGCAATCAGGCCAAATCGTAGGCTGTGGCGGCTACTACGTCCACCAGGAGGGTGGGCAGGGTGATTTGTGCTGGGGGATGGTGCGGCGTGAGTTGCACGGCACGGGTTTGGGCAAAAGGCTGCTGCTCGAGCGTCTCGGCCGCATTGTGCAAAACCCCCAGGTCACCTCCATCCGCCTCGACACCAGCCAGCACACCCGTGGTTTCTTCGCCAAGCTCGGCTTCGTTACCCTGGCCATCGTCCCGAACGGCTACGGGCCGAGCCTCGACCGCTACAACATGAGGCTCTCGCTGGATGAAGCTGCCCGAAAGCGCATCCAGACCGCTTGCCAAGAGGTCCAACCATGAGCCTGGTGATCCGCCCCGAGACCCCCGCCGACTACCCCTCGGTGGCCGAGGTCAATACCCTGGCTTTTGGCCGGGCCGACGAAGCCCGGCTGGTGGAGCGCATCCGCGAGTCGGAGCACTATCTCCCGGCGCTTTCGCTGGTGGCCGAGGCCGAGGGCCGGGTGGTGGGGCACATCCTGTTCAGCTACGTGGGTCTGGAAGGCCCCATCCCCCGCCGAGTGCTGGCCCTGGCCCCCATGGCCGTTCACCCTGACTGGCAGGGCCAAGGGGTGGGGAGCGCCCTGGTGGAAGCTGGTCTCGAGAAGTGTGTTTTGCTGCTTTCGTGCAGCGAGGCCGCCGACCGCATGGGGGAGCCGCTGGTGGTGGTGCTGGGCCACCGGAAGTTTTACCCGCGTTTCGGCTTCGAGCCCTCGGTCCGCTACGGGATCGAGCCGCCTTTCCCGGTAGACGAGGCGGTGTTCATGGTGCGCCCGCTCCCCGGCTACTCCCCCGAGTTACGGGGCAGGATCGTCTATCCGCCAGCATTCGCAGGGGTCTGAGATATGAACCTAAATATTCGTCCTGGCCAAAAACCCCAAGACTTCCCCCGCGTCGCCGAGATCATCACCGCCGTCGAGCTGGAGTGGCCGGTCACGGCGGGGATGCTCGAGCACTGGGACAAGAACCACGACCCCAAGTACTACCGCGCCGAGTTCGTGGCCGAGATGGACGCTCAGGTCGTGGGCCTGGGCTCCATCGGCGAAGACCGTTGGGCCTACGAGCCGGGTAAGTTCGTCTTCGGCATCCAGGTCCACCCCGAGTTCTGGGGGCAGGGTGTGGGCCGGGCGATCTACGACCACCTCATCGAGCACGTCCAGCCGATGAACCCCGCCCTGCTGCAGGCGGGGACCCTGGAGAACCGCCCGCGGGCCCGGGCTTTCCTCGAGCGCCGGGGCTTCCTGGAGACCTGGCGGCGCTACGAGTCGCGGCTCGAGACCCAAGACTTTGACTTCTCCCCCTACGCCCACCTCGCCGAGCGGGTGAAAGGGGCCGGGCTCGAGATCAAGAGCTGGGCCGAACTCTTCGCCGACCCTGATGCCCCCCGCAAACTGTGGGAACTCGACTGGCTCCTTTTCCAGGACGTGCCGATGGGCCTGAAGTTCGTCAAGCGCGACCTCGAGCAGTGGATCAAGGAGGAGATCCAAGACCCCCACTTCGCCCCCCAGGCTTGCTTCATCGCCCTCGACCCTAACCGGGATGATCCGCTTACCGGGAGTTACGTGGGCTACTCCCAGCTCACCCGTAACCCGGGTGGGTTCTGGGGTATCAACATGACCGGGGTGCTGCGCGAGTATCGCGGCAAAGGGGTTGCCAAAGCCCTCAAGCTCGAGGGCATCCGCTACGTCAAGGAGCACGGCGGGGAACAGATCCGCACCACCAATGACCCGCCCAACATCGCCATGCTGGTCATGAACCGCGAGCTGGGTTTCCAGCGCCAGCCTTCCTGGTTGCGCTACCAGAAGGCGCTCGATGGGAGAAAGATCGAGCCTTTCGATGCGGAGAAGTATATGAGGGGGAGATAGCTTTTACTCTTCCGTTCCGAATAGCCGCCCCACCATGTAATCGATTAACAGAAAGAGGACGACCATCATGATCAGCAAACCCCACCAGGGTGTGTTCACCCAGATCAGCACGAAGGTGCGCTCGAGGACCTTGTAGAGGATGAGACCGAAGATGAGCGTGGTGACCAGCGCTGCTAGCTTCTGGCGGATTTGTTTGCCCACATACCCAGGGTAGCACGGGGGCACTTTGCACGGCTCGACGCCAAACGCTAAACGCAAAAGAGCTTAGAGGAATGCTTATGGATTTGCACATACGAACCGCAACGCCCGACGATTTTGCCGAGATCGTCGCGATCATCCGGCAGCACGAGCCCGACAGCAGCGCCACCGTCGAGAGCATGAAGCGGGCCGATGCCCACCTCGAGCCCCCCTACCTGCGCCAGCGTTTCGTGGCGCTTCAGGACGGGAAGATCGTGGGGTACTCGCTTTACAGCCACAGCATCGAGCTATACCACCCACGCAAGTTCTTCGTCTATGCCCACGTAGACCGCTGTCGGCAGGGCCAGGGCATCGGGTCTGCCCTGTACGAACACCTGATGACAGCCCTAAAGCCTCAGCATCCCCAGGTGCTCTGGACCGATACCTCGGAAGCCTGGCCGCAGGCCCAACAATTTCTGCGGGGCAAGGGCTTCACCGAGACCACTCGCGCTTGGGAGTCCACCATCAACCCACAAACCTTTGACCCCACGCCTTACGCCGAAGCCGAGGCCCGAGTGCTGGCCCAGGGTTTCCGCATCCTGAACTGGGACCAGCTGGTCTTTGACCCCGAGCGCAACCAGAAATACTGGCGGCTCGAGATGGCCCTTTCCGCCGACATGCCCCGGCCCGAGGGCAGCGAGTTCACCGAGTACAGCTACGCGAACTTCGTCAAACGCTTCCTGGAAGACCCCAACTTCATCCCCCCGGCCAACCTCATAGCCCTCGCGCCGGACGGGCGCTACGTGGGGCTCAACGCTATCTGGAAGGACGAGGCCAGCGGCCAGCTCAACAACGGCACCACCGGAACTTTGCCCGAGTTCAAGCGACGGGGGATCGCCCTGGCCCTCAAGGTGAAGAACCTGCTGTGGGCCAAGGAGCATGGCTACACCTGCATCCGCACCTTCAACCGTTCCGACAACCTCCCCATGTGGAGCCTCAACGAGCGCCTGGGCTTCGTGCGCAAACCGGCCTGGGTGAGCTTCGAAAAGCGCCTCTGACCCGGCGCTATAAACCCCTACAAGGAGAAAACCATGACCGCCCAACTGACCATTCGATCCTTTACCAAAGACGACTACCCGGCCATTGCCGAACTGCTCACCGCCGTTTGGCCCGAGTACCCCACCACCGGTGAGGCGATGGCCTACGACGACGGCACGAACCCCCAGTACATCCGCTGGAACCGCCTGGTGGCCCTGGAAGACGGCAAGATCGTCGGGCAGGCCGAGTACACCCAGTTTCCCGGCATGTACCACCCGCAGAAGTTCGGGCTGTGGGTCTCGGTGCACCCCCTGCACCGCAAACGCGGGATCGGAAAGCTGCTCTACGCCGCGGCGCTGAAGGCCCTCGAGCCCTACGACCCGATCTCGGTGCTCTCTTCCACCCGCGAGGATCAAACCGGCGCGATTCACTGGCTCCGCTCCCTCGGCTTCCAGGAGGTCAAGCGCTACTGGGAATCGCGGCTGGAGGTGAACAGCTTCGACCCCGCGCCCTTCGCCGGGGCCGAGGAGAAGGTACGGCAGAACGGCCTGGAGATCACCACGCTGGCCGAGCTCGCCGCGCTCGAGCCGGAAACCTACCAGCGGAAGTTTTATGACCTATGGTGCGAGGCTCGAGAGGACGTCCCGCGCCCCGAACCCGCCACCTCGGTGAGCTTCGAGGAGTTCCACAGGTGGACCTTCGAGAGTCCCTGGCTGCTGCCAGAGGGGTCGTTCGTCGCGGTGGACCCCAGCACCGGCCAGTACGTGGGCATGAGCCAGCTCTGGAAGCCGGACGACGGGGAGCACCTCGAGACCGGCCTGACCGGGGTGCGCCGGGCCTACCGCCGCAAGGGGCTGGCGTTGGCGATGAAGCTCCGCGCCGTGGAGTACGCCAAGCGCGTGGGGGTCCCGGAGATCCGCACCGGGAACGAGTCCAACAACCGCCCGATGCTGGCCATCAACGAGGCCATGGGCTTCAAAAAACAGCCGATCTGGATTGACTTCGTGAAGACGCTGAGGGCAGAAGGCTGAAAGCTGGAGGCTCGAGTGAAGATTCGACCGTTTACCCCTGCGGATTACCCGGCGCTGGCCCGCGTCCGCAACGCCATCTGGCCCGACAACCCGGCCCTTCCCGAGACGCTGAGGAACGCCGACGAGCGGATGAAACCGGGCCTCATCCTGCGCCGCTTCGTGGCCGAGCGCGAAGGCCAGGCGGTGGGGTTCGCCATGTTCGCTCACATGGAGTGGCTGTACCACCCACAAAAGTTCATGCTGGGGCTTTCCGTTCACCCCCAGCACCAGCGGCAGGGCATCGGGACGGCGTTGTACGAGCGCATGATGGAAGAACTCGCGCCGCTTGACCCTATCAAGCTCATGGCCTCCACCCGTGAAGACCAATTGGGGGGGTTAGCGTTCGTTCACAAGCACGGTTTCCAGGAGGAGTTCGGGGTCTGGGAGTCGCGGCTAGACCTGGCTCGCTTCGAGCCGGAGCGCTGGGCCAAGAACGTGCAAGAGGTGCTGGGGGCGGGCTACGCGATCAAGAGCTTCGCCGAACTGGAGGGCGACCCCGAGCGCGAGCGCAAGATGTACGAACTCGACCTGGAAGGTAGCCGTGACGTGCCGCTCCCGCCCGGCGAGACCTTCACCTTCCCCACCCTCGAGCGCTACTGGGAGAATGTCCGGCGAAACCCCGATTTCCGCCCCGAGCTGTGGTTTTTGGCGGTGAAGGACGGGGAATACGTCGGGGTCTCGATGCTCTTCGCCCGTCCCGCCGATAACGACCTCAACACCGGGTTCACCACCGTCAAACCCGCCCACCGCCGCCGGGGGATCGCCTTGGCCCTCAAGGTGGCGGCCCTCGAGCACGCCAAGCGCCTGGGCAAGCGCGTCGTGCGCACCGAGAACGCCCAATCCAACCGGCCCATGCTCTCGATCAACGAGATGTTGGGTTTCGAGAAGATGCCCGCCTGGATCGATTTTGCCAAGGTGCTGAAAGGAAAATGATGTTCACCTCGAGGCCCTACCAACCCGCCGACCTCGAGCGCCTCTGCACTTTCCTGGCTCGGTGCCACCAGTTTTCAGCCGTGCCCGACGTGTTCATCCACCCCGGAGACCTGGTTTGGCGCACGCTCCAGCACGCCCACTACCGGCCCGAGTGGGAGGTGCGGATCTGGGAAATGGGGGGCGAGACCGCGGGTTTTGTGCGGCAAAAACGGCTGAGCTTTGACTTCGCCGCAGCCCCCTGGCTGGCCCGTGAACAGCGGAGAGAACTGATGGCCGCCATGCTGGCCCACGCGGAGCGGCAGGCCCGCGCCCAGGGCCTTGAGGGAAAGCTCCTCACCAGCGTCTCGGAGAACGACCTGGAGTCCGCCGAAGTCTTGGGGACCGCCGGGTACGCGCGCGACGACGACATGTACTCCCTCGAGCGTTCCCTGAGCGAAGAGATTCCCGCACCTGCGCTGGCCGAGGGCTTTGGGGTGCGCCACCCCGAACCGCATGAACTCGAGGAGCGGGTGGACATCCACCGCGAGGTCTGGCACCCGTCGAGGTTCACCCTGGAAAGCTATCTGAATATCCGCTCGGCCCCCGTCTACCGCCCTGACCTCGACCTGGTGACGGTAACCCCCGAGGGCCGGTTCGCCTCGTACTGCATCGTCTGGTACGACCCCCTCAACCGGGTGGGCGAGTTCGAGCCGGTAGGAACCCGCAAAGCCTGGGAGCGCAGAGGGTTGGGCAAGGCCGTGCTGCTCGAGGGCTTCCGGCGGCTGCGAAAGCTGGGGGCCAAGAAGGCAGTCGTCTATTGCTACGAGGACAACCTAGCCTTTTACCAATCGGCTGGGTTCGAGGAGTTCAACCAGTGGCGGGGTTTCAGCAAGCCGTTGTGATTCACCCCTTCACCCCAGCCAAGGAGCGTGCTCGGATGCGAGGGTGATGACCTGGGAACTGCGCCGCTCAAAATGCCGCCATGCTGGGCTTGGTGCCGCAGGCGGCTACACTCCAGATGCGCAAAGCGCTCTAGGGGTGAGGGGTATTATATCTGCCGGATGCGCTACGTGATCGGGGATATCCACGGCTGCCTGGAGGGGCTGGTCCGGCTCCTGCGGGAAACCGGGTTGATCGGGGAGGAGCGGGAGTGGACCGGTGGGAAGATCCAGCTCTGGTGTCTGGGCGACTATACCGACCGGGGCCCCGACGGGGTGGGCGTGATCGAACTTCTGATGCGGCTCGAGCGCGAAGCCGAAGCCGCCGGGGGCGCGGTGAACGCCCTCTTGGGCAACCACGACGTGATCCTCCAGCAGGCCTATTACTTCCCCGAGCGCAAGAGCGGCTTCGCCCAGGATGGGCGCCACCTGACCTTCCACGAGATGTGGCTGCGGGCCGGGGGCCAGGAACACGACCGGGCTCGGCTGGTCCCCCGCCATATCGAGTGGCTGGCCCGCAGGCCAGCCCTGGCCCAGGTGGATGGCGTGCTCTTGATGCACTCCGACAGCGATTTCTACCTCCACTACGGCTCTACCGTCGAGGAGATCAACGCCCGCATCAAGGGGGTACTGCACTCCGACGACTACCGGGCCTGGGACCGTCTGGAGGAGCGCTTCGCCGGGCGGCTCGCCTTCTGGGGCGGCCTGGAGAAAGCCCTGGAATTTTTGGGCCGGATGGGGGCCGAGCGGCTCCTGCACGGGCACACCCCCATCTACAGCCTGCTGGGCCGGTCCCCGGAGGATGTCACCGAGCCGCTCGAGTACGCCGAGGGGCTTTGCGTGAACCTCGACCACGCGATCTGGAAGGGGGGGCCGGGGTTCGTCTATCGGCTGGAGGGGGCGTAAAGCGGAGAGGGGAGCAAGAGACCGTCACCGCTCTTCTTTCCCCTCAGCCCGCCTTGACGAACATCGCGGGCTCGAGGCCGATCATCCTGGCCGTCAGCCAGATCTGCCCTTTGTGGTGGGCTTCGTGTTGGACCATGAAGTCAATCAGGCCGTACAGGGGCATGCTGCGGCCCAAGGCCGGAACCTGGGCGGTGAGCTGGGTAAAAGTCCACCCTCTCAGGCGGCAAAGTTGCCCTGATCGGCGGGGATCTTTTCCAGTAGCTCGAGCAAAGCTCCGCGGTGCATCATAAAAGCCTGGGCGTATTCGGCGGCATTTAGCATCGTGTCCTCCCAGGCCAGACTAAAAAGAGCAAAGGAGGCTGTCTATGATTCGACCCTTCACCCCGGAAGACCACGCCAGAGCGGTGGAGATCGTCAACGCGAACTGGCCCCAAGACCCCCAGACCCTGGAGGATCGCCTCGAGGCCGACCGCCGCCGCAAACCGGATCTGGTGTTCGAGCGGTACGCGCTCGAGCTCAACGGGGAGATGGTGGCCTATGGCCAGTTCGGCCACATCGAATGGCGGATGCACCCCGACAAATATGGCTTCGACCTCCTGGTTCACCCCGAGTTCCAGGGGCGGGGGCTGGGGAGAGCCCTATACCAGCGCCTCCTGCAACGGGTGATGCAGCGCGACCCGCTCGACCTGCGCACCTGGGTGCGCGAGGACAAACCGGCCTGGCCGGTGGTGCAGCGCTACGGTTTTAGCGAGGTCACCCGCGACTGGGAATCCCGCTTGAACCTCGAGACCTTCGACCCCGCGCCTTTCCGCGAGGCCGCCGCCCGGGCCGAGCAAGAGGGCTACCGGCTGCTGAGCTGGGCTGAGTGGGGCGATACCCCGCTTCACCGCCGACAACTGTGGGAGGCCGATCACGAGATCGCCGAGGACGTTCCCCACACCGATGCCCTCACCCTGCCGGACCTCGAGCGCTACCAGCAGATGATCTTCGGCAGCAAGGACTTCTTGCCCCATACGCTGCTCTTGGCCATCGCGCCCAATGGCGAACTGGCCGGGATCAGCCAGCTTTGGCAGGCCAACCCGCCGACCCGGCTGCACAACGGCCTGACCGGGGTGCGCCGCCCCCACCGCCGCAAGGGGCTGGCGTTGGCGATGAAGCTCAAGAACATCGAGCAGGCCAAGGCCAGGGGCATCAAGGAAATCTCCACCTTCAACAATTCCTCCAACCGGCCCATGCTCGCGATCAACGAGGCCTTAGGGTTCGTCAAGCTGCCGAGCTGGATCGAGGTGGTAAAGGTCTTCCGGGGTGAGCCTTGACCGCCGATTACCCGGCCATCGCCCACCTCCACCACACCCTCTGGTGCGAGCACTTCAGGATTTCGCCCGCATGGACGCTTCAATACCCTACCCCGCTTGCTGATGACAGGGGGCGAAATCGCCGGTATGGCGAGCCTAGCCGGATCGAGCGGAGCAGGGGGCATAATGGAGAGACCATGAGCTTTCCCTTTCTCCAACTCGAGGGCGATCCCTACAGCCAGGGACTTACCCAAGGCCAGCAACTCGGGCCGCAGATCGGGCACAACCTGGAGGTCTACTTCCGCCGCTTCGAGGTCGAGGGCAAGCTGCGCCGCGAGGCTGTGCTCGAGCGCTCCGAGCGCTACTTGAACGCCATCAGCAGCCAGAACCCCGACTACTTCGCCGGGATGCAGGGCCTCGCCGACGGCGGGGGCTTCGACCTGCTCGAGATCGGGGCCCTGAACGTCCGCTACGAGATCTTCTATCACCAGTTCGCCCACGAGCCGCCCCAGGGCTGCACCGCCTTTGCCGTGCTGCCGGGCTCGAGCGCCGACGGGTCTTTGTGGATAGGCCAGAACTGGGACTGGATCATGGACGTCAAAGGAGCGCTGCTCCACACCCGCCACCCGGATGGCCTCGAGACCCTCTCCTTCACCGAGGCCGGGATCTTCGGCGGGAAGATCGGGCTGAACTCCCAGGGGCTGGGGCTCTGCATCAACGGCTTGGTCTCGGCGGACGACCACTGGGCCCGGCTGGGCAAGCCCTTTCACCTGCGCACCTACGAGGTGCTGCGTTCGCACACGCTCGAGGAAGCCATCGCCAAGGCCACCGCGGAGCCCCGCTCGGGCTCGGCCAACTTCCTCATCGCCCAGGGTGAACAGGCGGTGGACCTGGAGACCGCCCCAAGCGCGCTGATCCGGCTCGAGGGGGAGCGCTTGGTCCACGCCAACCACTTCATCGAACCCGACAAGTACGGGGTCCGGCTCTCGCCGGTGGAGTGGTTAGACCGCTCCAATCACCGCCACCACCGCCTGGAAGCGTTGATCGCTGGGGGGAAGCCGGGGCTCGAGGATTTCCAAGCCGCACTCGCCGACGGCGAGGGCCACCCCTACGCGGTCTGCCGCTACCCCAGCCCGGAGGAGTTCGAGATGGGTGAGCCCTACCAGACGGTGGCCTCGGTGATCATGAACCTGAACACGCGCGAGATGTGGGTCTCGGACGGGCCGCCGGACCAGAACCCGTACGAGCAATACCGCTTCTGAAGCATGATCGTCGCCAAAACCGACCGGCTCCTCCTGCGCCACTTTCACCTCCTCGATGCCCAGGCCCTATACGGGGTCTTCGGCGACCCCGAGGTGATGCGCTTTAGCCAGGGCGGCCCCCAGACTGCGGAGTGGGTGCAGGGCTGGCTCGAGCGCCAACTGGAAAACTACGCCCGGTGGGGCTTTGGCCAATACGCCGTGCTCGAGCGCGACCGTCGGGAAGTGATCGGGTACTGTGGCCTGGCCTTCCACCCGGACTTGGGCGGGCGGCCCGAAGTGGATCTGGGCTACCGGTTGGTGCGCCGGTGCTGGCGGCACGGCTACGCCACCGAAGCGGCCCGAGCCGTGGTCGCTTACGCCTTAGATACCCTGGCCCTGCGCCGCCTAGTCGCTACGATAGACCCCCAGAACCTGGCCTCGCTGCGGGTGGCGGAGAAAATCGGGATGCGCTACGAGCAAGATCTGCTGCTCGAAGGCTACACCCACCCCGATCGCCTCTACGTGATTACCGCTCCGGATCGCGCTTCCTCCTGAGCCGCGAACGTTAAGCCGCGTAGTGCATTTGCTCTTTGTGGGGCGTGCAACCTTGCTAGGCTGAGATGTGTGCCCCCTAACATTATTAAGGCTGGCCGGGCTGGTCGGGCTCCTTTCGGCTTCGATGTCGCTGGCGCAGGTCCTGGAGAGCGCTCGGCCCGAGCTGCGCGAGGCTCGAGTGGCGGGAAACCTCTATGTCTTCGTGGTGAACCCCCTATATGCCCCGGTGACGTTCCGGCTCGAGGTGCAAAGCAGCGGGCTCCGGCTGAACCGCGAACCCGAGTTTACCCAAACGTTCCCGCCCCGCAGCCTGACCCTGGCCTTCTGGGCCGAGCCCACCGGCCCGGATTGGTCGTACCATTACCGCTGGCGCTACGTGATGGGGGACATCCAGGCCGTCCCCGCCGACACCACCTACGAACTGCCCTTTGCCCCGGGCCAGGCGTTCAAGATCAACCAGGGTTATGACGGGCGCTTCTCCCACACCGGGGCCTTCGCGTATTCGCTGGATTTCGACCTGCCCGAAGGAACCCCGGTTTACGCCGCCCGCGAGGGGATCGTGGTGGCGGTGCAGGTGAGCTATCAGGCGGGCCGGGCCGACCGCAGCCTAACGGATAAGGCCAACTGCATCACCGTGCTGCACCCCGACGGGACCTTTGCCCAGTACGCCCACTTGCGCTACGGCGGAAGCTTGGTCGAACTCGGGCAGCAGGTCGAGCGCGGCCAGATGATCGGGTATTCGGGCAACACCGGATTCACCAGCGGCCCGCACCTGCACTTTCACGTCTACCGAGTGCTGAACGCGAACGGAGATTGGGAAACCCTGCCCACCCGCTTCGCCACCTCGGAGGGGACGCTGCGGCTCGTGGAGGGGCAAGTCTACACCCGGCTTCAGATGCCGAATGCTCAACGCTGAATGCAGAATGCCAACCCCTCTACAATCAGGGTATGGCGCTCATCAAGGTAGCCCAAGGAGACCTCACCGAGTTTGCCGGGGACGCCCTCGTGAATGCGGCCAACAACTATCTCCAACTCGGTTCGGGGGTGGCGGGGGCCATCCGCCGCAAGGGAGGACCGCAAATCCAGGAGCAGTGCGACCGCATCGGGAAGATCGAGGTGGGCGAGGCCGCCCTGACCGGCGGGGGGAACCTACCGGTCAGATATGTGATCCACGCCGCCGTGCTGGGGGATGAACCGGCTACCCTCGAGACCGTCCGCCAGGCCACCCGGAGTTCGCTGGTCCTCGCCCAGGTCAAGGGCATCGAAACCCTGGCCTTCCCCCTCCTGGGAACCGGGGTGGGAGGCTTGCCCGCCCTAGCGGTAGCGCGGGTGATGCTCGAGGAGATCAAAGCCGCCCCCGACACGCTCACCGTCACCCTCTACGGCTTCCGCCCCGAGGACGTGGAGGCCATCCGCCGGGCGCTTTAGGTTTCGCTTTCCTCCCTTTCAGTCAGTTGACTCCGGCACCGGCTTAAAGCTGGCCTCCGGCGGGACCTCGGCAGGGCTTTCCGGGATGCGGCGGAAGGTCCAGATGGTGTTGAGGAAACCCAGAAAGTAGAGCACCGCTCCGATAAAGAAGGGCATCCCCACCAGCCAGGGGGCCACGTCCGGCTTGGCGAAGAGGGCAAACACATATCCGCCGATCAGGGGCCCGAAGACCCCGGTGAGGCTCTGGATGGCCGCCAGCGCACCCTGAATGGTGCCTTGCTCGCGGGCCGAGACCTGTTTGGAGAGGAGTGATTGCACCACCGGCCCGCCCACGTTGCCGATGGAGCCGATGGCGATGGTGGCGTACATCATCCAGCCTTGGGTGGCGAGGCCGTAGAGGGTGAAGGAGACGATCCCGGCGCTCTGCCCCAAGAGCAGGGCGCGGCGCTCGCCCAGCCGCTTGATGATGAGCTGGACCAATCCCGCTTGTACGAGGCTCGAGGTGATCCCTACCAGCATCAAGGAGAGGCCAGTCTCGAGGATCGTCCAGTGGAAGCGGTAGGTGGTATACAGCACCCACACGCTCTGCAAGATTCCGAAGGCCAAAAAGAGCAGCACCAGGCTCACCGACAGCCCCGAAGTCAGCGGGGTCTTGCGCAGGATCGCCAGGGCCGCCAGCGGGTTGGCCATGCCCTTCTTGGCGCTGCGGTGCTCGGCCCTGAGCGACTCGGGCAGCACGAAATAGCCGTACAGGAGGTTCAGAAAGGCTAGCCCCCCGGCGAAGTAGAAGGGCAAGCGGATATCCGCGTTCCCCAAGAGCCCGCCGATGGCCGGGCCCAGCACGAAGCCCAACCCAAAAACCGCTCCGATCAGCCCGAAGTTGCGGGCCCGCTCTGCCGGAGCGGAGATATCCGCGATGTAGGCGTTGGCGGTGCTGATGCTAGCCCCCAGGATCCCCGCCGCGATGCGGGCGCCCAGAAGCACCCACAAAGAACCGGTGACCGCCGAGACCAGATAATCGATCACCGTTCCAGCCAGCGACAATAGCAGCACCGGGCGGCGCCCGTAGCGGTCCGAGAGGATTCCTAGGATCGGGGCGAACACGAACTGCATGGCCGCGTACACGGCGATGAAGACCCCGTTGTAGAGGGCTCCGGCCTGTACCCCACCGGCCAGTTCCTCGATGAGCTTGGGCAATACCGGGATCACTAATCCAAGGCCCATCACGTTGATGAGCACGCTAATGAGGATAAATACGATACTGGCTTGTCGCTGCATAACCCTCATTCTACTCTAATCAGAACATTGCTGTCAATTACGTTAATAAACCAATTTGTTATCCTCCTGAACGAAGCCGCGGAGCCAGCCCTTTATCTCCGAACGCGCGTCACTCAACCGACGCTCACCCGCATGACGCAGCCTAGCGCTCGAGATGGCTTGTTAGCTCGAGCGTTGAGCATTCGTCGGTTTGCGTATAGCCTAGGGGCTGTGCGCCTTTTGCGCTTGCGGCAGACCCACTTTCGCAACCTGAAGTCCCCGGAGTTCGCGCCTCCGCCGGGGCTCACCACGGTCGTGGGCGGCAACGCGCAGGGCAAGAGCAACCTGCTCGAGGCCATCTACCTGGCCCTGGGCGGTGAACTCAAAAACGGCCTCTCCGACCGGATCGCCTTCGGGCAGACCGAGGCTTGGGTCTATGCCGAGGTCGAGACCCAGTTTGGGCCCAGCCGCCTGGAGAACAAGCTCTCCATGCCCCGCCCCGGCGCACCCGGCGGTCGCGAACTCTGGCTCAACGAGTCCAGCGCCAGCCTCAAGGAGTTCGCCCAGTTACCGGGGGCGGTGCTGTTGGGGCCGGAGGACCTCGAGCTGGTACTCGGCCCGCCGGAGGAGCGTCGCCGCTTCCTCGACCTGTTGCTGTCGCGCTTTTCGGCCCGCTACCGCTCGATGCTCTCGGCGTATGCCCGGGCCTTGCAGCAGCGCAACGCCCTGCTCAAGATGGGCGGCAAGGGGTTGGGCGTGTGGAACGCCGAACTGGCCAAGTACGGCGCCGAGATCCTCAGCCTGCGGCGGCGGATGCTGGGGAAGCTCTCCCCGCTGGCCCGCGAGTCGTACCGTGAACTGGCCCCCGGCGAGCTGCACCTCGAGCTGCTGGAGACCGTCGAGCCCGACGAGTTTCTGACCGCCCTCGAGGACACCGTGCAACAAGACCTCGAGCGCGGCGTGACCAGCATTGGCCCGCACCGCGATGACCTGGCGATGCGCCTCGACGAGCGCGATGCCCTAAAGTTCGCCAGCCGGGGTGAGGCCCGCTCGATCGCGCTGGCCTTGCGCCTGGGCGAGCACCGCCTGTTGTGGCAGCACCACGACGAGGCCCCGCTCCTGCTGGTGGACGAGTGGCACACCGAACTCGACCCGCGCCGCCGCCAAGCCCTGCTCGGCTACGCCGAAAGCTTGCCCCAGGCGATCCTGGCCGGGCTCGAGGCCCCCCACAACGGCGGAACGGTGCTCTGGATCGAGGCCGGGGTCTGGGGCTAAGTTGCGCCGGGGTGAGATAGCTGCGCCTTCATCCATGCATCTTGCATCCGCACTTTGCAGGCGCTTAAAACAACAGCCGCAGCCCGCCCAGAAAAGCCAGCACCAACACCAGTTGCTCGAAGAGGGTCTGGTTGATTCGGTGCAACATCCAACGCCCTAAAAATGCCCCGATCACCACGGCGGGGGCCAGCAGCAGGTTGACCTGCAAGGATGGCCAGGTGATCAGGTCGAGCGCTGCCGCGAACGGCACCTTGAAGAGGTTCACCGCCAGGAAGAACCAGGCAGTGGTGCCCACGAACTCGAGCTTCTCCAGCCGCATCGCCAACAGGTAGAAGGTGGTGAAGGGCCCGGCGGCATTCGCCACCATGGTGGTGATCCCCGCCGAGACGCCCATGCTGGCGGCGAAGAGCCTCGAGGTTGCAGGTATCGGCGGCTTGCGGAAACGCTGGGCGAACTGGTAAGCGGTCATGAGGATGATCAGCCCTCCGATTACGATCCGAAGCTGCGCGTTGCCGATCACCGCCAAGACCCCCACCCCCACCAGGATGCCTATGGCCGTCCAGGGGAAAAGCCGCCACAACTGCGGCCAGTTGGCGTGGCGGCGCAGCAGTGTCACCGCCAGGAGGTCGCCCACGATCAGCACCGGGAGTAACGCCCCGGTGGACTCTCTCGCCGGGAAGATCTGCGCGAAGAGGGCGACCGCCAGGACTCCCCCACCGGGCAAACCCGACTTCGAGGCCCCCACGATTAAGGCCGCGAGGGCCGCGATCAGCCAGGCTTCTGGGGTCAGTTCCACAGGGCTCGACCTCCCCGCTGCGCGGTGAAAGAAGCGCCACCCCGCTGCGCGGCGAAAGAAGCGCCTCGGCTCTCAACATACCCTGCCCCCTCTCCCGGTAGACTAAGCCCCGATGGCTAGGCGCAGCTCCAACAGCAGTTCCAACGTCCACCGGCCTGCCGAACTCCTGGGAAAAGTCCTCAAGACCCACGGCCTCGAGCCCGGCTTCAAGCGGGGCAAGGTGCTGGCCCTTTGGCCCGAGGTGGCCGGGGAGATGCTGGCCGAGATGAGCGAGGCGGCAGCGCTCGAGGACGGCGTGCTGATGGTCTACGTGCCCGATTCGGCGGCGGCCTTTCACCTCAAATTCCAGCGCGAGGAATTTCTCAAGCGCTACGAGAAACGCCTGCCCGGAGCCGTCACCGACATCCGTTTTCGGGAAAAGCGCTTTCGGCGCAAGGGCAACGGCAAGGTCCAGGCCGTTGCCCTGCCCCCCCTCTCCCCCGAGGAGGAATCGAGCCTGCGGGCCCTGGCCGACAAGGCCACCCGGCTATCGCCGCGAAACCCCGCCACCGACGAGCTCAAGGCCGCCGTGTATCGGGCCGCCCGAGCGGTCTTGCAGCGGCAGAAGCTCTCGCCCCACCCCCCCTGCGTGATCTGCGGCTCCCCCGAGCCCGAGAACCCCTGCAAAAGCTGCCAGCGGCTCCTGGAAGACCCCACCGTGAAGCGCGAGGCGGGCCGACTCACCCGCAAGCCGCTGAACCCCAGGCTCGAGGGCGAACCCCTCCAGGCTGCCAAGTACCTGGCGCAGATGCGGCTCGAGGCCCAGCTTCGCGAACTGCTCCCGCAAGTGGTCAAGGAGCCCGATTTGATCATGGTCTTGCAGGATACGGCCCGGCGTTATTTGCAACTTCGCTCGGGGCACACCGAGGTCAGGCCCTACCTCCACCTGCTCCCCGAGACCTTGCGGCAATTCCTCAAAGAGCTTTAGGCTGGCGGCCATCTGACAGGGGTAGGGAAGGGCGAATGGCTTGCCGCGGCTACGTCCGCTCGTGGTAGGCGGCATGGTGTGGGAAAAGCCGACGCCGTGTCCGCTCCGCTGTCAAGGGGTAGGGTGGCCCAGACGCGATACTGCTGTTGATTCGGTCAAAGCTCGTACTGGTGCCCGGTGAGGGCCAGTTGGCGGCGGCGTTCTTCGTAGTCGGGCATGATCTTGCCCAACAGCCGCCAGAAGGCCGGGGAGTGGTCGAAGATGAGCAAATGGCAGACCTCGTGGGCTACTACGTAATCGAGGAGGGGAGAAGGGGCCATCATGAGCCGCCAGTTGAAGCGGAGTTCGCCCTTGAGGTTGCAACTGCCCCACCTCGAGCGCTGGTCGCGGATATAGACCGCGTGGGGAGCCCAGCCGATCTCCCGGCTGTATAGCTCTACCCGCTCGGGGATGCGCTCGATGGCCCGGTCTTTGTACCAGACCTCGAGGAGCTTGCGGGCGGTGCTGGTTTTATTGGCCCAAACCTGAAAAGTGCCGCCCCATAGCCGCACGGTGGGGCCCTCTTCCTCGGGGTAGCGCTCGAGCGTGTACTGCCGCCCCAGATATAAAAGCGGCTCCCCGGTTTCGAACTTGCGTCTGAACGGCACCCCCATCTCGGCGAACTCGTTCTGCTTCTCCACGATCCAGGGGGCCTTGGAGAGCACGAAAGCCTCCAGCGTTTCCAGGCGAACCCGGTGGGGGGCGGCCACCAGCACCCGCTCGGCGTCCACCTGTAGGCCCACGGTGCGCCGCCTCGAGCTACGCCGGACCTCGAACACGATCCGGCGCTGCCCAAACTTGACCTGGCCTCGTTCTTTATCCACTGCCCGCACGGTTCCACCTACTCTATAGATGATTGGTCAAGGGTGTATGACCCTGAGCTTGAGCCTTGGTTGTGTCCCAACGCTTGCTGGATTCGTCCTCGGCGAACCGGGGTGCTTTTTGTTCTACACCCTCCGACTTCCCCGGGCGAGAGAGAGCGCACAATTAAGACTTCGTCGGCGCAGTGAGCCAAAAAAGATGACTAATTACGCCAGCAACATAATACCTTATAATCGGGGCAAATGGCAACCCCTCCCGTTCCCGACGCGCTAAAGAGAGACTCGGCGTGATCCTGCTTTTCGGCCTTCTGACCCTGGGGGGACTCCTGTACGCCGAGACCCGAGGCTGGGAGGTCGGGCGGTGGCTTTTCAAGCTGCTGTGCTCGCTGGGGTATCTGGTCTTGGCGCTGAGCTTTGGCTGGGGCTCGAGCTATGCCGAGTGGGTCTTCCTTGGGTTAGCCCTTTGTTTTTTGGGCGATGTGTTGCTGCTATCGCGGCGCTCGAGGGTCTTCCTGGCCGGGCTGATCGCGTTTTTGCTGGGTCATATGGCGTTCGCGGTGGCCTTCGCCCAATTGGGGCAGCCCTCGGCGGGGGTGCTGGGCGTGGTGCTCCTCGCCAGCGGGGCAGTCCTGGCCTGGCTGTGGCGCTATTTGGGGAATTGGAGACTGCCGGTGGCGGTATACATGCTGGTCATTAGCCTGATGGTCGGGTTGGGGTTGGGGGTCGCGCGGGTGGAGGTCTGGCTGGGGACCTTGCTGTTTTACCTCTCGGACCTCTTCGTGGCCCGGCAGCGCTTCGTGGTGGCGGAGCCAATCAATAAGTGGCTGGGCCTGCCGCTCTACTATGCTGGGGTGTACTTGCTGGCTTGGTCCGTGAGGGCGCTCTGATCCACCCGCCCCGCCAGCCAGATCAGGGCCTCGGCTACCCGGCGGCGCAGGCTTTTGTGCCCTAAAAGCCGCTGGACCTCGGCTTCAGCCTGGTACGCCGCGACCTTTCCCTCAGCCTCGTCCAAAAGTTGCTGCCAGGGCCAATTTTCGCGCACAAACCACCCCCCTCGCCCTTCACGGGCGAGCCAAGACTGCCTGCGGCTTCAGATGTCCAAGTCTTCTACCGGGTTCCCTGAGAGCATCTGGGCCGTGGCCTGATAGAGTTCGTCGGGGATATTGGCTTTGAGACCCTCGAGGTCGTCATAGACTTCGAGCCGGTACTCGTGCTCCTCCTCGCCAAAGGCGTCCAGGCCCTCGAGGTGGAGGTAGACGGCCACCCGTCCTTTAGCGGTCTGGTAGACCTCGTACTCCCGGAGGGGGCCGCGGCGCTCGCGGAGGCGACCTTTGGTGAGGAGGCGGCCCCGGAACCGCTTGTTCACATAAGCGATCTTGCCCACCTTGACCTCGACATCGCGGAAGCCCTGCTCGTCGGGCTCGTGCTCGCGCACGAAGCGCCGCAAGGCCTGCACGATGGTCGCGGAGAGGTTCTCCCCGGCTAGTTCCTGGGCCTTCTCGAAAACCGCCAGATCGGCGTCGGACACGTAGATGGTCTTGTTGGGCATCACGACCCACCTCCTGAGGGGCTTTGCTCGAGTCTAATATACGTATACGTATATTACAAGCCTCTAGGGTTGCATCCACTCTCTCAAGTAGCGGGTGACCAGATCGCTGACGTTTACCCCCTCCCGCTCGGCTTTCTCGAGCAGTTTCCTTTTCTCCTCCAGGCTCAGCGGCAGCCACAGGGCAATCTTCTCTTGGCCGTCTTCCACCTTGTATTCCCCACCGAACTCGTCGAGTTGCACCTTACCCTCCTCACCGTTCTCCCCGTCCTCGAACCACTCCAGGATGCTGTGTTTGAGAAACCGCCACTCGCGCCCCACCTTCCGCCCCGGCAAATTTCCACTGCGGGCGAGTTCGTAGATGGTTTGCTCGCTCACCCGCAGCATCTTGGCGACCTCCTCGAGCGTCATCACTTCCATACCCTTTCTCCTATTTTGTATTAATCTACATTATCTGCTGCTAAATATCAATATAAAACACCAAACCGTAACGGAGAAGATTAAATCAGGTCAATCTTAAGACTGAAGGATCCAAGCCCGGGATGCTTTATGCTTAGAACATAGGAGAAAGCCATGAATCAAGCCGACCCCGAAACCGTGAAGGCGTTCGTGATCGCCGGGCACCACGACTTCGAGAAGGTGAAGACCATGCTCGAGGAGAACCCCGGGCTGCTCAAGGCCAAAGCCCCCTGGAACGAGACCGTCTTGCAGGCGGCCTGCCACATGGGTCGGCGGGACATCGCGGCTTGGCTCCTGGAGCAGGGGGCCCAGCCCGACCTCTGCACCTGGGCGGCGATGGGGGAGGTGGAAAGGGTGCGTTCGGCGCTCGAGGCCAACCCCGAAAATGCCAGCTACCGGGGTGTCCACGGGATGTCGGTGCTGATGCACGCGGCCTTCGGGGGAAGCCTGGAGGTCGCCAGGCTGCTCCTCGATTACGGGGCCGATACGGTGAACGAGCCGGACGGGGCCAGCAGCCCGCTCCACGGGGCGGCGATGCGGGGGAACAAAGCCCTGGTGCAACTGCTGCTCGAGCACGGAGCCCGCAAAGACGCCAAAGGTTTCGACGGCAAGACCCCGGCAGAGGTGGCGCTCGAGGCCGGAAACGCGGAGGTGGCCCGGTTGCTCTCGAGCTAAAACCTTCTCGGTCTTAAGACCTAGACCGCTCTCCGCCCAGGGCATGAAGCGCCCTGGGCACCGCTTTTCTAGGCTAGGGCCAAGGTGCCTCGACTTCGAGGCCAAGGAGGAAACCGTGCAAGACCCCCTCGCGTTGCTGGTCCAAGTCCAAGCTGCCCAGAAGGTTGTCCGCGAACTGATCTGGCTTGATGCGGCGTATTTTCGCGGTGACAGCCGGGTGGAAGTATGCCCCGCGTAGCCCTCATCACCGGGGCCAGCCGGGGGTTGGGGCTGGCTTTGGCTCGAGCCCTGACCCAGAAGGGCTGGGCGCTCGTGATCGATGCCCGGGGGGCGGAAGCGCTCGAAAAAGCTCGGGCCGAACTCGCCGGAAAGGCTCAGGTGGTCGCCCTAGCGGGCGATGTCTCGGACCAGGGACACCTCCAAGCCTTGGTCGAAGCCGCACGGGAACTCGGCGGCCTCGACGCCATCGTCAACAACGCCTCGATCCTGGGGCCGAGCCCCCAGCCCCACCTGGCCGATTACCCCCTGGAGGTGCTCGAGCGGGTCTACCGGGTCAACGTCCTGGCCCCCTTGCGGCTGATCCAGCTCGCCTTGCCGCTGTTGAAGCCGGGAGCCCGCATCGTGAACGTCACCTCGGATGCCGGGGTGGAAGCCTACCCAGGCTGGGGCGGGTACGGCTCGAGCAAGGCCGCGCTCGAGCAGCTTTCCAACGTGTTGGCAGCCGAATTGCTTGCCACTGGGCAGCCCGAACTCAAGGTCTACTGGGTGGACCCCGGCGACATGAGCACCCAGATGCACCAAGAAGCCTTTCCCGGCGAGGACATCTCGGATCGGCTTCCCCCCGAGGCCAGCGTCCCGGGGTTATTGGCCTTGCTCGAGGGCGATTTGCCGAGCGGGCGCTACAAGGCCCGCGAGATCGGCCACAAACCGCAGGGGGCGCCGGAGTTTCGGATCGCCGTCACGGTGCGAGATTTTGAGGGGGTTCTGCGGCTTTTGCGCCAGGGGATAGGTTTAGAGATACTCCAAGAGTGGAACGACAGCGGGCGCGGGGTGCTGTTGAACCTAGAGAGAGCCACGCTTGAGCTGTTCGACGAACCCCAGGCCGAGTGGGTGGACCAGCTCGAGGTAGGTGAGCGGGTCTCGGGGCCGGTGCGCTTCGCGCTCGAGGTGGAGCGCGTGGAGGAGGCAGCCCGAGCCCTCCAGGAGTTGGGGGCGGAGGTCGTCCATCCGCCCGTGCCCACGCCTTGGGGCGATTACAACCAACGCCTGCGGGCTCCGGACGGGATGCAGATCACCCTCTTCCAAGCAGGGAAAGCCAAGGGGCGGGTTTCATGACTAAGGAACTTTCTTTGGATTTCGTGTTGCCCGCCGAACTGGAAGCCCACGAACCCCCCGAGGCCCGGGGCTTGGAGCGCGACCAGGTGCGGCTGATGGTCTCGTATCGCTCGAGCGATCGCCTGGTTCACACCCGGTTCCGCGAAATTCCCCAATACCTCAGGGCTGGAGACGTGTTGGTCATCAACACCTCGGGCACCTTGCCCGCCGCGCTCCCGGCGACTGGGGAAGATGGGAGGGAACTGCGGTTGCACCTCTCGACCCGGCTTCCGGGCGGACTGTGGACGGTGGAACTGCGAACTCCCGTCCCCGCTGCCGAGGGAGGGGAGCAAGTCCCGACCACCAAGCCATTCTCTGGAGGACGGGCGGGGGAGGCTTTGGGCCTGCCGGGCGGGGCCTCGGTCACGCTGCTGGCGCGCTATCGGATAGAGGTAGGCGGTGCTGGAGGGACGCCGGGCCTGAAGCGCTTTGCGCCTCTATACGGCGGGGAATCTCGCCTGTGGGTCGCCGCCTTCGAGATCCCCCACGGCCCACAACCCACCGCCTACCTCCTCGAGCACGGCCAGCCTATCCGCTACGGCTACGTGCCGCGATCCTGGCCCCTCGAGTTCTACCAGAGCGTCTACGCCACCGAGATGGGCAGCGCGGAGATGCCCTCGGCGGGGCGGGCCTTCACCCCGGAGATCATCACCCAGCTGGTCGCCCAGGGGGTTCAGATGGCGCCGCTTCTGCTGCACACCGGGGTGGCTTCGCTGGAGGACCACGAGCCGCCCTACGAGGAGTTCTACCGAGTCCCCCCGGAGACCGCCCGCGCGGTCAACCAGGCTCGAGCGGATGGCCGGCGGGTTATAGCGGTCGGTACAACTGTGGTGCGGGCTATAGAGACCGTCACCGATGCTTATGGCGTGATCCACCCCGGCGAGGGCTGGACCAAGCTCGTCATCACCCCCCAGCGCGGGGTGCGGGCGGTGGACGGCATCCTCACCGGCTGGCACGAGCCCAAGGCTACCCACCTGATGATGTTGGAAGCGATTGCGGGGCGGGAACCCCTGGCGATGGCGTACCGGGCGGCGCTCGAGCACCGCTACTTCTGGCACGAGTTCGGCGACCTGCACCTGATTCTGCCCTAGCAATGAGGCAAGGGTCGCGACAGAGCGATCTGCAGACAGAAGATATCGGGAAATGCATTTCAAACCCGCCGAGTTCATACAGAAGCTAAGAATCGAGGGCGACATGGCAAGCTATCCAGTGGACCACCCCCGGAGGTAAAGATGGCCTATTACCTGGTGCGGGCCAAAGCTAAGGGCGACCTGGCAGAACTCAAACGGCGCCTGGACGCGGGCGAGATCCGGGTCATGCGGCCCTTCGGGACCGCGCTGGACGATTTGTTGAAGGGGGCCCGGCTCGAGCCCGACGGAACTTGGGCCTGGGAAGAACAAGACTACTGCGTGCCGCCCCTGGCGATGGAGCGGGCAGCGCTGCTCGATACCTACTTCGAGGGGATCGTGGCGTTGTCTCGCGGCGCTAGCCGGGTGGTCGAGACCGTGCAGAAGGGTCAGGGCTGGAAGCGGCTCGAGCGCTTGCCGAGCGCCTGGGGGAAGCATTGACCTGCGAAGAGGTGCAAACCTGGCTATGCGAGCTGGGCCGGGCGTGGGAAGAAGCCGATGCCGAGCGAGCTGCCGCGCTTTTCGACCCCCAGGTCAGCTATCAGGAAAACCCCTTCGACCCGCCCATCCAGGGGTTTGAGGCGGTGCGGCGCTACTGGCAGGAGAACTTGGCCACCCAAAGAGCCGTGAAATTCGAGGGTCGGGTCTTAGCGGTGGACGGCGAGGTCACGGTGGTGAACTGGAAGGTCGGGTTCATCCGGGTGTCGAGCGGCGAGAACGTCCGGCTAGATGGGGTGAGCGTGGGCCATTTCGGCGCCGAAGGTAAGCCGGTGCTCTGGCGCGAGTGGTGGCACCGGGGAGAATAAAGACAGCGATGAACCTGGGAGCCTACCTCGAGCCCATCCCTTTCCGCGAGGGCACCTACCGGCAAAACGGCTTCGAGTTCCGGCTCGAGCCGGGCCCCGAGGACGAGCGCTGGACCGTGCACAACCACCTGTACGGCGCCGCGCCGACTTACGATTTCGGCCTCGACTACGCCCTGAGCGACTTCTGGCCCCGCTGCGAGTGGCTACAAACCTCGCCAGATTCGGGTTTCGTCCGCACGACGGTCTGCCAACGCTTCACCCCGGAAAGCATCCTCACCCTGCGTGGGGCCGTGTTCAAAACGCTCGCTCTCGAAGGGGCAAGCCAGCATGTCCTAAAGACCGAGGAGGAATATAAGACGGCGATGGCCGAGGTGTTCGGGCTCGAGGTAGACACCTCCAAGCTCTGGCCGCGGGTTTGGGCGCGTCATCTGGACTGGGTGCGGAGCCAGGAGGCAATATGACCAGGGTTGGGCAGAGCAATTTGAGCCTCGAGCGCCGCCTCAAGGAGCTTTCCACCCTCAACCGCATCCTCGAGGTGCTCAACTCCGAGGCCGATTTCGAGCGGGCGCTTGAGACCGCCTTGAACGAACTGGTGGAACTGCTGGGCCTCAGCACGGGCTGGGTTTTTTTGACCCGGATGGAGCCGGGGGATGCCCACCAGGGCGGCTTCAGCCTGGCCGGGTTTGCCGGGTTGCCGCCCGCGCTCGATCGGGGGGAACAGGCCTGCCTGCGTGAAGCCGGTTGCGACTGCCAGTGGCTTTTCAAAAAGGGCCGCTTGGACAAGGGCGTGAACATCGTGGAGTGCAGCCGCCTCGAGAGCGCCAAGGGCGACAAGGGCGGTCTCGAGGTCCACGCCAGCGTGCCGATCCTGGCCGAGCCCGGGCCGGTGGGCATCTTGAACCTGGCCTCACCCGGGCCCGACCCCTTCGACCCCGAGACCCTGGAGTTTCTCACCGCGGTAGGCCGGGCTTTGGGGCTGGCCTTCAAACGGGCCCGGCTCCAGGAGCAACGCACCCGCGAGCGCGAAGCCCTGGCCACCTTGGAGGAACGGGCCCGGCTGGCGCGCGAGATGCACGACTCGGTGGCCCAGCTTTTGTTCGCCGCCGACCTCTCGCTGCGGGTGGCCCGGGAGGGGCCGAACGGGCAGAAGGAGACGGCGCTCGAGCGCTCCGCCCTCCTGGTGGGCTCGGCGTTGGACGAACTGCGCGGTCTGGTCGAACTGCTGCGCCCCGCCGATCTCTCGCAGGGGCTCGAGGCCGCTTTGTGCCGCTTGGCTGAGCGGGTCAGCGGCTCGGTGCGGGTTCACTTCGAGTCTCCCGCGTATGGCATCCCCGAGGAACTGGCCGAAGCCCTCTACCGCATCGCCCAGGAAGGCGTTCATAACGCACTCAAACACGCAAAGGCCAAGAACATCTGGATTCGCATTGACAAAAAGCCCAAGCTGCTGCGTTTGCGGGTGGAGGACGATGGCAAGGGCTTACCCCCCAAGTTCAGCCGGGGTCTGGGGCTTTTATCGCTGGAGGAGCGCACCAAAAGTCTCGAGGGAACCCTGCGACTCGGCAACCGCCCAGGGGGCGGGGCCAAGCTCGAGGTGGTGCTTCCGGTTCCGGCTAAGGATTGAAAGTATGCCGCTACGCTTGCTCATCGTGGATGATCACCCCATCGTTCGGGAGGGGCTCAAGGCCTTTTTGGGGCTCTACGCCGACCTCGAGGTGGTGGGGGAGGCCGATAATGGCGAAGAGGCGGTGAGCAAGAGCCGTAAACTCTCCCCCGATCTGGTCCTGCTCGATCTCCAGCTTTCGGATGGGCACGGCCTGAGCTTCTTGCCCCGGCTGCTGGCCATCCCCAACCCGCCAAAAGTTTTGATTCTGACCAGCTTTCTCGAGGAGGATGGACTGCGCCAGGCCCTCAGCCTGGGGGCCGCCGGCTACTTGCTCAAACACGCCGGGCCAGCGGCTTTGCTCGACGGTATCCGCTCGGCGGCCCGGGGTGAGGTGCCCATCGACCCGGCGGCGGTGCGGCTTCTAACCCGCCCGGCCCTGAACCCGCTCGCCAGCCTGACCCCCAAAGAGCGCGAAGTCCTCTCGCACCTGGCCCAAGGGATGAGCAACAAGGCCATTGCCCAGGCCCTGGGGGTGAGCGAGAAAACCGTCAAGACCCACGTCAGCAGCCTCCTCGCCAAGCTGAACCTCAAGGGGCGCACCCAGGCGGCGCTTTTCGCCCGGGAGCAGGGGTTGTGAGCCTTGTAGGGACGCACAGCCATGGGTCTTCTGGAGTGCAGAGCAAGACCAGCCCGAAGCGCTGAATACTTTGCCCAAAGACCCCGCCTCTGCCAAAAGCAAAACCCGCACCAGCAGGGTGCGGGCCAATCCGATGGGGCCTCGAGGAACTAGCGCCGTCCGCGTCCGCCCTTACCTTTGCCACCGGGCTTCTTGCTGCCCCCGCCGCCAAAGCCGCCGGAGCCGCGCAAAAAGCTCTTGAGCTTGTTCTCGAACTCCGGCGCCTGACGTGGAAGCCGCTTGGGCCGGGGGGGTTCGACCGGGGCCGGGGTGAGTTCCTTGATGGAGAGGTCGAGCCGCCCCTTCTCGTCGCGCCCGAGCACCATCACCTGGATCACTTCCCCTTCCGAGAGGTGGTCTCGCACGTTCTTGACGAACTCGTGGGCAATCTGGGAGATGTGCACCAGCCCGGATTCCCCGTTGGGAAGCTCGACAAAAGCCCCAAAGTCCATGATCCGCGTGACGCGGCCTTCCACGATGGCACCAGCTTCAATCTGCATTCAGTTTTTCCTCCTGTTGTTTGCTGCGCAAAGCAGCCTGGCCAAAGCCAACTTTCCCGCCCCTGGGGGATCGAGGTCGTATACGCCCCGCAAAGGTCGAGCACAAAGAGTGGGGTATCTCACGACTGCCTCACTATAGCACGGAAAGGCCGGGTGATTGGCAGTAGGCCGTGGGTTCTGGGTGAGATTCGTGACCTGCGAAACCGCGTATTTAAAACGTATAACGCTTTTGTGCTTTACTAACGAAAAAGTGTTATATTGTTTTTATGCTGACTGAGAAAAGCCGCGAGCTGTGGTGGGAGTTAGACGCCGAGGAACGGCAGATCCTGGGGGCGCTAAAAGACTTTCTCAAGGCCGAGGTGGCCCCGGGGGCCGCCGAGCGCGACCGGACGGGGGAGTTCCCGGTTGAGATCGTCAAAAAGCTGGGAGAGTTCGGCGTGATGGGGGCCAACGTGCCCGAGGAGTACGGCGGGGCCGGGCTTTCTACCCGGGTTTTCGCCCGGGTGCTCGAGGAGATCGGCAGCGTGGATGGCTCACTGGGCCTCACTGTGGCCTCCCACAACTCGCTTTGCACCGGGCACATCCTGATCGCCGGGAACGAAGCGCAAAAGCGCGAGTTCCTGCCCAAGCTGGCTATGGCCGAGATGCTGGGGGCCTGGGGCCTCACCGAACCCGGGAGCGGCTCGGACGCGGCAGCGATGCGCACCCGAGCCCAGGAGACCCCGGAGGGCTTCGTCCTGAACGGCTCCAAGCAGTTCATCACCCAGGGCTCGGTGGCCGGGGTCTACGTGGTCAACGCCCGCACCGATGCCGCCCCCAGCGAAGACAAAAAACACCTGGGGCTCTCGGCCTTCGTCTTCTACGGGCCAGTGGAGGGCTTGCGGGTGGGCCGCAAGGAAGAGAAGCTGGGCCTGCACTCCTCCGACACCGCCCAACTGCTCTTCGAGGATCTGCGTCTCGAGAAAGACGCCCTGCTGGGGGTGCGGGGCAAGGGCTTCTACGACGTGCTGAAAGTCCTCGACGGGGGGCGGATCGGGATCGCCGCGCTGAGCGTAGGGCTGGGGCGGGCCGCGCTCGAGTTCGCTGCCAAATACGCGCTCGAGCGCGAGCAGTTCGGCAAGCCCATCGCTGAGTTCCAGGGGGTATCCTTCAAGCTGGCCGAGATGGCTACCGACCTGGAAGCGGCCCGGCTCCTCTACCTGCGGGCTGCCGAACTCAAAGATGCCGGTCGGCCCTTCTCCAACGAAGCCGCCCAGGCCAAGATGTTCGCCTCCGAGGTGGCGGTGCGGGCCTGTGACGAGGCCATCCAGATCTTGGGCGGTTACGGCTACATCAAGGAGTACCCGGTCGAGCGCTACTGGCGCGACGCCCGGCTGATGCGGATCGGCGAGGGGACCACCGAGGTGCTCAAGGTCATCATCGCGCGGAACCTGCTAGCTCAGTTCCGCTAGCGCGCAGCGCGCAACGGTGAGCCTAAACCCTATGCCCGGGCTCACCCTGGCGCACCTTAGAGGGGTGGTGCAACTCGCCGCCAACGCCCTCCCGGAGCTGCTGGGGCTGCTCGAAAGCCCGGTGGTGCCGCTCGATTACCTCAAGTGCCCGCTCTCGCCGAACTCGAGGGCCGAGGTGCGAGCCGCGAGGGCGCATCGCCCGGTGCTGCTGCACGGTTGGGGTCCGCCCGGCTACTCGGTGAGCATGGCCCAGGTCCCCGAGCCCGCTTTGCTACAAGAACTCGCTGTCCTGAGCGACACCCCCTACCTCTCCGCGCACATCGACTACGACCCCGACCAAGACGGCGAGCTGTCCCCCCAGGGCCTGCTCTTGCGGATGCGCCAGAGCGTGGAGGAACTCCGGCGGCTCACCGGGCTCGAGGTGCTGCTCGAGAACCTTCCCTTCGTGCCCTGGAGGAACCGGCCCCGCTACCTCAGCGACCCCGAGTACATCCGAGAAGTCTTGGAGGCTACCCAGACCGCATTTCTGCTCGACCTGGCCCACGCCCGCGTGGCCGCCTACCACCGGGGCGAAGACCTCTGGGCTTACCTGGAACGGATGCCGCTCGAGCAGGTGATCGAAATCCACGTCTCGGGGCCGCTCCTGGAGGAGAAGGGCCTGCGCGACCGCCACCAGGCGTTGAGCGGTGCCGACTACGAAGTGCTCGAGTGGGCGGCGCGACGCACCCCCCGGCTCAAGATCCTGACCCTCGAGTACCAGGGGAAAAACCAGGCCGGGGAAGATGGCGGGCCAGGGGTTTGGCTCGAGCAGTTGGAGCGCCTGGATGCCCTGCGGCACCGGCTTAATCGCCGCTGAACGCAGAGTGCTTATAGCCGATCCTCGAGGGGGTGTAGAGGGGGCGCTGTGTGATGGTTTCGTGACCTCGGCGTGAGGTTCGCTCGACCTGGCGGAGATGCTCCATGACCCAATCCCCAGCTGATAAACTCCCGGCCCTCTTGGGCTGGGAACAATCCGCCCACAGCCTGCACCGGCCCGCCCAACTGCTAGGGGCGGATGCTGGTCCGCGAGCTAGTGCCGAACTAAGTATCTCCAGGATAGAAACGGGATGGGGGAGGGGTGGCGGGCGAGGCCGCGCCGCTGCAAACCCCCTACACCCACCCTTGCGCCGAGCAACCGGGCACTTCTATCACGGGCGCACTTATCTGGAATTGGCGCTCGGGGTCGAACCTGGCGGGCTTTCGAGCGAGCGGCGCTGACCGTAGCTGCTGAGGTGGGTCAGATTGTTTCCATCGGGCTGAACGGCTACAGCCAGGCTTCGCTGCTCGAGGAGCTTTTACGGGTGCTGGATTCTTAGGGCCAGAGCTTAGCTCCTGCAAAGGATGGGTCGTTTACCCGAGGTTTTCTCGCCGCCCTCCGCACGCTGGCTCGAGCTGACCTCCAGCCAGCCCCTCCGCGTGGACCCAGGGGTGAGCCGGGAATACATCCCGGTCCTCTACCGGGTTCTCACCGCCACCGTCCGCTGGAAAGCCAGGCTCACCGGCCCGCAAACCCCGCTGGTGGTCTGACTCGAGCACTTCGGCCTCTCCACGCTGCTGGTCTTCGGCCAGGTATACGCGGTTCTGGCACCCACCCTGACCTCGCCCTCCTGAGCCCTGGCTAGCGGGGGTACACTCAGAGGCAAATGTCAACCGCTCAGATGGTGGCCTTCGCCTCAGGGGGCGAGCAGCTCGCGGGCTATCTGGCCTGGCCTCAAGGGGCTGGCCCTTTTCCCGGCCTGGTGGTGATCCACGAAGCCTTCGGCCTCAACGACGACATCAAGGAGATCGCCCAGCGCTTCGCCGAGCAGGGTTACGTAGCCCTGGCAGTGGACTTGTTCGCCGGACGCAGCCGGGTGCTGTGCATGTTCCGGCTCTTCGCCGGGATGATGTTCAACTCGCTCGAGCACGGCGGCATCCGGGACCTCAAGGCAGCGCTGGATTTTCTGGGGGTTCAGCCCGGGGTGGATGCGGCTCGCTTGGGTGCCATCGGGTTTTGCATGGGTGGAGCCCTCTCCATCGCTTGGTCGTGCAGCGACGACCGCCTCAAGGCCATCGCCCCCTTCTACGGGATGAACCCCCGCCCGCTCGAGGCCGTGCGGCGGGCTTGCCCGGTGGTGGGCTCTTACCCCGAGAAAGACTTCACCGCCGCCGCAGGCAAGAAGCTCGACGAGGTGTTGGACGAGTACGGGGTCCCCCACGACATCAAGGTCTACCCCGGAGCGGGGCACTCCTTCTTCAACCACGGGCGCAACTATAACCCCGAAGCCGCTGAGGACGCCTGGAAGCGGGTGCTGAGCTTTTTTAGCGAGCATCTTCGGGGCGGCCTTTAGCCATCTATCGTAACGCGGTTTGCCTCGAGCAAGATAGAAGGGTGGGTTCACCGGCGGCCAGGCCCGAGGTGGCCGTGACCGGATGGTGGCTGTAGGTGAGGGTGTGGCGGAACCCCTTCGGGCTTTCGTAAGATTTAGTGATATATTACATATCACCCATGCCCATCCCCCCAACCGCCCCGAACCTCAGGCGTCCGGTTCTGCGCGAGGAGGTCTACTCCACCCTGCGCGAGTGGATCGCTGAGGGCGTGCTGGAGGCCGGGGAGAAGCTCAAGGACCACGAACTGGCCGAGCGGCTGGGGGTGAGCCGGACCCCGGTGCGCGAAGCCTTGCGCCGCCTAGAGGACGAGGGCTTGGTCGAGACCGCCAAGAACCGTTGGACGCGGGTCTCGCGGCTCGATCTGCAAGATGCCGAGCGAATTTACCCCATCGTGTCGGCGCTCGAGGTGCTGGCGCTGGAGCTGGCCTTCCCCAAGCTCACCGCGAAAGACTGGGCGGCCATGCGAAGAGCCAACCGGGAGTTACAGAAGGCGCTCGAGGTCCAGCAAATCCCCGAGGCCGTGGATGCGGATGAAGCCTTCCACCAGCGCTTCATCCTGCACTGTGAGAACCCCGAACTGGCAGGAATGCTGCAAGCTTTAAAGCTCAAGTACCGGCGGCTCGAGCAGGCTTATTTCTCCGGCGCCGGGGTGCGAGAATCGCTGGACGAGCACGGGCGGCTGTTGGCGGCGCTCGAGCGAGGCGACCTCGAGGGGGCCAAAAAAGCCCTGGCCGACAACTGGCAGGGGAGCCTGCGGCGGCTGCGGGCTCGAGAGGAGAGAGGATGAACGCCACCGAACTGCTGGGGGGGCTGGTCTCGATCAACTCCGTCAACCCCGATTTGGTGCCGGGCGGGCCGGGTGAGGGTGAGATCGCCGGTTTTATCGCCGACTGGTGCGAGGAGCAGGGCTTGGAGGTTCACCGGCTGGAGGGCACTCCGAACCGACCCAGCGTGGTCGCCATCGCCCGGGGCACCGGCGGCGGAAGGTCGCTGATGTTCAACGGGCACACCGACACCGTGGGGGTCGCGGGCATGAGCGACCCCTTCACGCCGAGGCTCGAGGGTGCTCGGATGTACGGGCGCGGGGCCTACGACATGAAGGGCGGGGTCGCGGCGATGCTGATGGCGGTGGCCCAGGCCAAAAAGCTGGGGTTGCGCGGGGACGTGATCGCGGCCTGCGTGGCCGATGAGGAGTACGCCAGCCTGGGCAGCTTCGAGCTGGTCCGGCACTTCCGGGCCGATGCTGCCATCATTACCGAGCCCAGCGCCCTGGAGATCGTGGCCGCACACAAGGGCTTCGTCTGGGCCGAAATCGAAGTGCGGGGGAAGGCCGCCCACGGCTCGAGGCCGGAACTCGGGATAGACGCTATCGCCAAGATGGGGCCGCTTTTGCTCGAGCTGGAAAAGCTGGACGGGCGTTTGCGGGCCAGCTCCCCGCACCCGCTCTTGAACACCGGCTCGGTGCACGCCTCGCTCATCACGGGTGGGCAGGAACTCTCGAGCTACCCGGCTTCGTGCCGGCTCTGGCTCGAGCGCCGCACGGTTCCCGGTGAGTCCTCCCGGACCCTCGAGGCCGAGCTGCGGGAACTGCTCGAGGGGATCGGGGCCAAAGACCCGCAGTTTTCCTACACCCTGACGATGGGGCTCGAGCGACCCCCGCACGAGATTTCCCCAGAAGCCCCTATCCTGCGAACCCTGCGCCGTCATGCCGCGAAGATCACGGGCCGCGAACCCCGGATCGTCGGTGAACCCTTTTGGACGGACTGCGCGGTGCTCTCCACGGCGGGCATCCCCACCTTCATGTTCGGCCCGGACGGGGCGGGAGCGCACGCGGCGGAGGAGTGGGTGGATTTGAACAGCGTGGAGCAGTGCGGGGGGATTTACCTGGAAACCCTCAAGGAGTTTTGCGCATGAAACATCGTTTATCCCTCGAGCACATCGAAGAGGCCAGCCGCGGGGTTGACCCGGTGTTCCTCCACACCCCGCAGTTCCACGCCGAATCCCTGAGCGACGTGCTCGGTTGCGAGCTGGTCGTCAAGGTGGAGACCTTGAACCCGATCCGCTCCTTCAAAGGCCGGGGGGCCGACTACTTCTTCGTACGCAACCCCCAGGTGGAACGGGTAATCTGCGCCTCGGCGGGAAACTTCGGGCAGGGGATGGCCTACGCCGCCCGCAAACGCGGGGCCCGGCTCACCGTGTTTGCCTCGGTGAACGCCAACCCCCTCAAGCTCGAGCGCATGCGCGCCCTGGGCGCGGAGGTTCGGCTCGAGGGGGTGGATTTCGACGCAGCCAAGCAAGCCGCGCGGGAGTACGCGGCGCGAAACGGAATCCAGTTTGTAGAGGACAGCCGCGACGTGGAGTTCTCCGAGGGGGCGGGGACCATGGCGGTGGAGCTTTTGCGCTACCCCCAGCCTCTGGGCGCGGTGGTGGTTCCGCTCGGCAACGGCGCGATGATCGCGGGGATCGCCCGCTGGGTCAAAGCGCACGCCCCTAATGTCCAGGTGATCGGGGTGTGCGCTGCCGGGGCTCCGGCGATGGAGCGCTCTTGGCGGGCGGGACGGGTGGTGCAGACCGAATCCATCCAGACCATCGCGGACGGGATCGGGGTGCGCCTCCCGGTCCCCGAGGCGGTGCAAGACCTCCAGGGTTTGCTCGATGAGGTGTTGCTGGTCGAGGACTCGCTGATTCTCCAGGCCATGCGGCTGGCCCATCAACATCTGGGGCTGGTGCTCGAGCCCTCCGGCGCGGTGGGCATCGCTGCCCTGCTGGACCACCGCGAAATGTTCGCTGCGAGGCGCGTCGCCACGATTCTGTGCGGCGGGAACCTCACCCCAGAGCAGATGCGGGGCTGGCTTTCATGACCCAAAGCAAGACCGCACTCTTCGCCGCGCTGGCGCCGGTCGTTTTCGTGCTGTTTTGGAGCACCGGGTTTATCGGGGCGCGATTCGGGTTGCCCTACGCCGAGCCCTTCACCTTTTTGTTTTTGCGGATGGTGATCGTGGTGGTGCTTTTGGCCGGGGTGGCGGTGCTGAGCGGCTCGAGGTGGCCCAAAAATCCCCGCTTGATCTTTCACATCTCGGTCTCGGGGCTGCTCCTCCACGCCGGGTATCTGGGCGGGGTGTTCTTCGCCATCAGCCGGGGGATGCCGGCTGGCCTGTCGGCCCTGATCGTGGGGCTTCAGCCGGTGCTCACCGCGATCTTCGCTCAGGCCCTTCTGCGTGAGCGGGTCGAGGGACGGCAGTGGATCGGTTTGGCCTTGGGCTTTATCGGGGTGGGGCTGGTGGTGGGGGAGAAGGTGCTCTCGGCGCGAATCAGTCACATCGAGCCTTCGGCCTTCGTCGCTATCTTTTTCGCCCTGCTTTGCACCACCTTCGGCACGCTCTACCAGAAGCGCTTCGGCGGCGAGATGCCCCTGGTGAGCGGGACGGTGATCCAGTATGTGGCGGCGGGCGCGGGGCTGGGTCTGGCGGCAGTCCTTTTCGAGACGATGCAGGTGCGCTGGACCGGCCAGTTCATCTTCGCCTTGGCCTGGCTGGTTTTGGTGCTCTCGGTGGGGGCGATTTTGCTCCTGATGTACCTGATCCGCCAAAGCTCGGCCAGCCGGGTGGCGAGCCTCTTTTACCTGGTTCCCCCGGCCACCGCGGTGGAGGCGTATTTCCTCTTTGGCGAACGCCTGGGGTTGATGGCCCTGATCGGGATGGCGGTCGCGGTGGTGGGCGTAGCGCTGGTGGTCTCGCAGCGGCGTTGAAATCGAGCCCACCCGGTACTCCGCCGGAGCCTATAAGTGCGCCCGCGACAGAAGGGTGGGGTTGACTGGCGAAAGGGTGAATTCCAGGGTGTGCGGCGGCGCGGCCTGGTGAGCTACTCCTCCCCCACCCATGCCGTCTCTGTGGAGATACTTAGAGCATCTCCCTTATACCGAGTATAATTTCTTGCAAGGAGGCAATCATGGATATCTTCACCCAGTCCTGGGCTGAGGCCTACCACCGCGCCCTGAGCGAGAACCAGGAGTACAAAAAAGCCGCCGCCCGCTGGGAGGGCGCGATGGCCCTGATGCTTCGCGCCGACCCCGCCGCGGGAATCCCCGAAGACCGGGCGGTGCTCCTCGACCTCTGGCACGGCGAATGCCGGGGGGCCAAGGCCGTGAAGCTGGATGAGGCCATGAAAGAAGCCCAGTACGTGATCGAGGGGGACTCGCACATCTGGCAGGAAATCCTCGAGGGCCGCGCCGAACCCCTGATGAGCGTGATGCGCGGGCGGCTTCACCTCAAAAAAGGCTCGATCTCAGCCCTGGCTCCTTACGTCAAAGCTGCCCAGGAGCTGGTCAAAACAGCCCAAAAGGTAGCGAGCCCATAGTCTTTCCCCTGGTGGAGAGGATGGCGCGGTTGACGCGAAGCGTTCCCAGTTTTCGCGCTAGGGTGAGGGGGCGAGCGGAGCGAGGGTATTTTGACGTAGGGAAGTCGGCCTTTTGGTCACGCCCGAGCCCTGCGGTTTCATCCCCTCACCTGACTTCCCCCGCGCTTGGCGCAAGCGCGGGGGGGGGATCTCGAGAGGTGATTCGACCATGCGAGCGGTGATCTACGAAGGCCCCGGCCAGGTGATGATCGGGGAAGTGGACGAGCCCGAGCTGTTTTCCCCCTCCGATGCCCTGGTCAAAATCGAACTGGCAGCCATCTGCGGTTCGGATTTGCACGTCTACCACGGGGCGGTGCCGGGGGTTCTGCCCGGCATGAGCCTGGGACACGAGTTCGTGGGGAGGGTGCTCGAGACCGGCCCCGAGGTCAAGCGGGTCAAACCCGGCGACCGGGTGGTGGGTAGCTTCCATACCGCGTGTGGAGAGTGCGCGGCCTGCCGCAAAACCCGCTACTTTGCCTGTACCAACGGTATGGTCTACGGCTACGGGATCGCCTTCGGGGCTTTGGGCGGGGCGCAGGCCGAGAAGGTGCGGGTTCCCCAGGCCGATCTCTCGCTTCGCAAAATCCCTGATGCGCTGCCCGCCGAGGAAGCTATCCTCGCCGGGGACATTCTCTCCACCGCCTACGGTGGGGTGCGGCCCTGGCTCGAGCCCGGCATGAGCGTGGCGGTGGTGGGCGCGGGGCCGGTGGGCCTGATGGCCGTGGAGGTGGCCCGCACCCTGGGGGCCGGGAGCATCTACGCGGTGGACTTCGACGCGCACCGCTTGGGGATCGCGGAAAAACGCGGGGCCATCCCCCTCAACCCCAAGGAACGCGACCCGGTGAGCCACCTCTACCGCGAAACCGACGGCTTCGGCGCGGACATCGTGGTGGAGGCGGTGGGCGGGGAGGGAAAGGCCCTCGAGACCGCCTTCAAGCTGGCGGGGCCGGGCGGGGTGGTGGCTTCCCTGGGTGTGCCCACCGTCGAGACCTTTACCTACCCCTGGCTCGAGGCCTTCACCCGTGGGGTGCGCTTCCACGGCTCGCTGGCGAACGTGCCGCGCTGGATGGACGAGGTACTGGCTTTGCAGCAGGCCGGGCGGATCAGCGGGAGTTGGATTTTTAGCCACCGGCTCACGCTGGACGAGGCGCCGCACGGTTACGAGATGTTTGATAAACGGGGGGCGGTAAAGGTCGCCCTGACACCCGCGTAGGGAGGCAAGGTCAACCAGGGTCGTTGTCATGTTAGGGACGACGGGCCCGTCGTCCCTACAAATGATTGGGTTATTCGGCGTAAACGCGAACCGTTTGATTCGTCCAGACCGGCAAACCACAGCCGAAGTAATCGGTGCCTTTCGTTCAGATAGGACATCCGCCAAATGCAAAGCGAGTGCCACACACGGCCAATCCTCCGGGTCTTGCGGGAGCCGCTGGCTAGCCCGTTCTTGTAGCTGCTCGTACGGGCTCTTCGAGACCGGCACGATGATCTGTTTCAAATCCTCGAGCGCCCCAAGTACTTCGTTCACCTGTTCCTGATCGCGTTTCCCACCAATACGACGCACCGTGTGCGTCGTATTGTAGTCGGTACGGCGTTTTTTGCCACGCCGACTATTCGTGGGAACCGCTCTGAGAAGCCCCGCGTTTCACGAGGATTTCCGGGAGATGTTCCTCGGCCTCGAGATAAGCGTCCTCGGGGGCGAAGAAGGCCACTTGTCCGATCAGGTCTTGCAGAATCTGCCGGGTTCCCCTTCCCATCACCGCGCTAATCAGCACCATCGCGTCGGTCACGAGGGGTTTTGGGAGAGGTTTTCCCGCGTCGCTGCTTGAACTCATCGAGAATCTCCTCTTCGGTTACCCCAAGCTCTGATAACAGCGCCTCGACGCGCGACGCAGACTTCAGAAAGGTCTGTAAGTCGGCCTTGGCTCTCTCCGGGTCGGGAGCCGGAATGAAGTATCCAATGGTGCGCCCGTGACGGGTCACGGCTACCGGCTCGGGGTTGTTGAGGAACGCGGCCAGTTCCTCGCGGAATTCCCGCACCCCAACCTGTCGAATCTTGGGCAGACTCATGATTTGATCCTTTCAGGTTTCACTTATTCTTTTGGCTTCATCCAGTTCAATTTCGGATCGAGTCAACCACGTTGCGGTGATAAAAACTTTTCAGGGCTACCCCTGACAACTGCTACAGCCAGTGCTTCAACATGGATGCCTCCTCAAAAAAGTGTACGCATGTGTACGCAAATCGGCAAGCCACCTGCCTTACAATTCGCTCCAATCCTCGAGCGCGGCTTTCTAAAACTCTTCCACTAAATCGGCTTCAGTCCTGGCTTCGGCAATGACATACTCAAGGATCTCCCGAGCAAGGCTTGATCTATAAAACCTCTTACTCCGGCCAGGCGAACTGCCCCTCCTGCTCCACCGAGTACCCCGCCTTGCGCAAAAACTCCGCCACCTCGAGCCCGTGGGCCTCGTCGCGCACCTCGAGCACCAATTCCACCCCCACCTTGCCCAAGGGGGCCAGCCACAAGGCCCGGCGGTGGAAGATGTCGATGATGTTGGCCTTGGCCTCGGCCACCTTCTCGATGACGGCGGCTAGGGCTCCGGGGCGGTCAATCACCGCCAGCCGGAGCAGGATGTAGCGGCCTTGGCGCACCAAGACTTGCTCGATGACCCTCGCCAGCAAATTCCCATCAATGTTCCCGCCGCACAGCACGGTACAGACGGTGTCGGTGGGCCGCAAGCTGACCTTCCCGGCGAGTAGAGCCGCTACGCCTGCGGCCCCCGCCCCCTCGACCACCAGCTTGCTCTTCTGCACACAGTGGACGATGCCCCGGGCGATTTCGTCATCCGTGACCTCCACCACCTCGTCCACCAATTCGCGGATAATCGGCAGGGTGAGGTCACCGGGGCGCTTGACCGCGATCCCATCGGCGATGGTCTGGGCCACCGGCACCGCGACCGGGTGCCCGGCCTCGAGGCTCGGTTTCACCGCCGAGCAACCTGCCGCCTGTACCCCCACCACCCGGACCTCCGGCTTGAGGGCCTTGGCCGCGGTGGCGATCCCCGAGATGAGCCCCCCGCCGCCGATCGGAACTACCAGCACCGATACGTCGAGCAGGGATTCGAGGATCTCGAGCCCAATCGTCCCCTGCCCGGCCATGATCAGGTAATCGTTGAAAGCGTGCACCGGGACGTAGCCCTTGGTCTCTTGCAACTCCTTGGCAATGGCCGCCGCGTCGTCGAAGGAGTGGCCCTCGAGCACCACCTCGGCGCCATAAGCCTTGGTCGCCATCACCTTGGTCAGGGGCGCGAAGGTCGGCATCACGATGGTCGCCTTGACCCCGTGCATCTTGGCGGCGACCGCCACCCCCTGAGCGTGGTTCCCCGCCGAGGGGGCCACTACCCCCCGGGCTTTTTCCTCGGGCGAGAGCTGGCTGATCTTGTTGTAGGCCCCGCGTACCTTGAAGGAACCGGCTTTTTGTAAGCTCTCGGCCTTGGTGTAGACGGGCACCCCCAGCTCTTGCGAGAGCGCCGTGTCGTGGAGGAGCGGGGTTTCGTGGATCAGCCCGGTGAGTCGTTTCCGGGCGGCTTGGATGTCAGAAAGTTTGAGGCTCACGCCTTAATTGTATGTCTAGCTTCCATAAGTTGGTTGTTGATCGTTGGAGGGCGGTACCTACTCCAGGCTAACCGCTAACGGCCTAATATGGACTCATGCGGCAGAACCTCACGGTGGAAGAAGCGCTCGGGATCATCCTCGCCCATGTAAAACCCTTTTCGCAAACCGAGGAACTTCCCCTCTCGCAGATTTATGGACGGGTGTTGGCACGCGACCTCGTTTCTCAGGTCAACCACCCCGACCAGGACGACACCTCGCTGGATGGGTACGCGGCTCGAGTGGAGGACACCCTCAGCGCCACCCCGGAAAACCCGGTGCGCCTGAAGGTGATCGGGGAAGCCCCGGCGGGCCAACCCTTTCCCGGCGAGGTCGGCCCCGGCGAGGCGGTGTGGATTTTTACCGGAGCCCCGATCCCCAAGGGAGCAAACGCGATCCTGCGGGTGGAGGACACCCGGCGCGAGGGGGACACGGTGCTGTTTTTCAAGCCCGCCAACCCCGGCGACATCCGGCCCAAGGGCAATGATTTCCGGGCGGGCGAGGTGCTGCTGAAGAAGGGCGATTCTCTCACCCCGGGGCGGGTGGGAATGTGTGCGGCGATGGGATACCCTAGGGTTCCGGTGTTCGCTCGCCCCAGGGTGGGCATCCTCACCACCGGCGACGAGGTGGTGGAGCCGGGCGAGCCTTTGCCTTACGGCGGGGTCTACAACGCCAATAACTACTCGATTGCCGGGCTGGTTTGGGACGCGGGCGGGGAACCGATCCTGATGGGTAAAATCCCCGACCAGCCCGAGTGGTTGCGGGAAAAACTGCGCGGGGTCGGCAAGCTCGACCTGCTGCTCACCACCGGTGGGGTCTCGATGGGCGAGTACGACATCGTGCGGCAACTCCTCGAGCGCGAAGGCCAAATCCACTTCTGGAAAGTCCGGCTGCAACCCGGCGGGCCGCTCCTCTTCGCCGAGTGGAACGGCCTCACGATCTTCGGGCTGCCAGGGAACCCGGTCTCGAGCATGGTCACGTTCTTTTTGTTCGCTCGGCCCTATCTGTTCAGGGCTTTGTCCCGCACCGATGCGCCCTACAGCGTGCTCGAGGCTGTCGCCGCCACCCCCTTCAGCCCCAACCCCAGTAAGGTCGCCTATCGCCGGGCGGTGCTTTCGTTTGGCGCAGGCGGGTTGCAAGTACACACCACCGGCAACCAGTCCAGCGGGGTTTTGCGCTCGATGGCGGTGGGGAATGCCTTGGTGGTGCTCGAGGCCGGAGTCGGGGCAGAAGTCGGGCAAAAGGTGCGGGTAATTCCTCTGAGCTTCACGCTTTAGTATCACCTGAGAGTCGGCAATATTGTCGTTCTCAGCGAAGAAAATCTGAACCTCTCTCCCTTGCCTGATGCAAGCGCTTGGCGCAGAGGGCTAAGGCTCACGGTAGCGATGGTTGTTTTTGGGCTGGGAGGGGGCGAGCGCGACAAGCGAGCCGATCCGCCGTCCGGACAAAAAGACCCGCACCTCCCGCCGGGAGAATGTTTCGCTCCCACGAAAGCAGCCCCGCTCCAGGGAGAGAACCGGCCTCGAGCCTTGAATTTCCGATCAATATCGGTCATACTAGAGCGGTTGTGCCTTCGGGCAGAACGTCCCCTTACAAAAACCAGCGGGTTTTCGGACGGGGATTGGTGCGCTAGCGCGCACTCATGGGCTGAAAACCGTGAAGTCCCCGCTTAGGGTTAGCGTGAGCGTGTTCTTTCGGGGTAGCGGTAAAGCCCTGGAGGATTTGAATGGAGTTCAAAGATTTTGCTTTACGCCCCGAGGTGCTCTCGGCCCTCGAGGCCAAAGGTTTCACCACCCCCACCGCCATCCAGGCCCAGGCCATTCCGCTGGCGCTGGAGGGCAAAGATGTGTTGGGTCAGGCCCGCACCGGAACCGGGAAAACCCTGGCTTTCGCTTTGCCGATTGCCAACAAGCTCGAGGCCAGCCGCCAGCGCGGACGTGCGCCCCGCGCCTTTATTCTCACCCCCACCCGCGAACTCGCCGTGCAGGTAGCGGGTGAACTCGCCTGGGTGGCTCCGCACCTGCACGTGCTGACCATATACGGCGGCACCGGTTACGGCACCCAGGCCGAAGGGCTCAAACGCGGCACGGATGTGGTGGTCGCCACGCCGGGCCGGGCCATTGACTATCTCGATCAGGGCGTCCTTGATCTTTCCCAGATCGAGATCGCCGTGCTCGACGAGGCCGACGAGATGCTCTCGATGGGTTTCGAGGAAGACGTGGAAAAACTGCTGGGCGCGACCCCAGCTTCCCGCCAGACCTTTCTCTTCTCGGCCACCGTGCCTGCTTGGGCCAAACGCCTGGCCGAGCGTTACATGCAGAATCCCATCCACGTCAACGTGGTCAAGGACGAGCAGGTGAGCTACGAGGAACTGGCCCTGCAAGCCCCTTTACAGACCCGCATGGTGATTTTGGCCGACGTGATCTTTGCCTATGCCCCCGAACGCACCATCGTCTTCACTCGCACCAAGGCTGAGGTGGACGACCTGGCGATGGGCCTGCAAGCCCGTGGCATTGGGGCGGCGCCCATCCACGGCGACATGAGCCAGCGCGAGCGTGAGCGGGTGCTGGGCCGTTTCCGCGAGGGCACCGACACCGTACTGGTCGCCACCGACGTGGCCGCTCGGGGCCTCGACATTCCCGAGGTGGACTTGGTGGTGCACTTTCGGCTCCCCGAGAAGGCCGAGCCCTACCAGCACCGTTCGGGGCGCACCGGTCGGGCCGGGCGGAGTGGGCGGGTCATCCTGCTCTACGGGCCGCGCGAGCGCCGCGAGCTGGAGAACCTCGAGTACGCCGTCAAGCGCCGCTTCAAGCGGATCAACCCGCCTACCCCCGAGGAGGTCCAGGAGGCCAAGTGGCAGAGTTTGCTGACCCGTCTCGCCAAGCAACCTGCCCACGAGCGAGCCTCCTGGCGCGAGCTGGCGGATCGGTTGGCGAATGACCGCGAGGCCATTGCCGGGCTCCTGGCTTTCATGCTGGGTACCGTCTCGGCCCCCAAGAGCCTCATCACCGGCGAGGAAGGCTTGGTCACGGTGAAGCTCAGCGGGCAACGCCTCACGGTTCCGCGGGTGGTGGCGGTGCTCAAGAAGGCCGGGGCGGGCCGGATCGGGCGGATCGTGCTCTCGCAGGACGCTGCTTATCTCGACGTGCAGGCCGACGAACTCGAATCTATCCAGCAAAACTTGAGCGAGTTCCACCTCTCCCGTGCCCACGAGGTTCCGGCGGAAAGCCCCTCGCGCGAACGCCGCGAGAGCGAAGGCCGGGGCCCACGGCGGGAGCGCTCCTACTCGGAGCGGCGGCGCGTGGTTTCCCGCTGAACTGAGAACCCAAGTATCTCCCGATGTAAACCGGGGGTGATGAGGCTTGCGGGCATTGCGCCCCGTACATCCCCTCAGGCGTCCCGCCAACGCCCTAGGTGACCAACTTACCCTGGCGCAACTTAAAGGCTGGATAAAATTCCGCGCATCCGGGCGGTGTTGAACTGCTCGGATGTGTTTTTTTATCCAGCCAAGGGTTGTGCAAATGATTTTCTCATGATATTTTCCTGCGAGGAGGAGATATGAAAAAGCTTCTATTCACTGGTCTGACCGCGCTTGCTCTAGCGGCCCCCGCTTCGGCCCAGAGCTTTTCTCTCACCGGCCAGGTTCAGGCTACCTATAGCCAAGAGGTGGTCCCTAACCTTCGGGTGGGGGTATTGGGGCGTCTGGGCGCGGGAGTGGTGCCCTCCCCGTTCAGTGTGGGTGTCTTGCTCCGGCCCTTCGCTACCTACACGGTGGATGTGGTGGAGAACGGCCCGCTTTCGGTGAGCGCCTTCGCCGGTTTGCGGCTACCCCTGACCATCAGCTTGCTCCCAAGCCCGGTTGAGGTCGGCTTCGACATCGTCCCGCGGGTTGGGGTTGACCTAACCTACAAGCTTTCAGAAATGCTCGATCTGCTCTCGGGGCTCGAGTTCGCTGTGGATATTCCCCTAGCTCCTTCGGGAAGGTCGGTAGGGTACGGGCTCAGTGGTTACGTAGAGGCCGACTACTACATGAACCCCCTAACTATCTATGGTGGGCTTTCGCTCGACCAGATCGTGCCCACTCCTTTCGCCTGGAGCCTTTACCTGGGGGCTGATTATGCCCTGGCCTCTAACCTGACCTTCAAGGGCGAGCTGGGCTACGGAGGGGGCTTTTACGGCCTCCTGCGCTTGGCGTTTACGCTCTAAGCCGAACCTCACACGAATAAGGCCGACCCTAGGGTCGGCCTTTTGGTTTGGGGAGGTATCTGGTTCCTGAGCCGCGGCAATTCCGGCATAACCAACCGCCTGCGCATAGGACATTTTCCCCCTGGAGACACTTAGCCATTCAGGTAGGCCCTGGCCTTCGCGGTTTCCACCTGCCAGACGATGGTGGAGAGATAGGGCTTGAAGCCCAGCTGGTGGTTGATCCTGAGCATGGGGGCGTTCGAGTCGGCATTGCCGGTGCGGACGAAGCGGGCCTGGGGCATCTCGCGCAGCACCCGCTCGAGCATGGTCGCCTTGAGCCAGCGGCCCAGGCCGTGGCCGCGGAACTCGGGCTCTACCCCGGTGCCCTGCTGGTGCAGGATCTGTGGGCGGCTGGGGTTCCAGGTGATCTCGCTGTACCCGGCGAACCGCCCGTCCGGGGCCTTGACCCAGTAGGTCCAGCGCCGGTTTCCGGCGGCGAACAACGAGCGCTCGATCTGGCGGACGAGTTCGGGCGAGTATTTGAAGTCCTCCACGTCTAAGTCGTCGCGGGGGGCGGTGTTCATCACCGCCATGAACCGAGCGAACTCGGCAAGCTCGTCTTCGGGGTAGGGTCCCTCCCAAAACCCCAGGGTGTAGCCGCTGGCCACCCCTTGCTCGAGCCAACCGTGGATCAGGTTGGGGTCGAGTTCCCTCAAGTCGAGCTGGTTGGTGTGGGTCTCGAGCCCCCGCGCCGCCCCGATCCGCTCCATGAAGGCGGCTCCGCCCGGCACCCGCTCGTTGGTGTTGGTGAGCATGAGGCGTTTTCCGGTTCGCTCGGCGGTCTCCACCAGGTAGCCGAATAACCGCTTGCCGAGCCCCTGGCGGCGGTAGGGGGGCAGCACCCGGATTTCAAAGTCGAGGACGTGCCGGTTCTCCTCGAGTTGGAGGTAATCCGCGTTGCCCACCGCGACGATCTCCTCAGCGCCCCAGAAGGTCCAAGCCACCACCCGTACGAAGTCGGGGAGGTTCTTCCAACCGGCGATGCGCTCCTCCAGGGGGATGGGTGGGTCGTCGGGCAGCACCTCCGAGCGCATCCGGTTCCAGAACTCGGTCATGGCCCGGTACTCGGCCTGGCTGGCGCTGCGGGGATCGATCGGACGTAGCTCGAGGCTCAAGTGGTCCTCCTTTGGATAGGTCTCGAGCCCCGGTGCCAGCGGGGTTGATCCGGGCGACGGGGCTCGAGGGGGCGAGCTTTAGCTGCGAAGGGGCCTGTGGGTATCCCGCCCACGGGTCAAGAGCCAGATCCCCAGCACGATCACCGCGATGGGCACCGCCCAGTGCAGCAAGAAACCCAGCACCGAGAACACCCCGCCCACCACGGCCCCGATCAGACCCAGCACCAGCCCCAACACCCCCACCACGATCACCACCGGCAGGGCAATCGCCCCGAAGACGAGGGCCAACGGCAGGGCGAGGATCGCGAAGATGACCCCCAGAATCGGGCCCAATAGCCCGGTCGCCAGAAGAATCCCTCCGATCAGGAGAACCCATCCGAGTGTCTGCATGGCTAAAAGTGTAAAACAAACTTTCTATAATGTCAATAACAGCTTTATTTTTTGTAAGACGATAGCTAGGCCCTGGAGTTGGACTGGGGGAATGGGCCGGGCTGAATTGCTCGAGCTTGACCCTTAGAGTACCGCCGTCCATTCGGATAGGGGAGCTTCAGCCATCGAGGAAGCGGCTGCTCAGGGCAGGGGTGGGGACCATGCAGCTTTCCCGATTGCCGAAGATGCGGTAGCGGTGGCGGGCCACCCAGCGATAGATCCGGTCGCGCCAGGGCTTGGGAATCCAGCGGAGGAGGTAGGCCCAGCCCCACACCCCTCCCAGCTGGTGGAGGATGTGCAGGGCGGCGTCGGACTCGAGATAGACCCGCTCGCCCTCGAGCACCACCACGCTGTCGGCCAGGGCTTGCGCGGTCGAAAGCCCGTGCGCGGCCAGAAGCCGTTGCCCGGCCTCGGACTGCTGCGAGGCGAACTGAAACCTCGCCTGGGGGTCGTGCCGCAGGATGAACTGCACCGTCCCGTGGCAGAGGTTACACACCCCGTCGAAGAGGACGATGGTTTTCATAGCCCTGAGCTTAGTCGGTTTCGGCATCCTACGCAGTGAGTCAAACGACCGTCATGCTAAGGCGCCCTACGTCTTATGTCCTACGCCTTACGTCAAAAAATCTCTAGGAAGCTTTTTTAGCGTAAGGCGAATGGCGTTCGACGTACGACCACACACGACATTTGTAATTTGCGCGACCTGCTAGGCTGGGCGTGTTGCATTAGAATGCGATACGACCCTAACAGGGGGCCATCAATAACCCCCGCACCCCCTAGGAGGGGGGCTGGCATGAAGCTACTCGACAACTACGGGCGACTCATCAAGGACTTGCGGCTTTCGGTCACGCCGCGCTGCAACCTGCACTGCCTGTACTGCCACCCCCTGGACTGGGAGCAGGGTGAGCCGCCCGGGACGGTCACGGTCGAGGATGTGCGAAACTTCCTCACCGCCATGCGTCTGCTGGGCCTCGAGTCGGTGCGGTTTACCGGCGGTGAGCCCCTAGTGCGCAAAGAACTCCCTCAGATGATCGAGGCAGCCCGTGAAGTCGGCATCCCCGACATCGCCATCACCACCAACGGGATGCTCTTCAAACGCAAAGCTAAGGAACTGGTGGCCGCCGGGCTGGGGCGCATCAACCTCTCGATGGACGCGGTGACGCCCGAGGTCTTCAAGACCATGACCCGTGGCGGGCAGGTCGAGCGGGTCTGGGAAGCCATCGAGACGGCTTGGGAACTGAATCTGCACCCGGTAAAAATCAACGCGGTGATGATCCGGGGCATGAACGAGAAAGAGGTCATCCCGCTGGCCTCGCTCTCGCTGGATAAGCCCCTGCACGTGCGCTTTCTGGAGTACATGCACCTCGACAACTCCAACCCCGAACTCTACCGTTCTCGCTTTATCGCCGGGGCCGAGACCAAGGCCGAGCTCGAGGCGCACTTCGGGCCGCTGGAAAAGCTGGATACCGATCCCACGGCTCCGGCACGGGTCTACCAGATCCCCGGCGCGGTGGGCACGGTGGGCTTTATCAACCCGGTGGCCGAGCCCTTCTGCTCGAACTGCTCGCGGCTGCGCCTCACTTCCGACAAGAAGATCCGGCCTTGCTTGCTCACCGACCTCGAGCTGGACATCCACTGGGCCTTTGAGGCGGAAAACCCGGTGGAGGCGCTGGTGGACGCCATCCTGCTCGCCACCGACCGCAAGCCCGCTTTTGGCAACACCCTGCCCAAGTTGCGCGAGCGAGTGATGGTGGGGATCGGCGGTTAGGGCGCAACCAGCTTAGCCACGCTAAAACTCAAGCCAGGGAGGATTGAAACCGCGACCTTCTCGGACAAAGAGAAGATGGTGGCTTCCTCTTCACCTTCCTCCCAAAAACTTTTTGCTCCAGCGGGTCAACGACCCAGTACACCTTGACCCCGTATTTCTGGTCAGGCGACGCTTGGTTTGGAGATCGTAGCTGCGGTTGTTAGGCGAGAGGATTTCTACCACCTAGTCTGGTGTGCCGTCCATCATACTTTTCCCCGATGATCTGCTCTCTTTCGTTCGATATGTAAAGAAGCTCGGGCTGTACGCCATCGCTGAGCGAGAAGCGTACGTCAAAGGGGGCGAAGAAAACTTCACCGACGGGGTTTTGCTCGAGGTAATTCCCTGCGGCGATGGTCAGGCGGCGCAGGATGCGCTGATGATGGCGGGTGGGTGATGGCGACACGTAGAGTTCTCCCTCGATAACCTCCCGGCGCTTCCCGTCGTCGGGGGAGTTATCCAGGTCGTCTACGGTGAATTTCACCGGGCGGATCATGGAATCAGTATAGACCGTTTAGGGTTTGCTGTTGGAGATCAAGTGAAAATGCAGGTGCGGGATTTTTGGTAGCTGCCGCCGTTGCGACCAGCCGGTAACCGCCTTCAGTCAAGTCCCCGGACCAAAATTTGGACAGCCTCGAGCAAGTCTTTGTAAGCCCGCCGGGGAATCCTG
>DASTSL010000163.1:0-12400 GCA_035760705.1 Meiothermus sp. | reverse complement strand
GTGTCCACCACCTCGAGCACCAGCACGCTATGGTAGGCGGTGATGGCCCGCCCCGACTCGGTGACCAGGGTGGGGTGGGGTTCGCCGTGCCCGTCACAGATCTCCTTGGTCACGTACACCAGGTCTTCGGCGTACTCGTTGAGTGAGTAGTTGGCGGAGGCATAAAAGGCGGTCTTGGAGCCGTCATAGTCCACTGCCAGGCCGCCCCCTAAGTTCAAGTAGCGTACCGGGGCTCCCAGCTTGCGCAGTTGCACATAGGTCTGGGCGATCTCTCGCACTGCCTGCTTGATGCGGCGGATGTCGGTGACTTGGCTACCCACGTGCGAGTGCAGCATAGCGATGGTGCCGAGCATCCCGGCTTCGGCCAGCAGGTCCACCGCCCGGATGATCTCCGGGGTGGTGAGGCCGAACTTGGCCGCCTCGCCGCCGGATTCTTCCCACTGCCCCGAGCCCTTGGCCTTGAGCTTGTAGCGAATGCCGATCTGCGGCTCCACGCCCAGTTCCTTGGCGATCCGCATGACCCGGCCCAGCTCGGCGAACTTCTCGAGCGTGATGATCACGTTCTTGCCCAGCTTCTTGCCCATCAGGGCCAGCCGGATGAAGTCGTCGTCCTTGAAGCCATTGCAGGCGATGATGGCCTCGGGGTGCAGGTCTTGGGCCAGGATCAGAGCCAGCTCGGCCTTGCTCCCGGCCTCGAGCCCGTGAGCGTAGGGCCGCCCGGCCTTGGCGATGGTCTCCACCACGATCCGCCGCTGATTGACCTTGACCGGGTACAAGCCGCGATACTCGGCCTTGTACTCATACTTCTGGATGGCCCGGCGGAAGGCCTCGTTGAGTTCGACCACCCGGGCCGCCAGGATCTGCGGGAAGCGCAGCAGCACCGGCAGCGGGCGACCCTCGTCGCGCAGGTCTGAGACGATCTCGTAGAGCGAGGCGCTGGGGCCACCGTTCCCCTCGGGCGTGACCTCGAGCTGCCCATCCTCGCCCACACGAAAAAACCCGGCGGCCCACTGGGGCACCAGGTAGGTTTCCTCGGCATCTTTGACGGTGTAGCGCTTGAGCTTCTCCAATTCGATCGTGTACCCCCTAAAAAGCCATGCCTCAAATAGGCTACGAGATAGCGTGCTGCTCGCCTGTAAGCGTCCTCACGCCGGTGCGCGGTGAGAGGCTTGCCTGCATAAAGCAAAGTGTAAGGCCAAACCCCCCCAATTTCTAGGGAATCCGGCCCGACAAACCTTTCGCCAGAAGCGTTTGGGGGTTGTTCGCAACTGCGGTGGTGGCCTCGAGCGCCATCGAGGGAGAGGGCTCAGGCTCTCTCCCTCAGGGGTTGGCCGATCCTTCTAAGTATTTGAGGGGTGAGCGCATAAGCATTGCATAGCTGTATATTGTGAACAAGAAACCCTCCTGTAGGCTGTATTTGCCATGAACACAGCACAGGAGGTTTTCCGATGGTACACCCAGAGCTCGCAAGGCTACTAGAGCAGTTGGAGGAGCTGGATATCCCTACGTGTACAGCGACGTAGCGATGCTGAAGCTGTGGGTGTACTTGCGGGTCCTGGGGATCAGCGCATTTGCCGCCCTGCACCAGCACCTGCAAAAGCGGCCTGAGTCTTGAGTTTGGCCGGGTTGACCTTCATTGCACTACCCTCTCCCGCCGCTTCAAAGCCATTCCTGCAGCGGTACAGCAACTGCTGGGCCAGATGACCGAGCGACTCATCGCCTAGGGGCGGCTCGACCCCACGGTGGCCGCTGCCGACGCCGGCCTGATGCACGCCCAGGGTAACTGCTGCACCCTCCTCACCTCGATGCCCGAAGGGCTGAGCCAGCGAGCCTCTGAATTGCGGCAGGAGCGGCACCAACTGTACCACTCCCCGGCGTCCCCGGCGGGGCGAGAAGCCTTCGTCCTGCGCAAGACCACCATCGAGCCCTTTCAGGGACAGCTAAAAGATCTCTTCGGCCTCGAACACCTCCCCCTCAAAGGGCTGAAGAACGTCAGAGCCCTTTGTGCAGTCTCTATCCTGACCTACTGCCTGCTGGTGCGGTTCAACCTACGCCGAAATCACCCTCCCACACAGCTCAAAACCCTTTGAGCCTCAGGTGACTATGCGCTCACCCCTCAGATAGCTGTTTGCAAACGGCCCCCTATACGCTGCCCGCGCAAATCTACACCGGTACTTCCTTTGCCGCCCCTTCGGTCGCGGGGGCGCTGGCCCTGTGGCGCGAGGCCCAACCCGGTGCGATCCCCCAGCAGATCGAACAGGCCATCAAAACGCGGCCAAGGCCGTTCCGCGAACTACCTCCGACAGAGGTAGGGCGGGGGATGCTCGACCTCTGCGGTCAGCCCTAAAGGGTGGCCCTCCTACTCGCGGAGGGCCAGCGTCCGGGGTTCTCCTCGGGGGAAGTACCGGAAACAAATGCGACGGTTTGCTTTTGACCAACTTACCCTTCAAACCCCAGCAAGAAGGGGTCTTCCAGCATCTCCGCCACGAAGCGGCAGAAGCGGGCCGCGTCGGCCCCGTCAATGAGGCGGTGGTCGTAGGTAAGGCTGAAGGGCATGATGAGCCGGGGCTCGAACGCGCCTTTTTCGGTGTTCCAGACCGGCTCGAGCCCTGAGCGCGAGACCCCCATGATGGCGACTTCGGGCCAGTTCACGATGGGGGTGAAGCCGGTCCCGCCGATCCCGCCCAGGTTGGAGATGGTGAAGGAGGCTCCTTGCATCTCCTCGGGGGTGAGCTTGCGGTCGCGGGCCTTGGCGGCGATCTCGCCCAGCTCGACCGCCAGGGCGATCACGCCCTTTTTGTCCACATCGCGGATCACCGGGACCAGCAGACCATTGGGCGTGTCCACCGCCACCCCCACGTGCAGGTAGTCCTTGTAGACGATCTCGTTGGTCCCGGTGTCGATGGAGGCGTTGAACTTGGGGAACTGGCGCAGGGCCGCCGCCGCGACCTTGAGCAAAATAGCGGTCATGGTGAGCTTGCCGCCCCGCTTCTCGGCGCGGGGGCCGTACTTCTTGCGCAGCCCCTCGATCTCGGTCACGTCGGCCTTGTCAAACTGCGTGACCATCGGGATGGTGCTCCAGGCCTGGGCCATCGAGCGCACCGTGGCCCGCCTCACGCCCGACATGGCCTCGCGGTGGGTGGGGCCGAACTTGGAGAAGTCGGGGAGGGCCGGTTGAGCGGGGGGGAGAGCTAAAGAAGCTGGCGCCGGGGCGGAGGTCTCGCCCGCGGCGTAACGTTTCACGTCGGCCTCGCTGATGCGGTGGGCGGGGCCGGAGCCCATCACCTGCATCAGGTCCACGCCGAGCTCGCGGGCCAAGCGCCGCACCGAGGGGGCCGCCGGGACCAGGCGGCGGCCTGCGGGGGCAGCGGGCTGGGCCGGGGCGGAGGGAGCCGGTTTGGGCAGCGGCTGCTCTGCCGGGTTGGCCGCGCTGGCCTGGCCGCCCCCCTGCTGCACCGCGGGCGGGGCGCTGGGGCTGGTGGTCCCGGCGGCTTTGCCCAGGGCGGCCCCCTCGTTATCCGGGCTGGGGTGGTCCCCCCCGTCGTTGGGGCCGCCGCCTTTGGCCTCGGCAGGGGCAGCTTCTGCCGCTCCGCCGCCCAGTATCAGCACGGCTTGCCCGCTCTTCACCTCGTCGCCGGGTTTGACCATCAGCTTTTCGACCTTGCCGCCCGAAGGGGCGGGCACTTCCATCACCGCTTTGTCGGTCTCGAGTTCGAGGAAAGGTTGCCCGGCCTCGAGGGTATCGCCTTCCTTGACCAGCACCCCCACCACCACGGCGGAGGCTACGTTGTCACCCAGGTCGGGGAGTTTGAGTTCGGTAGCCATATGCTCCTTTCAGCCGCTGCTCCTAGCCAATAGCGGAGAATCTTTGGCCATAGGCTAGCAGCTATGGGCTATCAGCGTTTGTGTGGATCCTGCCGCTCGGGGTCTAGGCCCAGCTTTTTGATGGCGTCGGTGACGACCTTGGCCTCGAGCTTGCCGGTCTGTTTGAGCATGGAGAGTGCGGCCACGGTGACGTGGTTGCGGTCTACCTCGAAGAAGTCGCGCAGCGCCTCGCGGGTATCGCTACGGCCAAAGCCATCGGTGCCCAGGGAGTGGATGGGCCGGTCGAGGTGGCCGGCGAGGAGTTCGGGCAGGGCCTTCATGTAGTCCGAGGCGGCGATGACGGGGCCTTCGGTGCCCTCCAGGACTTGGGCGATGTAGGCTTTCTTGGGCTGTTTGGCGGTAGGGTGCAGCCGGTTATAGCGGGCCGCTTCGATGGCATCGTAATAAAGCGCTTTGTAGCTGGTCACGCTCCACACGTCGGCGGCGACCCCGTAGCCCTCGAGCAGCTTGGCCGCCTCGATCACCTCGTTCAAGATGGTCCCCGAGCCCAGGAGTTGCACCCGGGCCTTGGGCTTTTTGAGGGCCGACTTCTGGAAGCGGTAGATGCCCCGCAGGATACCCTCGCGGATCTCTTGGCGCGGCTCCGGCATGGGCGGCTGGGGGTAGTTCTCGTTCATCAGGGTGATGTAGTAGAAGATATCCTCCCCGTCCTTGTACATGCGCCGCATGCCGTCCTCGAGGATCACCGCCAGCTCGTAAGCGAAGGCCGGGTCATAGGCGGGCATGTTGGGGACCGGCAGGGCCAGCACGTGGCTGTGCCCGTCCTCGTGCTGCAAGCCCTCGCCGTTCAAGGTGGTGCGGCCCGCGGTGGCGCCCAGCAAGAAGCCCTTGGTGCGCTGGTCGCCCGCCGCCCAGACCAAGTCCCCCACCCGCTGGAGGCCGAACATCGAGTAGTAGATGTAGAAGGGGATGGTGGGGATACCGTAGTGGGCATAGGCGGTGCCTGCCGCGATAAAGCTGGCCATGGCCCCGGCTTCGGTGATGCCCTCCTGCAAGAGCTGGCCGGTCTTGGACTCGCGGTAAACGGTGACGGTTCCCGAGTCCACCGGTTCGTAGAGCTGGCCCTTAGGGCTATAGATGCCCACCGAGGAGATCACGCCCTCCATGCCGAAGGTACGGGCCTCGTCGGGGACGATCGGCACCACGTACTTGCCCACCTCGGGGTGGCGCACCAGCTTGGTCAGCATCCGCACGAAGGCCATCGTGGTGGAGATTTCGCGCCCGCCCGAACCCGCGTAGAACTCCTCGAAAAAGGAGGCATCGGGGGTGTTGAGGGGGGTGAAGCTGACCTTGCGCGCGGGGATCAGACCGCCCAGGGCCTTACGGCGCTCGAGCATGTAACGCACCTCCGGCGAATCGGGGCCGGGGTGGTAGAGCGGGGTCTTCTCGAGTTCCTCGTCGGCGATGGGGATGCCCAGGAACTCCTTGGCTTCTTTGAGGTCTTCCAGGTTGAGCTTCTTGACCTGGTGGGCCACATTCTTGGCCTGGGCGGTGGGGCCCAGCCCGTAGCCTTTGATGCTGCGGGCCAGGATCACGGTGGGGCTGCCGCGGTGCTCGACGGCGGCTTTGTAGGCGGCGTGGATCTTCTTCTTATCGTGGCCGCCGCGCGAGAGCGTGAGGATCTCCAGTTGCTCGTCGGTGTAGCCCTCGATCATGGCCTTGAGTTCGGGGGTGTTGAAGAACTTCTCGCGCAACTCCTTGGCCCCGTAGGCGGCGTAGCGCTGCGATTCGCCGTCCACCAGTTGCTCGAAGCGCTCGAGCAAGATCCCCTTGTCGTCTCGGGCTAGCAACTCGTCCCAGGCCGAGCCCCACACGATCTTGATCACGTTCCAGCCCGCGCCTTTGTAGATGCGCTCGAGTTCCTGGATGACCTTGGAGTTGCCGCGCACCGGCCCGTCCAGGCGTTGCAGGTTGGCGTTGACCACGAAGATCAGGTTGTCGAGCTCCTCGCTGGCCGCGACCCGCAAGGCCCCCAGGGTCTCCACCTCGTCCTGCTCGCCGTCGCCCAGGAAGGCCCAGACCTTGGCGCTCGACTTGGGCTTCAAGCCCCGGTCTTCCAAGTAGCGCATGAAGCGGGCCTGGTAGATGGCCTGCAAGGGCCCCAGACCCATCGAGACGGTGGGAAACTCCCAGTAGTCGGGCATCAGCCAGGGGTGGGGGTAGCTGGCCAACCCCCGGCCCGGCCCCTCCATCAGCTCGCGGCGGAACTTGGCCAGGTCGTCGGCGCTCAATCGGCCCTCGAGGAAGCTCCGAGCGTACACCCCGGGCGACATGTGGCCCTGGTAGAAGACCAGATCGCGATCCATCCCCGCCTCGTGGCCGCGGAAGAAGTGGTTGAAGCCCATCTCCATCAGCTCGGCGATGGAAGCATAGGTGGAGATGTGCCCGCCGATGCCATCGGCCTTCTTGTTGGCCTGGGTGACCATCGCCACCGCGTTCCAGCGCAGGATGTTGGCGATGCGCTGCTCGAGTTCGAGGTCACCCGGATAGGGCGGCTCGAGTTCTTTGGGAATGGTGTTGATGTACGGGGTGGAAAGCCGGTTAGGCAGCGCCGCCCCGTGCCGGTAGGCATAGCGCTCGAGCGCTTCCATCAACACCGCTACCCGGTCTCGCCCGGCGCTTTTGAGCACGTAGTCCAAGGACTCGAGCCACTCCTTGGTCTCGAGGTCCTCTAGGGCAATCTGTTCTTCCGCCGAGAGCTTAGCTCTCGCCTCCAATAGCTCGGTATCCGTGATCACGGTTTGTCCCCCTGTTTGCTGGGAGTCCTGGGGTCTTGAAGCTCCTGACCGCTCGAGTCTTGCCCGACTCCAATCCAGCCACTACTCTATCGCATCGCCACCCCGGAAACCTTGGGGTTCCCGGGAACCGGCGTAGGTTTCCCCAGTATGCTCGGCCCGGCCAGGGTCAAAAGTCATGCAGGATGCGATAGGGCTGCATAGGTGGTAAGCCCTACGCCGTACGTCAAAAGCGGACTTGTGGCTTGTGGCAAGTTGAAAAAGGGCGGATCGCCAAGGATTCTTTGGCGATAAGTTATTGCCACAGGCCACGGGCTACGGGTCACAGGCCTTCTCCGGCTTAGGGCAGATATAAACGCGCCGTTTACGTTTCCAGCACGTCATTTGCACCCTGGCCGCATAAAGCCTGGTCTATAATCGCCCTATATGCCTGCTCCCGAGAGCGCCACCGCCGTCACCAGCGCTGCCCGCACCGACCCGGGGCGTAAACGCGCGGACAACCAGGACGCCGTGGCCCAGGTGCTCATGCCCTACGGGGGCATTTTCGTCGTCGCCGACGGGATGGGGGGGCACCGCACCGGAGCCTTAGCGGCTCAGCTCGCGGTGGAGAAGATCAGCGAGGTCCTCCAGGTGGAAAAACCGCTGCCCAAGCGGTTAGTAGAAGCCTTCGAGGTGGCCAACGGGGTCATCTACGAGGCCGGGCAAAAACCCGAGTCGCGTGGCATGGGCACTACCGCCACCGCCCTCTGGCTGGACTTGCCCTACGCGCTCATCGCCCACGTGGGCGACTCGAGGGCTTATCTGCTGCGCAAGGGCCAGCTTTCCCAGCTCACCCAGGATCACTCCTGGGTGGCTGAGCGGGTGCGCCAGGGGCTTCTCACCGAGGAAGAGGCCAAGAACCACCGCTGGCGGAACGTCATCACTAACGCTTTGGGCTCGTTTCCCGAGGTGCGGGTGGATTTGCTGGGGGTCAAGGTCGAGCCGGGCGACATCTTTTTGCTGTGTTCGGACGGGCTCAGCGGGGTGCTCGAGGACCGCGTCTTGGCCGAGATGCTTCGCAACCATCCCCCCCACGAGGCCGCCGAGCGGCTGATCCAGCTCGCCAACGAGTGGGGCGGCCCCGACAACATCAGCGTGGTGGTGGCGGCGGTGGGGAACGACCTGCCCAACCTCACCCGCACCTACTCGCCGCCGCTCGAGGGTTCGGCGGGCCCGGTCCGGCTGCAACTCGGCGAGACCATGGAGGTGGTCTCTACCCAGATCACTGAGCCGCCCCGCCCTGGCACCTTTTGGGAGCGCCGGGGTAACCTGATCCTGCTGCTGCTGTGGCTGGCTACGCTGGGGTACGTGCTCTTCAGCCAGTTCAGCCGGCCTTTGCCGCCCTAGGGCAGCAAGCGATTCTCTTCGAGCATCGGCTGGAAAACCTCGGTCCCGGTACACGAAGGCATAAATACCCCAGGCGATCCTGCGTTCTGCCACCATGCGGGCCCTTTCCGGGCTGGTGAGTTCGGCTACTGCCCGATACTCGAGGTAGCAGATCACCAAAGGTAGCTGCTGAACTCACTCCGGGCTTTGTCGGGTGGGCCGACCGGGACCGTAGAGCGTTTAAGGGTGATAGCGTGGCGGACTGCTTCGGAGCGGGTGAAGCTGCTCGTGGATATACGTGGCGAGCAGCGAGTCCTCATCTTCGGGATAGCGGGTATTGAGCGTCGGAACCGGGTGACGGTGGGGGATTGAACCTTTCTCGATCCTAATCTGATGGGTGAAGGTCCAGCGGCTTAGGTCGTAGGTCTTGTAATAGCTGCTCGAGCTGAGCCTTGGTCGCTAGGTATCTCCAGGATAGAAACGTAGTGGAGGGGGGAGGGGTGGCTGAGGAGGCCGCGCCGCCGCACCCCCGGAATTCACCCTTCCGCCCGTCAATCCCACCCTTCTACCCTGAGCGCACTTAGCTCATCGTCCAAGTTTTGCGCGAGGGAAATCTCCAGATCCGGCATCCTGGCTCGAGTGTAGCTACGGCTCGAGCATGGCTTTTTAACCTTGGTCGTGTTCGTAGTAGGGCTCGATCGCGCTGGCCCGCAGCCGCCACAGCGAGCTTCCCAGCGGAAATACCACCTGGGGGTTGATCGGGTCGTCGTAAAGGGTGACGTCTTGGCCTTCCTGCTTCAATAGGTCAAACAGATAGCGGATAAACTCGGCTTTCCCCTGATCGAACATGACTTTTTCCATCCAAACTTTTTTATCAAAAGTCTATAAACGAAGCTTATACACCTGCCGGGGCGGGTCTTAATGGTGACGCTCCAAGGTTGTAAGCTGGGCCTATGAGAAAGGTCGAGACCCTTCAAGCTCCGGCAGCCATCGGCCCTTACAGCCAGGCCATCGCGGTGAACGGGATGGTGTTCGCTTCGGGTCAGATCCCCCTGCGGCCCGACGGCACGCTCGAGACCGGCGACATCGAAGCCCAGACCCACCAGGTCATGAAAAATTTGCAAGCCGTGCTCGAGGCCGCCGGAAGCTCGCTTTCCAAGGTGGTGCAGACCACCTGCTACCTCCGCGACATGAACGATTTCGCGGCCTTCAACAAGGTCTACGGCGAATACTTCAGCGCCCCCTTCCCGGCCCGCGCGACCGTCCAGGTGGCCCGGCTTCCCCGCGACGTGGCTGTGGAGGTGGCCTGTATCGCGGTGACCTGAGGTCGCCGCTAGCCTATTGCCTCGAGCCCCTGACGATCCGCGATGGGTTTTTTATGGACATCCTCCACCCCACGGATTTCTCCGCCGCCTCGGGGCGGGCTTTGTGGTTTGCCCGGTATCTGCGGCAGGCCACTGGCGGAGGGCTCACCCTCTTGCACGCGGTCGAGCCGCGCTACGGGGGGGCGGCCCGGCTCACCAGCGCGGAGGACGAGGCGCTGTTCGAGTGCGCTGAAACGGCCTGGGTGGAGGCCTTGCGCGAGCGGCTGGCTCAGCTCGACCCCGAGGCCCGCCCGTTGCTCGAGGTGGGCAAACCCATCCCGGCCATCCTCCGCCACGCCGCCCATCACGACCTGCTGGTGATGGGCACCCACGGCGAGGACAGCCTGGCAGACCGGCTGCTGGGCACCACCACCGAGCGGGTGATCGCCCAGACCGAGAAGCCGGTCGCGGTGGTCCCCCCGGCGGGCGAGACCCAAGCCCTGACCCGCCTGTTGGTGGCTACCGCCCTGGCCGGTCCTTCCGAGCGGGGACTCGAGCTGGCCTACACCCTGGCCCAAGCCACCGGGGCCGACATCACCGTGCTGCACGTCGCTCCCAGCAGCGACCAGCCCACCCTAGAGCGGCTCAACCGGCTCATCGAGGGGTTCCCCGCGTTGCTCGAGGAGGGTCGCCTGGAGGCCAAGCTGCTCTCCACCGACGAGCCCCCCGATGTAGCGCTGCTGGGTTTTGCCGAGCAGATCGGCGCCGATGCCCTCTTCGTGGGGCGGAGTGGGGTCAACCGGCTCTTTGGCTCGGTGACCCGGGCGCTGTTGAACCGCAGCAGCGTGCCGGTCTGGGTGCATCCATAGCAATGAGCGATGAGCAATGAGCTATGAGCGATCGGCGTTGGCTTACCGTCATCCGTCCCTGGGTGTACCCATAGAATGGCCTCATGGAGCTGTACGAACGTTTTAGAGCGGGGGATATGCGGGCCTTGGCCCGGGCCATCACCCTGGCGGAATCGGGTCACCCCTCGGGGCAGGAGTTGCTCAAACGCTTGCGTGGGCACGGACAGTCGCGGGTGGTGGGGCTCACCGGGAGCCCCGGGGCGGGCAAGAGTACCCTCACCGACCGATTGATCGAGGAGGCCCGGCGGCGCCGGGAGAAGGTGGCGGTGCTGGCGGTGGACCCCTCGAGCCCCTTCACCGGCGGGGCCATCCTGGGGGACCGTATCCGCATGATGCGCCACCACCAGGACCAGGGGGTCTTTATCCGTTCCCTGGCGAGCCGGGGGGCACTCGGCGGGCTGGCCGGGGCCACGGTGGCGGCCCTGGCGCTCCTGGAGGCCTTCGGCTTCGAGCGGATCTTCGTGGAGACGGTGGGGGTAGGCCAGTCCGAGGTGGACATCGCCCGGGTGGCCGACACCACCGTGCTCATCCTGACCCCCGCCGCCGGGGACGCCGTGCAGGCCTTCAAGGCCGGGGTGATGGAGATCGCCGACGTGTTTGTGGTCAACAAGTTTGACCTGCCGGGTGGCGAGCGGATCGTGCAGGAGTTAAAGACCACGCTCGAGCTGGCCCCGGCCCGTCCGGGCGGGTGGAAGCCCCCGGTGCTGACCGCCGTGGCCCCCAAGGCCCAGGGCGTGAGCGAACTCTTCGAGACGATGGACGAACACTACCGCCACATCGTCGAGAAGGGTTTGCTCGAGAGCCAGCGGCTGGAGCGAGCCCGCTTCGAGGTGGAGAGCGTGATCCAGGAGTGGGGGAGACGCAAGACCCGCGAGGGCCAGGGGCTCATCGAGCAGGTGGCCCACGGGCAAATCACCCCCGAAGAGGCCGCCCAGCAACTGCTCTTTGAAAAGGGCTGAAGCAAAGCGTGAGGGCGAATGGTTGGTGGTGGAAGGCTTTTCCTGCGAGCTACAGGCCCGTTTTTGACCTTTAACCTGAGTCGTAAGACTCAAAAACCATCGAGCTTTTCCCGCAGCGCCGCCGCCCGTTCGCGGAGCGGGGTGGCCTGGGGGTTACGGGCCTCGTGCTGCATGATGGTGAGCGGGTGGATGTGGTGCCCCAGGTTTACGGCGCTGGCGGTCGCGGCAGCGATGCCCTGATCGGGGTTGCCGAAGAGGCTGTTGATGAGCTCGAACTCCTCCTGGCTGCGCAAGGACGCGTCGCCGCGGAAGGTGTTGAGGTAAGCCAGTTGGAACTCGTACTCGCTGAGGTGGCCCTCCAGGTACAGGTCGAGGATGCGTTTGTAGGTGTCCAGGCTCGAGTGGCTCGCCCCATCGGCCTGCACCGCCTCACCCGGCTCGGGCAACAGGGCCTTGGCGGGCTCGAGGTTTTCCGGGGTGATGTCCCAGTTGTTGAGTTCGTATATGGGCTGACCCCCCTTGAACAGGATGATTTGTGGCGAGTGGTGGACGATGCCGCTGCGCTCGGCTACGCGGTTCGAGGCTGCGCGGTTTTCCACTACCCGGATGATCCCTACCGGGATATCCTCGCGGGGCTCGAGGAACTTTTGTACGTGGCCCCAGCCCTGCATGGTCTTGTGGCAGGTCCCGGCCTTGAAGATGGCGGCTAAGGGGTTTTGCTCGATGAACTGGTCGGCTTCTTCGGGGGTGGTGAGTTCCACCATGCGTTCACGTAGGCCCATACCTTACTCCTTGGCGAGATCGTCCCCATCGGGGCGCTCGAGGTCTAAGTGCCTCCACGATAGGAACACGCTGGATGGAGGGGTTGGACTCGAGGATACGCCGCTGCAAATCTCGGAATGCACCCTTGCGCCGCTCAACCCCACCCTTTTATCGTGGGTGCACCTAACACCCGCCCCTATCCTAAGCGGATCGAGAAAAGCAAACGTTCCTGACGACACGTAAAAAGGGATAGGGCATCCCGGCACCCCACCCCTTTTGCCTCAAGCTCCTAAACCTGCGTCGCTGCCAGCGAACGGCTGGGGTTTTCCCACCGGCTCAGAGCCTTGTTCAGCATGTCCCGCTCGTTGGCGTAGGAGAGCCGGGCCAGGGCTGTGCGCACCGGAACCCACTCCGCCCCCTCCACTTCGGCCAGTTGCGGCTTGGGCTCCCCAGCTTGGTAGCGCATCAGGAAGTAATGCACT
>DASTSL010000162.1:0-20966 GCA_035760705.1 Meiothermus sp. | reverse complement strand
GATTTTGTCAAGTAAAGTTGCAGCCTGTTGTGCTAAGTTGTCTAAAATGACAGCTACAGTTACCGTTCAAGCCGATAGAGTGTGGGCCATCATGGCCGCTGAGGATGCGTCCTCTTTTGTTGAAAAGCGAATAAAGGAGTTGGGGTTATCGGTGAGGAAGGTGGCTAATATGGCCGGGATTAGCCATACCCACCTTGGCAATTTGATAAAAGGCGTAGCATCGTGGAAAGAGGTCCAGCTTTCAACTTTGGAGGGCCTGGCTTATGCTTTGGACGTTCCAGTTAGTGATTTGATCGCGCTGGCTCGAGGTAAAGAACTTATCCCCCGGCCTAAGCCACAAGAACGGGTTACGCAAACCCGCTATATCCTTCAAACGGTTTTGGGGTTGGCATCTGCCGGACAGCCGGTGGATTATGGCGTACCCGTGCTTGCTGACGTGTGGCGGCGAGGAAGTCTTTTATACCGAGTCGAGGGTGACAGTATGGCCCCTACCTTGCAAGAGGGAGATAGGGTCTATGTGGACCCTCGGGATACGGATTTACACGAGGGCAAGATATATGTTTTTGAATTACCTTCGGATGGGCACATTATCAAACGTGTTAGGCGTCTTGATGACGGGCAGCTTTGGTTAGTATCGGATAACCCGCGTTACCGCCCCATGCGTCCTGATGAATGCATAGTAGTAGGCCGCGTTTATTACTACGACCCGGTAGGAGGCAGGTTGTGATGTTTGCACAAAAGTAAACGTGTCTGTAGCTGAACCTTTAAGTATGGAGCACGAACCTTTATTTGAGCCGGACTCTGACATCACAAGGCGGTTAGAAAAGCTCGACGGCGAAGGTTTAGAGCTTTATGTTGCCGATTTATTGAGCACCTTTAGGCCGTTGGGTTGGAAGGTGTACGTTACCAAAAAAACTTACGATCTGGGGGGTGATTTGGTTTTAGACAACCCAGACGGCATTAGATATGTCATTCAAGCCAAACATCGCCAGGACGACGAAAAAGTCATTGGCCTCGCGGCGGTACAGCAGGCTGTAGCAGCAAAAGCTGCCTATGGAGCACATCACTCTATAGTCATGAGCAACGCGTTGGATTTTTCCGAACCAGCTAAACGTTTGGCTGCATACAATAAAACTATTCTTTGGACCAAACAAGAGTTGCAAAAATTGTATTTTGCCGCTATTTATCACGACGAAAAGCTATTGCAAGAAATTGGGTTGGAGCTTGGCAAGCCTATTGTTCGTGTTGAATCCCAAGATACATCTGAGCTTATCCCATATGTTCCATCACCGGAGCCCGTTTTTACTCCCCAGCTAGAGAAGTCAGCCGAGCAAGAACTTCCTTTGCCCAAAGAGTCTGGTTTCGTTTCTGGAAGTTCAATTAAAAGAAAATCTGCATGGGTTTTGTGGGGGCTTATAAGTTTGGTTGCATTTTTGACTGTGATAGCTATTTTTGGACCTAAGAGGGGTGGGGTGATATCTAGCCCATCTTCACCATTAATATTGCCTCCGGAGGCTGTGGTTATGCAGTACGACCGTGCTTATCGGTATGCTTTAAGTACCAACGACCTTTCCGATCTTTACAAATGGGCTTTCCCCGATTATGTAGATAAGAATATTGTCCCATTTGTAAGGGAGAGGCAAACAAAAGGTTGTGTTTTGGATACCCAGCAGGTTTCTCCGCCACGCATTCTCTCCATGGATAAAAACGGCACTAATTTTACGGTTCGCGTAGAAAAACGCTGGCGTCAAACTCTAAAGTGTGAGGGGTTGCCAGATCGCCCAATCTTGGATAGGGCTTTTGAAACCACATATGTGCTTCGTCCGGCTGAAAACGGCCAGATCAAGGTTTCATATGGGGAGTGGAACTAGGAGATAACATGCCCCGACGCGGCAAAGGCGAAGGCTCCATCTTCCAGCGCAAGGACGGGCGGTGGGCGGCTTTCGTTACGGTAGGCTATGGGCCGGATGGCAAACAACAAAAGCGCTGGGTCTACGGGCGCACCCGGCGGGAAGTGGCGGAAAAGCTCTCTAAGCTGCTGCCCAAAGCGGGCTATGGAGTGATCCAGCCTAACCGCTTGCGGCTGGGGGAGTGGCTCGAGCGGTGGGCTGCTGAACACATCCGCACCCACGACATCCGCCCTTCCACAGTTGCCAAGTATGACGAATACAAAAAACGCTTGGCCCCGCTGGCCCATATCCCCCTCACCCGGCTCACCCCGCTGGCTATCCGCTCGTTCCTGGCTGACCTGGCCCACCTCTCCCCTTCCACCCGGCGGCAAACCTTCCAGTTCGTGCGGGCAGCTCTGCGGGACGCTTTACGGCTTGGGCTGCTCGAGGCCAACCCGGCAGAGGCGGTAAACCCTCCATCAGGGGGCCGGGTGCGCCCCGCCCAGGTATGGACCGCCCAGGATGCGGCTAGGTTCCTCGAGGTCGCCCGGTCACACCGGCTATACCCCATGTTTGCCTTTATGCTCGCTACCGGGCTTCGGATTGGCGAAACCCTAGCCCTTCAGTGGCAGGACTGGGAGGGGGAGCGGCTATGGGTACGCCGGACCCTTCGGCTTGATGGCACGTTTGGCCCTACCAAAACCCGGCACTCCCAGGCCGCGCTATACCTGGACCCGGATACCCAAGCCCTGCTCGCCGCCCACCGCCAAGCCCAGGCCGAAGAACGGGCCACCGCCAAGCGCTGGGAAGAGAACGGGTTGATTTTCCCTTCGGAGGTGGGAACCCCTATCACCCACCGCAACGCGGCCAGGGCGCTCGAGGCGCTATGCCGGAAGGCGGGCATCCCCTACATCAGCCCCCACGGCCTCCGGCATACCTATACCTCGCTGGCTTTTCGGGCGGGCCTCAACCCCAAGCAGGTAGCCGACCGACTGCGCCACGCGGACCCTAGCCTAGCGCTGCGGATTTACCAACACCTTCAAGAGGAAGACCAACGCAGGGCGGCCCTGGACCTTGACACCTTATTACACCTACACAGCGGCAAAACGGGGCAAAATGAACCGGCTACAGCAAACGCGAAGCCGCAAAAAGAGCTTTCCAGCAAAGGAAAATCAAAACAGGGCAAAACCGCCTAAGGATTGGCCAGGCTTTCCTAAACCTTAGGTCGCAGGTTCGAGTCCTGCCGGGCGCACCAGAGATTTGACGAGCTTTTTGGGGGCTTAGCCAATCCAGGGGCGATTCTCACTGACGAGCAGCGTATACTGCCCCAGGATGCTTCAGCGTTATCTCCTTCGCGAAACCCTGGGGCTTTACACGGTCGGCATCCTGATCTTTATCGGACTGCTGACCACGGATCTGCTCTCCTCGCTGTCGGGGGTTTTGCTCAAGCAGAACACCCCGCTTTCCGACGTGCTGCAACTGGTGGTCTACCGCCTGCCCTACACGCTGGGGATCGCCCTGCCACTGGGGCTGGTTTTTTCCTTGCTGGTTACCTTGTCGCGCTGGATTCGCCAGTCCGAGCTCAAAGCGGCCTACGCCGGGGGGGTGCCACCTAAGAGCCTGCTCTGGCCGGTGCTCTTGCTGGGTCTGGCGGTGTCGGCGGTGGCCTTGTGGAACGAGGGCTGGATCAAGCCCGAGGCCCAGGCTCGCTTCGACGCGGTGCAGTACCGGGTCTATTACGGCTCGCAGCTCTCGGGGGTGCTGAGCGACAAGGTCTATGCGCCCGAGGGCTTGGGCGTCTACTATGCCCAGCGCATCTACCCCGACCCCGAGGGGGCCCGCCTCGAGGGCGTGCGGGTGATCGAGCCCGGGGGGGCCATCTGGAGCGCCGACCGGGGGCGCTGGCTGGATAAATCCTGGCAGCTCGAGGATGCCTACCGGGTGGACCCGGACGGCAAAGTCACCCAGATGAGCCGACAACCGCTCCCCTTCCCGGCCCGGTTTGTTCCGCAGAGTAGCTCCTCGGGGGCCCTCACGCTGCGGCTCCCCGATCTGCACGTGGCGGCCCGGGTGGACCCCTCGGTGCGCTTCACCCTGGCCCGCACTTACGCCAACGCCTTGGGGGCCTTGGTGCTGGCCTGGCTGGCCATGGTGGTGGGGCTGTCTTTGCGCGAATCGGCCTGGGCTTTTATCGGCATCGTGGCCCTGATCTTCGGCTACTGGGTGCTCTGGACGGCTTCGGCGCAGTTCGCCAAGTTCGACGTGTGGGGGGCCTACGGGGCCTGGCTGCCCAACCTGGCCTACGGCGCCCTGGCGGCCTGGGGCACGGTGAGGTTGCTGCGATGAGCCCGCTCGATCGTTACCTCTGGCGCGAGGTGGGGACGGCCATCCTGGGCGGGCTGGCGGTGATCGTGCTGGCCTTTATCGGGGGCTATCTCTACGAGGTGCTGGCCCCCCTGCTCCAGCGCGGAGCCGACCCCTGGGTGGTGGCCCAGTACCTGGCCTTCCGGGTGCCCGATGCCCTGGTGCGCGGCCTACCCATCGCGCTTTTGTTCGCCCTGCTGTTGGTGCTCTCGAGGATGGGGGAGGAATCCGAACTCAAGGCATTCCTGGCCGGGGGGATCTCTCCCTCGCGGGTGCTTTTCCCGCTTTTGCTGCTGGCGGCGGTGCTCTTCATCAGCGGGGTGCTGATCGGGGAGAGTGTGGCGCCCAAGGCCACCCAGTCCGGGCAGAGCCTGCTGCGCCAGGCGGTGTTCCAAAAACCCCGGGCGCTCTTGGCCCCCGGCAGCACCTTCACCGACGCCTACGGGCGCATCCTCTACGTGGGCCAGGCCGACGAGGGGGGAATTGGCGGGGTGCGGGTCATCACCGCCGAGGAGATCCTGCTCTCGGAGAAGGCCCGGTTCGAGGGGGGACAGTTGGTGCTCGAGGGCGGCAGCCGGGTCACCTACGCCGGGAGCCGCCCCCGCACCGTAGCCCGCTTCGAGAAAGGCACCGTGCCGCTGGTCGAGCTGGCCCAGGACGCCCCCGGCGGGTTATCCGCCCTGACGTTAGCCGAGCTGCGCAGCCGGATCCAGCAGTACCGGCAGAGCGGCCTCCCCTACCACGCCGAACTCACCGCCTACTACCGCAAGTGGGCCGAGCCCGCCGCCGCCTTCGCCTTCACGGTCTTCGCGGTGGGGCTCTCCTTCTTCTTGTTAGGCGGTAGCCGGAACCTGGGGATGGTGGGGGTGGTGGTTCTGACCTTTATCTACTACGCCACCTGGAGCGTGGGCCGGATCATGGGTGAGTCGGGGGCCTTGCCACCCTTGCTCGCGGCCTGGGGTCCGGGAACCCTCTACGCGGTGGCCGGGTTTTTATTGTTGGGGGTAGGGCGAAGGTGAGTTCCAAGCTTTGTAAGCGAATCTCCGGGTGGGCGCTGGTTTACCTTCTGTTCTACAACGCCATCTCCCCTACCGTGGCCCAGGAAACCCCGCCTAACCCCCCGGCCCAGACCGATACCACCGAGGGTGGCACCCGCACCCTGCGCATCGTCGAGGCCGACCGGCTCGAGCTGCGCAACGAGGGCGCGGAGGAAATCATCATCCTCACCGGCAGCCCGGTGCGGATGGTGCGGGGCGACGACCGGATCGAAGCGGAGCGGGTGGTGTACAACCGCACCCAGAAAAAGCTGCACCTGCTGGGCGCGGTGCGGCTCACCGACAAGGAGAACCGGGTGGTGGAGGCCGAGCAGCTCGACCTCGACGCCAGCGACGACAGCTTCGAGGCCATCCGCGTCAAAATCCAGTCCGGCCAGTTCGACCTCACCGGCCCCCTCTGCCAGCGGGCCGCCGGGCAGATCCTGCTCACCGAGGGCTACCTGACCCCCTGCGCCCGCTGCGGGCAAGCGGTGGACGACTACGGATTCCGGGCCAAGGAGGTGCTCTTATACCCCGGCGACCGCATCATCGCCCGCGAGGTGTGGGTGCTGATCAAGGGTCAGCCGGTGCTGTACTTGCCGGTGCTCCTGCTGCACCTCTCCGAGCGGCGGCCCCGGCTCGAGATCGGCCAGGACGACACCCTGGGCTGGTGGGCGCAGGCCGACTTGCCCTACGTGAGCGACTTCGGGATCGGCTTCACCCTGCTGCGCTACTACGAGAACCGCGGCTGGGGGCTGGGCTTCGACCACTGGGGCACCGATGTGGCCCGCGAGCACTATCGCTTCTTGCTGCTGCCGCCCAACCCCAACCTGCCGGGGGTCCCCCAGCTCCAGTACAGCGTGGAGTACAAGCTGGAGGAGCCCGACTGGCGCTACGAGGCCAACCTCAAACGCGACGACGCCAACAGCGACCCGCTGCCCGGTCGGTTCGACAACCTCGGTGGGCGGGCCCTCCTCACCGACGTGGACGTGAACATCAGCAAGCGCCAGGGCGAGCCCAGCCTGCGCTTTTCGCTGCGCGGGGTGATCGACCACGACCCCCTCACCCCGCGCCCGGGCGACGTGCAGCGGCTCCCCGAGGTGGAGGTGGGTTTCCCCCAGGGTTACCGCGCGGGCGGCTTCAGCCTCACCGCTCGGGTGGTGGTGGGGATCTACGGGGCGCCGCCCAACCCGGCCAACCGCAGCGCCCGCCAAGCCTTCGGCAACTACGGCTACGCCGGGCGGGTCTTGCTCGAGCACGCCGAGTCATACAACACCCAGCTTTGGAGCGGGGCCTCCTTCAGCTTTAGCAACCGCTTCCTGGGTTACTACTACAGCACCCGCAACCCGGGTGGCGAATACGAGCGCCAGATCGACTGGACCACCTCGGCCAGCTTCCGCCAGGCCCTGGGGCCTTTTAGCCTCTCGCTGAGCCTCAACCGCACCGCCCGCGAGGGGGAGAACCCCTTCTCCGGGGTAGACCCCTCCCCCTCCCAGCGGGCCACCCGCCAGACCCGGCTGGGGATCGGCCTGAGCTACGCCCAGGGGCCTTTTAGCCTCTCGGCCTCCACCGCGCGGGTGCTCGAGAACAGCCTCCGCCCCAGCGAACTCCGCACCGACCCCTACGACCCCCTGACCCTCACCCTGGGCTACTCCTCGAGCCCGCTGAGCGTCAACCTTACCCACACCCGCGACATCAACGAGGGCAAAAACCTCACCACCTCCGGCTCCATCCAGTACACCCCGCAACCCTTCAGCTTCGGGCTCAACACCAGCTACAACTGGGACTGGCAAGAGCGGGGGGTGCAGCGCTGGGGGCCGCTGAACCTGAGCGCCGGGTACGCCCTGCCGGGCGGCAACGTCTCGGTCTCGCACACCCGCGACCTCAACACCGGCTGGGGCCAGAGCACCACCTTCTCGCTTACCCTGCGCGACAACCTGGATAGCTACACCCTCAGCCAGACCGTCACCGACGCCAACCCCGCGCAAAACACCCCGGCTACCCTCTCCGGCAGCGCCCGGGCCATCTGGGGCGTACATAGCCTGTCCTTCAGCGATGCCTTCCGCTTCCAGATCCCCAACCCGGCCATCACCGACCCCAGCGAGGACACCGCCAACCTCACCCTGGCCTACAACAACAGCCTCAGCAACACCAACCTGAGCTTGAGCGGCCTGTGGTACTTCCGGGCCGGGTACATCAAAAACCCGCTGCTCAACTTCAGCCAGATCATCCGCGACCCCGGTCGCACCCTGACCCTGCGCGGGGTGTGGCACTTCCCCGAGCGGGACCAGCCGTATCACTACCTGCAAACCCTCAGCTTCAACGGGAGCTTCGAGGTCTTCCCGGCCCCGCTCCTGAGCGAAGACCCCCCCGGCTTGGCCATCCAGGGCGGGCTAGCCCTCAACCGCAACCCCAACACCGGCAAGTTCGGGCTCTCCGTCACCGATTTCGGCCCCACCTTTAGCTTCGTGGGGGACGAGCGCACCCGGCTTTTCCTCAGCGCCTTCTTCAGCGGCAATGCCAGCGAAGTTCCGGGAGAGTCCCTTCTGGGCATCCTCAAACCGCGCATCGTGGTGATCCTGGACCGCTGCTGCTGGGCCTTGCGCTTCACCCTCGACACCCAGAAAAACGCCGCGACCCTCTCCTTCCTCTACGGCGGACGGGCCGCCGACTTCTTCCTCGACCAGAACGGCTTCCAATTCCCCGGGCTCGGCGACAGGAGGAACCCGTGAGACCTTTGAAGCTTTTCCGCTTTGCGCTGATGGCGTTTGGCTCAGGGCTGGCCCTTTCGGCCTGTAGTGGGAGCACCGGCGAGGCCGTGCCGCAGCTCTTCGTGGCGGCGGGCGGCCAGGAGATCCGCCTGTACAACTCGCTCACCCTGCGCCCCGACCGCCCGGAGTTCGCCCAGCCGCTCACCCCCCTGGCGACCTGCAACGTGGGGGCCGATATCCTCGACCTCTTCTTCGACCAGAACGCGCGCAGGCTGTGGGTGCTTACCCCCTCGAGCCTGCTCCGCTACGATACCAGCGCCATCAAGGAAGGCCCCGAGATCGGGCAGATCCCCTCCTTCGACTGCAACCAAACCCCCCTACCGACCGAAAACCTGACCCAAAACCTGAGCCCCGCTTTCACCTGCCCCAGCGGCTATCTGCGGGCGGGCTCGAGCTACCTGCTGGTGGTCTGCCACGACCAGGGTGGGGCCAACCTGCGGCTCTGGCGGCCTCTCCTCGGCACCACCGGGCTCACCGGCAGCGACCAGCTCAACTTGTCCATCCTGGCGACGCTCACGGGTAATGCCCGCTTCACCCTGGGGCCGGGGGACGGCCTGGCCTACGTGGACGGGGTGAGCAACTCCTTTACCCTGGGCTTCTTCCCCAGCCCTACCAGTACGCCCACCACCTTCTACCAGCAGTCGTTCACCAGCACGCTGGTCTTGCCCCAACTCCGCGATTTCCGCTACCCGCTGGGGCAGCAGCTTTACGTGCTCCTGAGCGATAACCTGGGCGCCAACAGCGAGAGCGTTACCTGGAACCCCACCTCTTCCACCGCCACCCCCTCCGCGCCCCGCCGAATCCCGGATCGGGGGCTCTCCACCCTCACCGCCGGGCAAGGCCTGATCGTGGGGTTCGGCCCCAAGGGCTTCGCCCGTCTGGACGGCAACACCCTCCTGCCCGGCGACAACCCCGCCGAAAGCTACCAGGCCGGGCTTATCAGCTTGGACAACTACCTCTACCTGGGCCGGGGCGCCGACCTGGTGATCTACGACCTGCAAGGCGACCCCAGCCTGATCAGCCCGCTCGGCCCCAAAACGCTGGGGTTCACCCCTACCCATCTGGCCTACGGCCCGGTCACCCTGCTCACGGTGAACCCCTAGGGACATTCCCCGGCGGGCCTTAGGGTAATTTGGTGGCATGAAACTGCATCACGTAGGGATCGCCGTGAACGACCTCGAGCAAGCCGCCGAGCCTTACTTGCGGCTGGGGTATCGGCTCGAGGCCCAGGACACCGTGGAAAGCCAGGGTGTGAAGGTGTACATGCTGAATAGCAAAGAGGATCGGCTGGAACTCCTCGCCGCCACCCGCCCCGAGTCGGCCATCGCCAAGTTCATCGAAAAGCGCGGGCCGGGGCTGCATCACCTGGCCTTCGCCACCCCGGATATCCGGGCCGAGCTAGCCAAGCTCGCCGCCGAAGGCACGCCCTTGATCGACACCAGCCCCCGGCCCGGCTTCGGCGGGCACCTCGTCGCCTTCGTGCATCCCAGGTGGTCGGGCGGGGTGCTGGTGGAGCTGGTGGAGGAAGGATAAAGTAGCCAACCGCTAACGACTGCAAAATCGCGGGTTGCCGTTGGCTGTCTGCTACTCTTTCGACATGCGGCCCTTCTATCTGATCCTGGCCCTCGTCTGGATGGGGGTGATCTTCTACTTCTCCTCGCAGACCGGGGACCAGGTGGGGATTCCCTCTCCCTGGGACAAGTTCGTCCACGCCGGGGTGTATGGCTTGTTGGGCTGGCTGCTGGCTCGAGGCAGCGGTAAGGCAGCATGGGGCTGGGCGCTCGCCGTCCTTTATGGCCTCAGCGATGAATTCCACCAGCACTTCGTCCCAGGGCGGCAAGCCGACGTGCTGGACCTGCTGGCCGACACGGTGGGGGCCTTTCTGGGCACTCGCCTACTGCAAAAGCCGCGCCAAGCTCGGTAAACCCTCGGCGAGCGTGGGGTGGATGTGCACCGAGCGCTCCAAGACGCGCCAGCTCGAACCCGCCTCCATGTGCGCCAGGATGACCTGGACCAGTTCCCCCGCCTCGTAGCCGACGAAGGTCGCGCCGAGAATCTGGCCGGTTTCTTCTACCACCAGCCGGAAAAAGCCCCGCTCCTGGCCTAGCTCGGTGGCCCGGGCCACCTGGGAGAGCGGTAGCGTCACAGCCTTGGCTTGCAAATCTTTTTCCTGGGCCTGCTCGAGCGTCATCCCCACCCGCCCCAGTTGCGGGTCGGTAAAGGCGGCGTAACCCAACACCCGGTCGTCGCGGGTGCGGGGCGAGCCCTGCAAAATCGCCTTGAGGCGGCGGTAATCCTCCCAGGAGACGTGGGTGAACTGGGGCTGGCCCGCTACGTCCCCGATGGCGTAAACGCCCTCCAAGGAGGTACGAAATTGGTCGTCCACTCGGACGTAGCCTTTCTCGTCCAGCTCGAGCCCCACCGCCCGCGCCTGGAGGGCTGCGCTGTTGGGCTGGCGGCCTGTGGCGACCAACAGGGCTTCACCCGCGAGCCTCGAGCCGTCCGACAGGTGCAAGACGAACCCGCCCGCACCGTGCTCGACCCGCTCCGCTTTCACCCCCAGGTGAACCTGGATGCCCTCGGCCTCGAAGGCTTCGCGCAGGGTCTCGCCGACGTCGGGCTCCTCGCGGCCCATCAGCCGGTCGCCGGGCTCGAGGATGTGCACCTCCGCGCCCAGCCGCCTCATCCCCTGCCCCAGCTCGAGGCCGATGTACCCCCCGCCCAACACCAGCAGGCGGCGGGGCAACTCGGTCTGGTCGAAGAAGTTCTGGTTGGTCAGGTAAGGCGTACCGGCTAGACCGGGAATGTCCGGGATCGCGGGGGCGGTTCCGGTGTTGAGCACGATCAGGGGAGCCTCGACTTCGAGGTCTCCGCCCCGGACCCGCTTCGGCCCGCTCAAGCTCGCCATCGCCCGAATGACCCGGACCCCGGCCCGCTCGAGCCGCCGCTCTACCTCGGCGCTCCACTGCGAGCGAATCCGGCGCACCCGCTCCATCACCGCCCCGAAATCCACCCGCACCTCGGCGTGCAACCCCAGGCTGCCCGCCAGCCGCGCCCGGCCTGCCGCGTGCGCCGAGGCCAGAAAGGCCTTGGAGGGGGTGCAGCCATAGTTGACACAGCTCCCGCCCAAGGCCCCGCGTTCGAAGAGCACCACTTTCTTGCCCTGTTGGGCCATGTCGGCGGCGAAGGGCACCCCGCCCTGGCCGCTCCCCACCACGATCACGTCGGCCTGTTCTAAGGCTTTCATGCCTTACCTTACGGCAGCCGGCCCGGAGGGGGTTGTTGGCTCTTTGACCTTTCCTTCGACAGCGCCCGGCGGTGGCGCAAGTACTCGAGGCTCGCCGGGACCAACCCCACCAGCACCCCCACAGCCACGATCAGCAGGATATAGCGGTCCAGATGGGGGAAGAACTCCCCCACCCGCCAAGCCGCCAGGGTCACGCCCTGGGTCCAGAGGATGCTCCCGATCAGGTTGAGGAGGGCGAAGCGCGGCCAGGGGATGCCCAACGAACCCGAGAGGAAGGGGGTCAGGGTGCGCACCACCGGCACGAAGGGGCCGAAGACGATCGCCAGCGGCCCGAAACGGGCGAAGAACTTCTGACCCCGCAGGTAGAGGTCGGGGCGGACTCGAGTCTTGAGCCGGGGTCCCAGCAACCGGCCCCAGTAGTAGCCCAGGTTATTCCCCAGAACCGAACCCAGGAACAAGGCCAAGAGCGACACCAGCAAGCTCAACTTGCCCGCCGCGACCAGCAAGCCCACGGTGATCAGCAGGGTATCGCCGGGGAGGAAAAACCCCACCAGAAAGCCCGTTTCGAGCAATACGATGGCGAAAATGCCCAGGTAGGAAATCTGCTCGACGAGGGTGGCTAAATCCATACCCTCCTAAGTTACCCCATTAGGGGAGGGGGGGAAAAAACCGTCACTGCTCTTGGCTTTTCTTCTCTCCTGCTCTCCCCTCTATCGCGGGGGAAAGACGGGAAGCTCGAGCAACCTCCCGCGCGGGCTGCGGCTGGCGGCGAACAGCAAGGTCTCCGCGACCTCGCGGGGGTCAATCCACTCGCTGGGATCAGCGCCGGGCAGGTCTTTGCGGTTGTCCGGAGTGTCGATGGTGCCCATCGGGTAGAGGATGGCGACCCGGATGTCGGTGCCCTCGAGTTCCCCATCCACCGAACGCAAGAAGGTGGCGGCGGCGCTTTTAGCGGCAGCATAAAGGGCCTTATTCGGCCCCCTCCCCTCCCAGGCCGGGGCCGCGGCAAACCCGGCGATAAAACCATCTTTTTGCTCAAGCAGCGCCGGCAACACCGCCCGCACCGCGTAAAATAAGGTCTTCACGTTGCGGTCGAACATCCGGTCATACACCTCTGGGTCGGCGTCCTTGACCGGCCCGAAGGCGAAACCGCCCACGGTATGGATCAGCCCGTCCAGGCGCCCCATCCGGCTTTGGACCTCGCCTACTAGGGCCTCGGTGGCGGCATAGTCGGTAAGATCGAGGCCAAACCCCATCCCGCCCAGTTTCTCCGCGCGTTCTTTGACCGCCTCCGTGTGGATATCCGCCAGCGCCAGCCGGGCCCCCGCCCCGGCGAAAACCTCTGCAATCGAGGCCGCCACCGGCCCGCCGCCACCGGTGAGGAGGTAGACTTTCCCATCCAGTCTCATGAGGGCATTATCGCAGGCCGATTCTCCTTGTGTGTCCGGGCGGATACACAGATGGTGGTATGTCAGAAGCAATGAGCAGTGGGCGATAAGCACTGGGCGATGAGCTATAAGCAATCGGCTATCAGCTTTTCCCTTCGTACGATTCCAGCCTCAGCCCGTCCGGAGCACCCGGCTGCGCAGGTTCTCGACCACCCAGCGGGTCGCGGGGGATTTATTGAGGGTGTAAAAGTGAATCCCCGGGGCCCCGGCCTCGAGCAGCTCCACCGCCTGGCGTGTGGTGTGCTCCACTCCGATCTCGAGCACCGCCTGGGGGTCGTCGGCGAACTTCTCGAGCTGAGCCAAGAGCGGGACCGGCAGGCTGGCCCCGCACATCTCGGTGAAGCGGCGGATCTGGGCCAGGTTGGTGATGGGCATCAGTCCCGGCACGATGGGGACCTCGATCCCCACTTTGCGGGCCCGTTCGACGAAGCCCAGGTACAGGGCATTGTTGAAAAAAAGCTGGGTGACGATAAAATCCAGCCCGGCATCCACCTTGCGCTTGAGGTTTTGCAGGTCGGCCTCGAGGCTGGTGCACTCCGGGTGACCCTCGGGGTAAGCGCCCCCGGCCACGGTAAAGGCGTCGCCGTAGCGCTCGCGGATGAAGGCGATGAGTTCGTTGGCGTAGCGAAAGCCGCCTTCCACCGGGCGAAATTCCTTCTGGCCCTTGGGCGGGTCACCCCGGATCGCCATTAGGTTCTCGGCCCCGGCTTGGCGCAACCGGTCCAGCACCTCGCCCAGTTCCTCGCGGGTCGAGCCCACACAGGTCAGGTGGGCCATCACCTCGAGCCCCACCTCTTTCTTGATCCGCTCCACCCACTCCACGGTCTTGAGCCGAGCACTCCCCCCGGCCCCGTAGGTCACCGAGACGAAGGCCGGCTCGAGCGGTTTCAAAATGCGCAGGGTGCGAAAAAGCTGGGCCTCGCCTTCCTCGGTTTTGGGCGGGAAAAACTCGAAGGAGAAGAGCGGCTTGCCCGGGGCGAATTGGGTATGAATCTTCATACGGTTCCCTCTAGTGTAGCGCGGGGCGGCAGGGGGCGATGAGGAGGCTGGTCGTACGCTAAACACCAAAGGCAAAGGCGAACGCCATACGCGGTACGTCGCAGGTCAAAAACCCTTCCCAAAAGAAAAACTCATCCCGCACTCTACCGGCTTGCCGCAGTAGCCTGCAGCTTTCCCGATCTTCTTCCGGGCTCTTGACCAAACCCTGACCAAGTGCTAGCGTATGGAAAACGTTTACATCATTTCAGTGATGGGGTTTTGCGGCCCCGGTGGAGGCTTCGTGCCCGACTCCAATTCTCCCGATATTCGCCAGGTGGCGGCCCTTGCCGGGGTCTCGATCGCCACGGTCTCGAGGGTGTTCAACAACCCCTCGCGGGTGAGCCCGGCCACCCGCGAGAAGGTGAGGGTTATCGCCGAGCGCGTGGGCTACCGCCCTAACCCGCTGGGGCAGCGGTTACGCAAGGGGCGCACCGAGGCGGTCGGGCTGGTGATCCAGACCCCACCCGGGCGCTCCTTGGAGCCGTTTTTCCTCGAGCTGATGGCCGGGCTGGGTGAGGGGCTGGGCGACGCCGGGCTGGATTTGTTGGTCACCACCTGCCATTCTCCCACCGAAGAGATGGCCCACTACCGCCGCTTGGTGGAAGGCCAGCGGGTAGACGCGCTGGTGCTGGCTCGCACCCGCCACTCCGACGAGCGCATCAAATACCTGTTGCAGCAGGACCTCCCTTTCGTGGTGCAAGGGCGCAGCGACGCGATCCAGCAGCCCTTCCCTTATCTGGACATTGACGGGGAGGAAGGCTTCTTCGCGGCGACCCGGTATCTGCTGGAACTGGGCCACCGGCGGATCGCCCTGATCGCCGCACCGCGGGATTTCAATTTCGCCCTGCACCGGCTGCGGGGGTATCGCAAGGCGCTCGAGGCTGCCGCCGTCCCGGCCCAAGCGGAATGGGTGCTCGAGGGCGACCTCAGCGAAGAGAGCGGTTACCGCGTCGCCCTCGAGCTGCTCTCGCTGCCCCAGCCGCCCACCGCCCTTCTGTGCGCCAACGACCTGATGGCCCTGGGGGCCTTGCACGCCCTGCGCGAGCGGGGCCTCCGGGCCGGGTGGGAGGTCTCGGTCATCGGCTACGACGATATCTCCCCCGCCCACTACACCGACCCCCCGCTCACCACGCTCAGACAGCCGTTCCGGGCAATGGGTCGGCGGCTGGTGGAAATGCTGCTGACCCGCATGGACGGGGTCCCAGCGCAAAAGCTCCAAGAGGTCTGGGCTCCCGAATTGGTGATCCGGGGCTCGGTCGGACCCTGTATGGAGACGTCCATTTCGCCGCAAAGCGGGGAGACGTCGGTTTCGCCGCGATAGCCGGGTGACGGTTTTTCTGGGAGGAGGTCTAGTATGAAGGGCAAAAAGTGGTGGTCGGTAGGACTCGCCGGGTTGGGGCTAGCCGTGCTGGGCGCGTTAGCCCAGGGCGGCACGCTCCTCTTCGTCTCCACCCAGTTCACCCCCATCGAGGAGGCCCAGCGGATGCGCCAGGTGATCCTCAAGGATGCCCCGGGCAAGGTGGAGTTCGTACCCGAGGACAACGCCCCCTTTACCACCCGCATCCTCTCCGAGGCCAGGGCCGGGAAGGTCAACGTGAGCCTGGTGGGGGGTCTGCACGGCGACTTCCCCCCGCTGATTCAGGCCGGGGCGATGGACAACGTGGACGACGTGATGGCTCAGCTCAAAGAGCGTAAGTTCTCCGCTACCTTCGTGAACCTGGGCAAGATGGGCACGCCCAACCAGCTTTACATCCCCTGGATGCAAGCCACCTACATCATGGTGGCGAACAAGCAAGCTTTGCAGTACCTCCCGGCCAAGGCCAGCGTCAACACCCTCACCTACTCCCAGCTCAAGGAGTGGGGCGCCAACTTGCAAAAAGCCACCGGCAAGCGGCTGCTGGGTTTCCCGGCGGGGCCCAGGGGTTTGATGCACCGCTTCACCCAGGGTTACCTCTACCCCTCCTACACCAAAAGCGCGGTGAGCAAATTCCGTAGCGACGAAGCCGAGAACATGTGGGCCGAGTTCAAGGAGATCTGGCAGTACGTCAACCCCCAATCCACCACCTACGACTTCATGCAGGAGCCGCTGCTATCCGGTGAGGTGTGGGTGGCCTGGGACCACATCGCCCGGCTGCGCGACGCGCTCAACCAGCGGCCCAACGACTTCGTAGCCTTCCCCGCCCCTATCGGCCCTTATGGGCGTGGCTTCATGCCGGTCCTGGCCGGGCTGGGGATTCCCAAAGGCGCTCCCAACCGTGGCGGTGCGGTCGCCACCATCGAGTACCTGACCCGCCCCGAGGTACAGATCGCCACCCTGGTACAAAACGGGTTCTTCCCGGTGATCCAGATCAAGCTGCCCGACAACCTGCCTCAGGGTATCCGCATGGGGGCTGAAGCCATCGCCAAACAATCGCAGAGTGGCGTAGCCCTGCCCAGCCTGTTGCCGGTGGGCTTGGGGTCTAAGGGCGGGGAGTACAACAAGGTCTTCCAGGATGCCTTCGCCCGCATCATCCTGCGGGGTGAGGATATCCGCCGGGTGCTGGACAGCGAGGCCACCAACCTGCGGCGGGTCATGAACGACACCAAAGCCCCCTGCTGGTCGCCCGACCCCGCCAGCAATGGCCCTTGCCCGGTGAACTGAAAGAGGTGGCCATCCTCACTTTGGTGAGTTCGTCGGGCGGGCGGACTTCGCGAAGACGGGTTCGCCGCACCTGTAGCCTCTCACCGAGCTCGAGCGAAAAAGGGTCCCATGCGCAGCGAACGCTATATCCCCTACCTGCTCGTCTTGCCGAGCGTGCTGTTTTTGTTGTTCCTGTTCGCCTGGCCGCTGGTAGAAGCCTTGCTGCTCTCGATCCGGGGGGCGGGCGGGGAGTGGACGCTGGAAAACTTTCAGCGGATGGCGGCGGACTTGTACTTCAAGGACGCCATCAAGTACACCGTCCTGCTGGCAGTGGTGGTGGTGCCTTTACAGGTGGTGCTGGCTTTGTGCTTGGCGTTGCTGCTGGGGGGGATCAGCAAGGGCCGCGATCTTTTCTTATACGTCTGGACCATCCCCCTGGGCATCTCCGATCTGGCTGCGGGGATCGTCTGGCTGGCCATCTTTACCGAGCGGGGCTATCTGAATAGCTTCCTGCAAGCCCTGGGGGTGATCCAAGAACCCCGGCTGTGGCTCAGCTACGAGACCCCGGCGATGCTCTTCCTGGCGGTGGTGGCGGCGGAGGTCTGGCGGGCCACCGCGATCGTCTTCGTGATCCTGGTGGCGGGCTTGCAGCTCATCCCCAAGGAGTACGGCGAGGCCGCCGAGGTCTTCGGGGCCAGCCCCTGGCGGCGGTTCTGGAAGGTGACGCTGCCCCTGCTGACCCCCAGCTTGCAGGTGGCGCTGATCCTGCGGACGATCTTGGCCCTGGAGGTCTTCGCGGTGGTGGTGGCCTTGGGCGGGCGCAACCTGCCGGTGCTGGCCGGGGAAGCCTACTACTGGTACAACGCCTACCAGAACCCCGGCGTGGCCGCGGCCTATTCGGTGCTGATCCTGGGGATCTCGGTGCTGGCTACGCTGCTTTATTTGCGGCTGATGCGCTCGCGGGAGGCGGCATGAACCTCCGCATCCTGTACTTGCTGCTGGCGATCGTGCTGACCCTGTGGGTGATCGTCCCCATCTTCCTGATCGCTACTTTGGCCTTTAGCGACCGCTCCTCGGTGTTCGCCTGGCCCAAGGGGATCTTGCCCCAGCAGTTCTCGCTCGAGACCATCTCCTTCTTCTTCGGGGTGGAGGGGGTCGGCAAGGCCATCCGCAACAGCTTCGTGGTCGCCGGTCTGACCTTGCTGTTCGCCTTGCTCTTAGGTGCCCCCGCCGGGTATGCGCTGGCCCGCTACCGCTTCGCCGGGGCCGACGCCTACCGGGTCCTGATCCTCTTAACCCGGGCCTTTCCGCTGGCCATCCTGGCCATCCCGCTCTCGGTGCAGTTCATCCACCTGGGCCTCTACGACACCCCCCTGGGGGTGGCCCTGGTGCACACCGCCTTGGCTTTGCCCTTCGCGGTGCTGGTGACCAGCAGCCTCTTCCTGGGGATTCCCAAGGAACTCGAGGAAGCCGCCTGGACCCTGGGGTGCAGCCGGATCCAGGCCTTTGTCCGGGTGGTGCTGCCCCTGGCCCTGCCGGGCTTGGCCGCCACCGCCATCTTCGCCTTCGTGATCTCCTGGAACGAGGTCTTCGCCGCGACCTTGCTGACCCTGCGCGAGCGGACCCTCCCGGCTTTCTTACTCACCGCGCTCAATGACTCGCCGCTCCCCTTCCGCTTCGCCGGGGGTTTCTTCCTCATCGTGCCCGCGCTGGTCTTCATCTTCGTGATCCGGCGCTATTTGTTCACGCTCTGGGGAATCGCGAATCGGTGAAAAAAGCGATGAGCAGCTAGCGCCGGAGCAAAAGAAGGAATACCGGGGGCTTGCAGGGAAGGAAGCAGAGCAATTCTTCTGACCTGTGCTTTTCCACTGTGTTCATTGCTCGTTGCTCATCGCTAACTACGGAGGCTTATGGCCGGAATCCGAGTGGAAAATATCGAGAAGGTCTTCGGCAGGGTGAAAGCCTTGGACGGGGTTTCTCTCGAGGTGAGCGACCAGGAGTTCGTGGTGCTGCTGGGGCCTTCGGGCTGTGGCAAGACCACCCTGCTCAGGATCATCGCGGGCCTCGAGCACGCCGAAGCGGGCCGGGTCTTTATCGGAGCGCGCGACGTGACCACTCTTCCCCCGCGCTCCCGCAAGATCGCCATGGTCTTTCAGAACTACGCGGTGTTCCCCCACCTCACCGTCTTCGAGAACATCGCCTTCGGGCTCAGGATGCAGAAGGCTTCGCCCGAGCGGGTCAAGACCCAAGTAGGCCGGGCCGCCACCTTGATGCACATCGAGAACCTGCTCGAGCGCTACCCCGCGCAGCTTTCGGGTGGGCAGCGCCAGCGGGTGGCGGTGGCGCGGGCGCTGGCGGTAGAGCCCGAGGTGCTGCTGATGGACGAGCCCCTTTCCAACCTCGACGCCCTGCTGCGGCTGGAGATGCGGGCCGAACTCAAGCGCCTGCTGGCGGAAAGCCGCACCACCACCCTCTACGTGACCCACGACCAGGTGGAGGCCATGAGTCTGGCCGACCGCATCGCGGTGATGAACGCCGGGCGGCTGGTGCAGTACGACGAGCCGATGAAGGTCTACCAAGATCCCGCCGACACCTTCGTGGGCGGCTTTATCGGGAGCCCACCGATGAACTTCCTGCGGCTTCCGGTGGAGGGAAACCAGGCCAAGATGCAATCCTTCGCCCTAGACCTGCCTACACCCCCGCCGGGCCAGGAGGTGCTGCTGGGGGTGCGCCCGGAAGACCTCGAGGCCCACCTCGAGCCCCAGCCCCAGAGCTTCCCCGCCCAGGTGCTGGTGGTGGAGCCGTTGGGGCCGCACCTGCTGCTCACCCTGATGCACGAGCAGCAACCCCTCAAAGTGACCGTTCCCCCCGACTTTGGCACCCGGCCCGGGCAGACCCTCTGGCTCAGGCCTCAGCCGGGGCGGCTGCGCTGGCTCGACCCCTCGAGTGGACGGGCCTTAGCGAGGTAAACATGTCGCTCGAACAAGAGGCCATCCGTATCCTGCGGGCCAACGACCGGGGCGGCTTCACCATCCCCACCGCCGGACTGTATCCCTTCCAGTGGCTATGGGACGCGGGCTTTAGCGCCCTGGGCTGGATGAAGTTCGACGAAGCGCGGGCCTGGCAGGAGTTCGAACGGCTATTCGAGGGCCAGTGGGCCAACGGCATGTTGCCGCACATCGTCTTCCATCGGCCCGAGGCCACCTACTTTCCCGGACCGGACCGCTGGGGAACCCACCACACCCCGCCCACCTCGGGCATCACCCAGCCCCCAGTGGTGGCCAGCTTCGTGCGGATGATGCTCGAGCAGGCCGAGGATCAGACCCTGGCCCAGACCAAGGCTCGAGCCCTCTATCCCAAAATCCTGGCCTATCACCGCTGGTTCAAACGCGAGCGCGACCCCGCCAACACCGGCCTAACGAGCACCTTTCACCCCTGGGAGACCGGGGCCGACAACAGCCCGGCTTGGGACGAAGCCCTGGCCCGGGTGCCGGTGGACCCCACCCTGCCCCCCTACACCCGCCGCGACACCAGCCACGTAGACCCCAGCCAGCGCCCCCACCAGGCCGAGTACGACCGCTATCTGTCGCTGCTCGAGGTCTACAAGCGCTGCGACTACGACCAGCTTCGGCTGCACCGAGAATGCCCCTTCCGGGTAGTGAGCCTGATCATCGACTGCGTGCTGCACCGGGCCAACCGCGATTTGGCTTGGTTATCCGCGCGGTTCGGCTTCGGCGACGAGGCCGAGATCGCGGGGTGGCTCGAGGCCAGCCAGGGGGCCATCGAGGCGCTCTGGGACGAGGAGGCCGGGCTCTATTACAACTACGACCGGGTACAAGACGCAGCGATCCGGGTGGGGACCTCGGCTTCCTTTTTGCCCCTCTACGCCGGAACCAGCAGCCCCCCGAGGGCTCACCGGCTGGTGCGGACGCTGGAAAGTTGGGCCGAACAGGTACGCTACCTGGTCCCCAGCACCGACCCCGGCTACCCCAGCTACGAGCCCCAGCGCTATTGGCGCGGCCCGGTGTGGGCCATCATGAACTACCTCATCGCCCAGGGGTTTGCCGAGTACGGCTACCCCGAAGCCGCCGAGCGCATCCACCAGGATACTCTCAAGCTAGCGGAACTCTCCGGTTTCAGCGAATACTATCACCCCACCACCGGGGCCGGGCTGGGCGGCGGGGAGTTTTCCTGGACGGCAGCGATGGCGTTGTGGTGGGAAGTATCTCCATGGGCGCACTGAGTCACCCTATACCGTGCCTACAGCCCTCCCTCAGGTCTTCAAGAAGCCACTTCGACCATTCGGAGAAAAATGGGAACCCAACTCAGTTTTACCGCTCCCCGCAGAGTCGGGCTCGAAGAGTACCCCGACCCTCCGCTGCAACCCGGCGAGGTCCGGGTGCGCACCCTTTATTCGGGCATCTCGGCGGGCACCGAGCTCACCCAGTACCGGGGCACCAACCCCTACCTCGAGAAGCGCTGGGACCCCGTGCGGCGCCTCTTCGTGCCGGACCGGGCGGGGCTCGAGTACCCCCTGCGGGGCATCGGCTACGAG
>DASTSL010000161.1:0-6790 GCA_035760705.1 Meiothermus sp. | reverse complement strand
CTCTTAGAGGAGGTGGGGCTTGCGGCCTGATGAACTTGTAGTCACAGCCCACCCTACACCCCTGGGCAGACCCCGCGAACGTCAGGGAAAAGGGCTAAGCGGTGCGCAGCTAGCGCTTTGCGCCATGCCCCCTACTGGCTTGCGGCTCGAGCCCGCGAGCTCAGACATCGCTTCCTATGATGAGGTCAGCTATGACGACAAAGCAGCCTGAACGCCCCGCGCCCAAGATCCGCCGGATCAAACCGGTGACGCTCTCCTCGAACACCCTCGAGGCCCTGGCCGAGTTCGTGCGCGAGAGCGGTCTCAAGGTGGGTGACCGCCTGCCCGCCGAGCGGGTCATCGGTGAGCATCTGGGGGTGTCGCGCCCCATCGTGCGCGAAGCCCTCTCCCGCTGGGCGGCGTTGGGCGTGGTCGAGACCATCAACGGGCGGGGAACCTTTCTGCGCCGCCCGGTCGAGGAGGGCACCCAGCACGTGGTACTGGCCTTGGGCACCGAGCGCGAGCGGCTTTTGGAACTGGTCGAGGTGCGCACCGCGCTCGAGACCGAGGCCGCCGCCCTGGCCGCGATGCGGGCCACCCCCGAGCAGGTGAAGGGGCTGTGGGAGGCTTTGGAGGCAGTGGAGCAGGCCTATGCCGTGCGCAACGATGCCCCCGAGGAGGATTGGGCGTTTCACCTCAAGGTCTATCAGGCCACCGGCAACCCCATGTTCGAGCGCTTTATCGAGGCTTTCCGTAGCCTCTTCCACCGTTTTTGGGAGAACCCCCTGCACCAGCCCGAGTTCGCCAAACGGGGCCTGCCCTACCACCGGGCATTGGTCGAGAGCATCGCGGGCCGCGACCCCGAGGCCGCGCGAGCGGCGGTGCGGATGATCATGAAGATCCTCAAGGAAGATCTGAGCCGGGGTGAGGCGAAGTCTGAAAGCTGAAGCGTGAAGGAGCTTACTTGAATCCCAACCGCCTTTCCCTCGACGGGACCTGGCAGCTTAGCAGCCGGTCGCACGGGACGAGGCCGGTGCAGGTTCCCGGCTGCTGGGAAGAGGCCGGGCTGCCCAAGGACTTTGCCGGGCCGGGGGTTTACCGGACCGATTTCGAGCTGCCCGCAAGCTGGACGGGCTCGAGGATCTTTCTCGAGTTCGACGCGGTGAGCTACGCCTGTGAAGTCCGGGTAAATGGGCAGGAGGTAGGCGGTCACATCGGGGCCTGGGACCGGTTCATGTTCGAGGTCAGCGGGGTGTGCCGGGTGGGGTTGAACCAACTCGAGGTGACGGTGGAAAAACCCGCCAGCCCCACCGCCGGGCCAGAGTCGGAGTACGGGGCGGGCCGCTACCCGTTGCGCGAGACCCTGGCGGGTTTCCTCCCCTACGTCTGGGGCCATCTGCACGGGGGAATCTGGCAGGGGGTTAGCCTGCGCCGCTGGGATTCGGCCCTGCCGGAGCACTTCTCGGTTCAGGGGGATGCTTCGGGGGGGTACGTGCTCGAGGCTAAATTCTCTGAGACCGTAGCGGGAACGTTCCGGTTACGCTCGCCAGCGGGGGAGGTGCTCGAGACCGCTTCCTTCAGCGCTCAGAAAATCAGCCAACGCGGTAAGGTCGAAAACCCGCTGACCTGGAGCCCAGAGCATCCGAACCTCTACACGCTCGAGCTTGAACTCGGCGGAACCCCCCTCACCCGCCGCTTTGGTTTTCGCAGCGTGGGGGCCGAGGGCGACACGCTCACCCTCAACAGTCGTCCGATCTATCCCCGCATGGCCCTCTCCTGGGGCTGGTATCCGCAGAGGTTGCGCCCCGACCCCGGCCCCGAAGCGGTGCGCGAGGAGTTCGCTCGGCTGCGCTCGCTCGGCTACAACGGGGTCAAGCTATGCTTGTGGCACCCGCCCGATTACTACTTCGACCTGGCCGACGAGCTGGGGATGCTCTTGTGGCTCGAGCTGCCCCTGTGGATGCCCAAGCTCACCCCGTTCGCCCGGCGGCAGATCCCCCTCGAGTACGAGCGTCTCTTGGGGCAGGTGCGCCACCACCCCTCGCTGATCCTCTACTCGCTGGGCTGCGAGCTTGATAAAGAAGCCGATGCCGACTTCCTCTTTGGGCTGTACCGCCTCGCCAAACCGCTGGTGGGCGAGGCCCTCTTGCGCGATAACAGCGGCTCGGGCGAGGCCTATGGCGGCCTCCTCGACGAGCACGCCGAGTATTACGACTACCACTTCTACGCCGAGTTACCCTTTTTTCGCCCCCTACTCGACTACTTCAGCCCCCGTTGGCGCAAGACCCAGCCCTGGCTGTTCGGGGAGTTCTGCGACTCGGATAGCTTCCGCGACCTGAAACGCCTGAAGAAAGCCTGGGGCGGGCTGCCCTGGTGGGCCGCCGACGACCCCGCCGCGAACCCCCAGGGAGCCCGCTGGCAGTACGACGTGCATCAGCAGGCCCGGCTGAGGGGCTCTGGTTTTGAAGACCGCGGGGAAGAACTCGAGCAGATCTCTTACCGCCAGAGCCTGCTGCACCGCAAACACACCCTCGAGACGGTGCGGCTCTACCGCGAGGTCTCCGGCTACGTGGTCACGGGAATGGCCGACACCCCCATCTCCACCGCCGGGATGTGGGACGACACCGGGCGGATGAAGTTCGACCCCGAACAGTTCCGGGCCTTCAACGCCGACTCGGTGGTGCTGGTGGGTTGGGATAGGCGGCGGGTCTGGGAGGCGGGGGGCGACCGGGCGGCGTACTGGGAACCCCATGCTTGCCGCAGCGGAGCGCCGGTGCGGGCGCACGCCATCGTCTCCCACTACGGCGAAGCGGCCCGGCTCCCGGTGGAATGGGAGGTGCGCACGGCGGATGGGGCGCTTTGGGCCTCGGGTCGGCTCGAGCGCCCCGATCCCTTCCACCCCGGCGAATTAGGTGAGGTAGGGGTGGTCGAGTTCACCGCGCCCGCCGTGACCGTCCCCCAGCAACTCACCTTGAGCTTCCGCACCCCGCTCTCGCAGAACGCCTGGCCGCTGTGGGTCTACCCGGAGAACCCCTTCGGGGCGATTCTTTCGCTGCCTAGCGGGGTGGGCCTACGGATCGCCTTGGTGGACCCCGGAGGGTTGCTGAGCGGCCTCGAGACGTTGGTTTCGGCGTCAGCCATGCTCGTGCCGCTCGAAAGCGCCCCCGTCGCGGTGGCGACCCGGCTCACCCCGGAGTTGCGGGGTTGGCTCGAGGCGGGCGGGCGGGCCGTGCTCTACAGCACCCGCGACCGGGATTCGCAGCTTTTCCCGGTAGAGGAGAGGCCCTTCTGGCGCGAGGCGGTGAAGGTGCTCGAGGCAAGCGCGGCCTGGGGCCGTTTCCCCCACAGCGGTTTCGCCGACCTCCAGTTCTATGGCCTCTGCACCGATTTGGCCCTCTGCACCGCCGGTCAGGAGGTCAAACCGATCCTGCGCCGTCTCGATGCCCGCACTTTTGTCCTCCACGACTACGCCGTCGAAACCCGCCTGGGACGGGGGAGGCTCATCGTCACCACCCTTCGCTTCTCGGGCGGGCTGGGCGACCAGCCGCTGGGGATCGCCCGCCACCTGAGCGGCCAGCAACTGCTGGCCGAGTTCTGCCGCTACCTGGGAGGCACCGCATGAAGACCCCGCTCTATTACACCTTCGGCAACCACATGCACTGGGCCGACATGGAGTGGCTGCGGGGCTACCACGTGCTCCCCGGTTCGGCGCGGGACATGCTGCGCTTCTGCCGCGAGAGCGGGGCCAGGGGTCAGGTCAACTTCGACGCTATCGGCTACGAGAAGATGGCCGCCGAGGCTCCCGACGCTCTGGCCGAGCTGCGCGAGGCCATCCGGCGGGGAACCATCGAGGTCTCCGGGGCCTCCTACGGCCAGCCTTACGGGCTCTTTCAGGGGGGCGAATCCAACGTGCGGCAGCGGGTTTATGGGGTGCGCGGCGTGCTCCGCACGCTTGGGGTGCGGCCCCGCACCTTCTGGGAGGAGTTCGACTTCTTCCCCCAGCTCCCGCAGATGCTGCGGGGGTGGGGATGGAGTACGCCTCGCTCTTCTTCCAGTGGACCTGGCACACCCCCTACATCCCCCCGGAAAAGCTCCCGGCGGTGTGGTGGGTGGGGCTGGACGGCTCTCGGCTCCTCACCGCCCCCCGTGGGCCGCTTAACCTGCACCAACGGTGACGGTCTCCGGTTCATCCCCGCATGTGTGGGGAGTATTTCTTGATCCTCACGGCAAAAACCGCCCCTCGACCCCCCGGAAGTGTCTCCCAGGTTCAAAGGGCCATGTTTTCAAGATTCCCTCACCCGGCGGCCGCCGAGAAACCGCACCCCTGTTCGGGCGGCTCGTTTCTTATCATGCAATCTCTTCTAGCCCTAGCTGCTCGCGTTTGTCCAGCACCCAACCTGAGTAGATGCCTTCCAGGAATTGCCCTCGAGCCCTCACCTGGGGGTGGCGCATGTCGTAATCCCATTTGGCCGAAGGATCGAGGCGGTAAGCTCCGCCCATCGCTTCGACGCTGCCCTCCCAGCCCAAGACCTGCCGCAGCTTCTTGACGTGCGCCCACACCTTTTGCCGGTCCTTTTCCTTGTGCTCGGGGGTCGTATCGGGGTTGAGAGCCACGACCAGGCGCTCGACGGTCTCTTGGCCTCCTCCCTCGAGCAGCAACACCAGCACCTCGGCGGCCTTGCTGGTGGGTTTGAGGGGAACTTCCCGGCCATTGACCTTGACCTGCAAAATGCCCGCAGCTTTGACCTCGACCCGGGTAACTTGAGGGCGCGGAGGGTCAAAAACGCCGAGCCGCCCGAGCTGCCGCCAAGATTCAAATAGGTCCGGGAAGCACGAGTGCTCCTCGGCCACCCAAGCGCTGCTGGGCTCGAGCCGGGAGAGGGCTTGCCCCAGCCCATCCCTATGGCCCTTGCGCCGAGCGATTTCCGCCCTCAGGAGGGTGGCTTTGGCCTCTTCCCGCGGGTTCAGATGGCTCACTTGGGTGAGCGCCACCTCGGCCCCTTGGAGATCCCCCAGCATGAGCTTGGCCGCCGCGATGTCTACGAAGAGGGCGCTCGAGGGCACCACCGCGTGGGCCTGGAAAAAGTAGTGGACGGCTTCGGCGGGCCTTCCGCTCAACCGGTAGGTGTTGCCCAGTCCCCACAAGGCTTCTTGCATGTCGTCGGGTTCTTGGGCCGCCTTATAGGCCGCCTGGTAACTCGAGATGGCCCGATCCCACTCCCGCAGCACCCGCCGCACCGCGCCTAGACCGCACAAGGCCCTGGCCCGGAACTCTCGGGCGGCTTGCTTGCGGCTCAGTTCCTCGGCGATGAGCAGGTGATACTCGGCCTCTACCGGGTCTTGCGCCAGGGCGGTGATTCCCAGGCTATGCCGCAGCCAGGCCGAGTAGTAGGGGTCGTGGTTGAGGTACGAGAGCGCCTCTGACCACAGCCCCCGCGCCGAAGCCAGCTCGCCAAAGCGGAAGCGGTGGTTGCCCTCTTCGGTGAGGCAGCGCCCCAACGCTCCGCCCGCGAGGTGTTGGCGGGCTTCGGCGAACGCCTCTTTCCAGCCCTCCGCACCTAAAAAGGCCAGGGCCTCCGCCTTGAAACGCAGCCATAACCCCTGATCGGAAGGAAGGAGGGTCTGCTCGAGCCCGGCCAATAGCTCGAGGGCCCGCTCAGGCTGCCGGGTGTGAATCATGGCCCAAGCCCGGTACAGATTCACCGGCGAGCTCGCTTCGACGGAATAGCCCTGAGCAAACTCGAGCAATTTGTGGGGCTTTCGTGCGCTGCACAACACCCTTGCATATAAGTGAGCAGCCTCGGGGATCGCCAAGAAATCCTCGCTGAGTTGAGAGAAAACCTCCTCGAGCAGAATCTGACAAGCATGGTAGGTACGGGCTTCGTCCACGAGCTTACGCAAGGTCTGAAGCGCGAGCCCGATCCGGTCTGTTTCGATAAGTGCGAGGATACTCGTGAGGGTTTCGGCTAGCGGTACTTTCATGCCCTGAGAAGATGCTACACTTCCGGGGGGAAGTCGTCAGCCTCCCCCGAACATGAAGGCAGTAACCCTAACCGCCGGTGCCGATTTTCGGTTCGTCCCCCGCGATTAGCGGGGCCGGATGCGAAGCCTGGGCGGTAGGGGTTGGCGCTGCCGAGATGACCAGCAAGAGGGCTAACGCCAGCCATACACCTCCCTTCCAGAAAACCAGGGTCTTTTTGCCGATGCCGACGGTGGTGCTGGGGGTGGGGAGGTTGTTTTCCACGCCCGATAGCTTGAGACCCTACCGCGACAGAACTTGTCGCGCTTCGTGACGTGCTGGGCGTGTTAGGATTAACCCAGCAACGGGTATGACCGGGGCTGCGGGGATTCTTGAAAGAGTAGAGCCCTCGAGACACTTCGAGGGGGGCAAAGCGTAGTTTTTACCGTGTGGATCAAGTGTGTTCCCCACGCGTGTGGGGATGAACCGGGGCATGTTTTACCACCTGATTCGCCACCCCGTAGAGCGGTTCATCCCCACACGCGTGGGGAACACGGGGGCGGGGGTCATGGCTCCATCTCGTCTGACGGTTCATCCCCACACGCGTGGGGAACACCCCTTGATCCACACGGTAAAAACTACGCTTTGCCCCCCTCGAAGTGTCTCGAGGGCTCTACTCTTTCAAGAATCCCTGCAGCCCCGGTCATACCCGTTGCTGGGTTAATCCTAACACGCCCAGCACGTCACGAAGCGCGACAAGTTCTGTCGCGGTCGGGTCTCAAGCTATCGGGCGTGGAAAACAACCTCCCCACCCCCAGCACCACCGTCGGCATCGGCAAAAAGACCCTGGTT
>DASTSL010000160.1:0-11858 GCA_035760705.1 Meiothermus sp. | reverse complement strand
CAGCACCTTCCCCAGCGTGTACTGCCCACCTTTGAGCCGGGTGCCCTGGGCCAGGTTGTGGGCCGGGGCGACCAGGCTCGAGCCACAGGCCGGGCACTGGGTAGCCCCGGGGGGAACCGGGCTGGCACAGTAGGGGCAGCGCTCCATAACCAAAGTTTTACCTTGCCCTGGAGAAGTTGAACATCACGATCACCGCCGCGATGAGGGCGATCCAGATGGCCTGATCGGGGAAAACCCCGGTCCCCGCGACCAAGAGAAACACCCCCAAGAACGTCAGACAGCCGCAGCCGCAGCCCTGCACCGCCGAACCCCGGCGGCGGGCTCTTCCGCGTCGCCGGGGCGGGAAGGTCTCGGGGGGGTCTTGCAGGATTGGCTCCCGGATCGGAGAGGGCTGGTCCAGCTCGGCCAGCAGGCGATCCACGCTGGCGGGCCGGTCAGTGATTTTCATCCCCAGCGACCGGGTGATGAGCCGGGCCAGCCCCGTAGCGGTCCCGGGTGGGAGCGGCGGGAGGGGGGTTCCGGTGGCCCGGTCGGTGGCGGCGGGCGGGGGCGAACCGCTCAGGGCGTGGTAGAGGGTCGCGCCCAGCGCGTAGATATCGGTGTAGGGACCGAGCCGGGCGCTGCTGGCGTACTGCTCGAGGGGTGCGTACCCCGGCGTGACCATCCGGGTGTGCGCTACGGTCCGGCCCTGGGCGTAATCGCGGGCCGCGCCGAAGTCGATCAGGACCACCCGCCCGTCCGGGGTCAGGAAGAGGTTATCCGGTTTGATGTCGCGGTGGAGCAACCCGGCCTGGTGCACCACCTCGAGGGCCTCCGCCACCTTGCGGGCGATCTCCTCCACCTCTTCCTGCGGCCTCGGCCCCCACCGCTCGATACGACGGCCCAGGGTCTCGCCCTCCAGGAACTCCATCGCCAAGTAGGCGGTGCCGTTCTCCTCGAACACATCGAAGACCCGCACGATGCCGGGGTGGTTGAACTGGGCCAGGGTGCGGGCTTCCTCGATAAAGCGCTGCCTCGCCTCAAAGAAGCCGGTCGGCCCCAGCCGGGTCGGGGGGATGAGCTGGGTGGTGTGCCGCACCGCCCCGTCAGGGAACAGCTCCTTGAGGGCCACCCGGCGGCCCAGGGCGGTGTCGGTGGCCTCGTAGGTGATGCCGAAGCCGCCGTGTCCCAACACCCGGCCCACCACGTAGCGCCCGCCGGCCAAAGACGTGCCGGGTGGCAGGTCGGGGAAGGCCAGGGGCGAACCGCAGACGGGGCAGGTGGTCTCTTGGCCGCTGAGCGGGCTGCCACAGGTGGGGCAATGCTGCATAGGAGTACCGGCAGCGCCGGGGGCTGAGGAGCCCTTCACTAGGCTCCGGTGATCTTGCGGATCTCTTCGTCGCTGGGGAGCCCGCCCTTTTCTTCGGTGCGCAGGGTCTGGGTCTTGGCCCCGATCTTGAGGGTCTTCTGGGTGCCCAGGCTGAGGGTCTTGCTGCTCCGTAGCTCGCCCACCGCCCGGTCGAGGGCCTGAGTCATGGCCGAGTTGCCCAGCTTGACGGTCATGTTGCGGGCCAACTCGAGGGTCTTGGCGGCCTTGGCCGGGTCGCTCTTGGCCTCCTGGGCGGCCTGCTTGACCAGCATCTCGATGTTGCGCTGCTGCACCCACTGCATCACCTGCGGGTCAATCCGCGAGGAGAGGCTGTCGTTGGTGGTGAACTCGGCCACCACGTCGATGGGCGGCAGCTCGCCGCGGTAGCCCTGCCCCGGAACCTCGTAGGTGAGTCCGAGCTGGGCGAGCCGGATGCGCGAGGGCCCGCGGGTGGGCAGGGTGAACTCGAGGATGTAGACAGTCCAGTCCCCGGCCTCGGCGTTGCCCAAGGGGTACGGCTGTACCGAGCGGTCCACCTCGGTCTGGGTGGGGTAGACGCGGGTGATGCGGTCGAGGGTCACATCCTTGACCGTCTTGACGCTGAGCCCGACGTTGGTCACGACCTCCAAAGCAGCGTGCTCGAGTTCGCCCAGGATGGCCCGCGGCAGTTCGCTAGCCCGCAGGCTGGGCGGCTGGGGGTTCTGGTTATCCGGGATCACGTGGAAGGGCTTGCCCTGGGTGCGGTCGGTGATCTCGGCCAGGAGGTCGTCGTTCCACTCATCCCCCACCCCGATGGCCGTCACCGGGATACGCGAATGGGCCAGTTGGGCGGTGACTGTTTCCACCAGGGGCTCGTCGAAGGTCTGCCCGTCGGTGAGCAGGATCAGGCGGCGGCTCCCCGCTTCGCGCTCGAGGAGCCGCATCCCCTCGCGCATCCCGGCCCCCATCTGGGTTCCTCCCGAATACTGGGTAAGCCGCTCGGCAGCAGCCACCAGGCGGGCCTTTTCGCTGGCGGCGGTGAAGGGCTGGACCACTTCGGCAAAGTCGTCGAACTTGACCAGGGCCAGCCGGTCCGAGGGCTGCAACTGCGGGCTGCCCAACAGATTTTGCAGGGCCTCGACCACCAGGTCCATCTTGCTTTTGGCCCCCCGCACCACCTCGTAGTCCTTGCCGTCCACCCGTACGCTCTGCCCGGTGCGCTCGGTGGGCTCGGTCACCACCTCGCGCATCGAGCCCGAGGTGTCCACCACGAAGGCCACCGCGAGTTGGGGCCTGGAGCCGGTGGCCCCGGCGGAGGGGCGAACCTTGAGGGCCAAAAACAGCTTCTGGCCGGGCTGGTTGGCTTGCAGATACTCCCGGTGAGGTTGAACGCTGGCTTCCAAGAGAGCTTCTAAGCTTGCTTCCGGCACCGTGGACCTTCCTTTCCCCAGATACAGTCCTTCCGAATAATCCCACGCCGGGCTGAGTTTGTCTTGAGACCCCCCCGGTCGCGCCGGGACTTTCAGCGCGACCGGGGGATGTCATTCACTATCGTAATCCGAAGCCCGACCCCCTGCCGCTAAGTACGTGGAGTCGGGCGGGTCGAATCCTGAAGCTTACTCGGAGCCTCGAGCCTCGAGCCAGAGAAAGGCCCGCTCGAGGCCTTCGCCGCCGAGCCCACCGCAGGAGCCATCGGGGGATTTGAACTCGAGCAGGGCGGTGTCAGCCATCTCTACCCCGCTCCCTCTGGCGCTGATCTTGAGTGGGGTGCAGCTGCCGTCGGCCTCGATCCGCAGCGCCGAGACCCGGTAGGCCCCAACCGGGATATCCTGCCACAAAAAGTCCTCCCAGTGTGCTTGCGGGTGAGGGTCTGACCGTTGCTGCGGATGTCTCGGGGGCCCAGGGCGGTGAGGGCAGCGTTTGTCACCGCCGGCAGGGCGGGTTAGACCTCAGGCGAGGCTCGAGCGCGGCGCGGGCCGGGCGGCTTTCCGGCGCGTGGCCCAAAGGGTGTAGGTGGTGATGATCAGGGCGGCTCCGCCCACCGCCAGCCCAAGGCCGGGTTTGACGGTCATCAGGAACACCAGGGCGAAATCCACGCCGGTTTTGATCGTATGGGAAAAATTCATCCGCTGGTCGGCAACCAGTGCCCGAGCCCGCGGGGTAAGCGGTCCATCGCCCTCACCGACCAGCTTCTTCATGGCCTTGCCCCAGGGCTCGTCAATAAAGCTGCCGATGACGAGGTTGAACAAGAACAGGCCCAGCGCCAAATCGACCCAGGCAGTCCTCCACCCCCAAGCGGTCAAGACCAGCGTCATCCCCGAGAGAAAGATGGTCAGGCCCGCGAGGCGGTAGCTGACAAGCAGTTCCTGGAAACGGGCCAGGGCGATCCTCAGGGTGTCGAAGTCGGCGGCGCGGTCCACGGCAGCCTTGTGGAGCGTATAAGCCCCACCCAGCCCGAAGAAGACCAGCGCAGAAACAACGTGGACGAGTTTGATCCAAGGGTAAAGTTCAGCAAACATTTCTTTCTCCTTCGAAGAGGCGGGGCATTCACCCTCTTGCGTGGAGCAATGTAGACCGGGGGCTGTGACACACCTGTGACATCCCCATCCGGGCTCGAGGGGCGGGCACAGGTCGTAGAGCCGCCGTACCGCTTTGCCCGTCCGGTTGCTAGCGGCTTATCTCGAGCCACACAACGACTCGCAGCTCGCCCAATTGAGCAAGCCCCACCTGATTGGGGCTAAAAAAGCGAAAACCGGGATATCAGTTACCCCGGTTTTCCCGTCTTGCTGGTGGGCGATGTAGGATTTGAACCTACGACCCCACGCGTGTGAAGCGTGTGCTCTCCCGCTGAGCTAATCGCCCGATTTTTGGGTTCGCCCCGGCGAACGCATTCAAAAGGGTAGCACCCTGCTTTCGGGGTGTCAAGAAGACCCGCCCTCTGAGGTGACCTCAGCCAACGTGCGGCAACTCCCCGCTATGACCGCACACTTCACCCGCGGGTGCTCCCCGTTATGATTTCGGCATGAGCCCAAGCCTTCTGGTCAAAATCGGCGGAAGCCTCAAGGGCGCTTCCGAACTCCTCGACGAAATCGCCGCTTACGCCGGCCCGCTCGTCCTGGTCCACGGGGGCGGGCCGAATATCGGGGAATGGCTCAACCGGATGGGCTTCGAGACCCATTTCCACAAAGGCTTACGGGTGACCCCACCCGATCAGATGGAGGTGGTGGAGATGGTGCTGACCACCCTGGGCAAGGGCCTCGCGCACGGGCTCACCCAGCGGGGGCGACCTGCCGTGGCCCTCAGCGGGCGCGACGCGGGTCTGCTCCGGGCGAATCTGCTCGAGCCCGAACTGGGCCGGGTCGGCGAGGTCAGCCGGGTCAACACCAAGGTGCTCGAGCAATTGCTAAGCATCGGGCTCACCCCGCTCATCGCGCCCGTCGGGCTCGACGGCCAGGGCCCGCTCAACATCAACGCCGACACCGTTGCCGGGGCCGTGGCCGGAGCGATGGGCCTGCCCGCGGTGTTCCTGACCGATGTGGTGGGCGTGCTGCGCGACCCCAAAGACCCCTCGAGCCGTTTCGGCGAGCTATCCAGGGCCGAAGTGCAAACCCTGATTGCCCAGGGCGTGATCTCCGGCGGGATGATCCCCAAGGTCGAAGCGGCTTTGGGTGCCCTCGATAAGGGGGCTCCGTGGGCGGCCATCGCTCGGGGGTCCAGGGGCATCCTGGAGGCGGTGCTCTCCGGCGAGGCCGGAACCCGGGTTCTTTAGCGCGAGAGCCGGAGTGCAAAACCTAAATGGCCCTGATGTTTTTGGGTTTTGAGACGGTTTGAGACAAGCGACAAACTCCCCCACCAAACCCACATAGATCCCGCAGCCGCGCCCAAAAACCCCGACCAAAGCCGAATCCCGCTCGAGACGTCTCGAGCGGGATCGCTGCAGCCGAGCCTTATTGCTGGGTGGTCAGGGTGTAGGAACCCGAGCCGTTATAGGAGTAGACCCGCCAGCGGTAGGTGCCGGAAGTAGCCGCGTAGGTGATGCTCTCGCTCGAGGTGTAGCTCTCCGAGCGGGCCACCGTACTCCAATACCCGGTGCTGCCCAGCTTTTGCAGGTAGAGGTCGAAGTCGGGTCCGGTGGGGCCAGAGAGGGTGGCCTTGAGCGCGCCCCCGGTGTAGCTGAAGCCGCCGCTGCCGGGGTGGTAGGCGGACTGGCCGCTGCCGCTGAAGCTGCCGGTGTAGGTGGTGCCCGAGGAGGGTGGGGGCGGCGGGGTGGTGCTGGGGTAGAGGTAGTTGACCGCGCTCAAGTCGGTGGCGGTGAGGCTGTTGCCCCGACCGATGCGGCTCTCGTCAATGCCCGACTGGAGCACCTCGATGACCTTCTGGCCGCCATAGTAGAGGCTATAGTGCATGATCGAGTAATAGTCGTAGGCCCCATAGGGCTGGGCTTCGGCGGCCTTATCCCAGTTGTACTCGATGTTGTCGGGGATCAGGTCGTAGCGGATGCGCACGTAAGAGTCGCGGTCGGGGCGAGACTGCTCGTGGTGGATGCCCAGGGCGTGGCTCATCTCGTGGAGGGCCGCGCTGTAGCCGCAGCCGCTGCCCAGGCTGATCTGCTGCCGCCCGCCCACGTGGCCCACGTAGGACCAGCAGCCGCTCCCCACGAAGAACTCCACGTAGTCGCGCTGGGTGGTGCGCACCACCCAGCGCACGTTGGTGTTGGTGTTGTAGTAGTTGACCGCGTTTTGGATATCGTTGACGGTGGTCGTGGGGGTTCCCGCCGCGATGGTGTAGGGGACGGTGTTTCCTGTCCACCTGCGGGTGGTCACGATGGCCGACTGAGCCCCGGCCTCCTCGGCATGCAGGTCGCGCAACACCTCGCCCTGATAGACCAACTTGCCGTCCAGCACCCCCGCCGTTACCTCGGTGGAGGACTTGTCGTGATCATTGTGCAAAGTGACCTTGAGGGTCCGCTCCACCCCCTGCATCCCCAGGGTGTGCAGCCCCGAGGGTTCTTCCGTGACGGCCTTGGGGCTCTGGCACGCCACGAGCAACGTGAGCCCCCCTACCAGCCACATCCAGCGAAAGCTTCTGTTCATCGTTTCTCCTTACCGGTCTCGAGGGGCTGGGAGGGGAATGTAAAGACCGCCCCGAAGTAAACGGCAAAACCTCGGCTGGAACAAGGGTCTTAGCGTTAACCTGACCTTAACGCCCACTTCACCTGCGCCCGCTTTTTCTCCCGATCGCTTTTCCCAGACATATCCAGCGCGCAGCTGGCTAAACCCGTGGTTCAGGCCATAGAATTCGTAACATATGAAAGCCGTGCTGATGGAAGCTCGAGGCGGCCCCGAAGTGCTGCGCCTGGGCGAGATCGAGGCCCCCCAGCCGGGGCCACTCGAGGTGCGGGTGCAGGTGAAAGCGGTGGCCCTCAACCACCTCGACGTGTGGGTACGCAAAGGCACCGCGAGCCCCAAGCTTCCCCTTCCCCACATCCTGGGCTGCGACGTGGCCGGGATCGTGGAATCAGTAGGGCTGGGGGTGAGCGACTTCGAGCCCGGCGACGCAGTGGTGCTGAACCCCGGTGTCTCCTGCGGGCGCTGCGAGAAGTGCCTGGCGGGAGCCGATAACCTCTGCCCCCGGTACCAGATCATCGGGGAGCACCGCTGGGGCGGGTACGCCGAGTACATCGTGGTGCCCCAGGTGAACCTGGCCCGCAAACCCACCCACCTCTCCTGGGAGGAGGCCGCCAGCGTCCCGCTGACCTTCCTCACCGCCTGGCAGATGGTGGTGGACAAGCTGCGGGTCCAGCCCGGCGAGGACGTGCTGGTGATGGCGGCGGGCTCGGGCGTCTCGGTGGCGGCGATTCAGATCGCCAAGCTCTACGGGGCCCGGGTGATCGCTACCTCGAGCAGCCCGCAGAAGCTCAGAGCGGCGCGGCAACTCGGGGCCGATGAAACCGTGGACTATACCGAACCCGGCTGGAGCAAGCGGGTCAAGGAACTCACCCAGGGCAAGGGGGCCGACGCGGTGGTGGACCACACCGGGGCCGAGTTCTGGCCAGAGGTCATCAAGGCCACAGCCTGGGGCGGGCGGATCAGCCTGTCGGGGGCTTCCTCGGGGCACCAGGCAACCACGCCCCTCTCGCACGTCTTCTACCGGCAGCTCTCGATCTTCGGCTCGACCATGGCCTCCAAGAGCCGCCTCTTCCCCATCCTGAAGATGGTGGCCGAGGGCAAGCTCAAGCCGGTGATGGGAGCGGTGCTCCCACTCGAGGCCGCTGCCGATGGGCACCGCCTGCTCGAGGACCGCCAGGTATTCGGGAAGGTAGTGCTGAGGGTATAGGCGATCTGGCGCGGCGTTCAGAGGCAAGCGTTTTGCGTTTTGTGGCTCTGCACGTAGGCCAGGGCTGCCCGCACCGCGTGAATCTGGGGCGCCTGGCCGGGGCCAAAGTCGAGCGCATAGACCTCAATGCCCCGCAGCAGGAGCGCCTTGAAAAGTTCCTCCTTCTCCCGCTACGCCGAAGCCTGAAAAACCTCCAAATCAGTCAGTTCGGGGGTCTGCCGTTTCAGGTGTTGGGCCCGCTGAGGGTCGGTATAAATAAGTGCCGGGGAGCCCTCGAGGTTCTTGAGCAAAATCGGCTCCTCGTAGCGCCCCAGATAGTACAAAGGAGTATCCAGATGTTCCATTTATTACAGGATACCCGCCCTTCGCGCTGCTATGATGGGGGGCGTGAGAATCGCTTTGTTCATTGACGGCTCGTATATGTATAACGCGGCCAAGCGGCTTGGCTGGAACGTGGATCACCGCCGCGTGATCGGCCAATTCGCCACACCGGAAGAGCTGTACAACGCCTTTTACTATGCCCCCATCACCGACAGCGAGGACGAGCGGCAGCAGAAATTCCTCGACGCGCTGGTCTTTATGGGGTACACGGTGCGTAGCCGCGAGGTGCGGGGCGAGCCCCGTTTCGAAGCCCTGATCGCCACCGACATGCTTATCACCGCCCCCCGCTGGGACCGGGCGGTGATCGCCAGCGGCGCGGGTGAGCTGGCCCACGCCATGGGGGCGCTGCGGGCTCAGGGCAAGGAGCTGCACCTGGTGGGGGTGCCCGAACTCACCGACCTCTGGCTGAGGAACCAGGCCGACCGCTTCTTGGATCTGCGCGACATGCGCGAGGGCCTCGAGCGTCAGGGGGGCGGGCGGCGGGTATACCCCGGCTACGGGGATGAAGCCGCGCGGGGCGAGCCCGACGTCCAGCAAAACCCCTCCCGCGAGAACGAGACCAGCCCGCCGGGGCGGGGGCTTTTCGAAAGCCTCGAGGACGAACTCTAAAAGCGGGTTGCGGGAGCAGGCCGGGTATCGCAAAAAAATTCAGCCGTATGCAATAAGCTTCCCGCTGGCCTTCTTGATAGAACGGTAACATTTATGGTTCTACGTTTGGCGTAGGCTCGAGCCTGGCATGGCGAGCATTCGGCGCACCGCCTCGATCTTCAAGGGTATTCCCCCGCGCGGCCTCATTCTCCTGCTTTTCCTGGGCTGCACGCTATTCGCCGGTTGGCCGCGCCCCGCGCCGCAGCCGGTAGTTTCGGCCTACAGCCTGCGGCAAATCCTGGATGACCACCCGGCCTTTCGCTTGGAGAAACCCGGACTCGGGGCCGCCCGCCGCGAGGCGGTGGTGGCCCGTTACCTATCGGTCAAGGCTTCGACGGAGATGCTCTTGGGGCAGGAGGCTGCCCGCGCGGTAGCCCGGCTCCTGCGGCTGGAGTTCTATAACCAGGCTCTCCAGCAGCGCTCGGCCTTCTCCACCCCGGAAGCGGCGCTCGAGGTTTCCGAGCGCTGGCTGGCGGCCATCGGCGCCTTGGAGCGGGGGCACAAACCGGGGCTCGCTGGCCTTCCGCTCGACTCGTCCGCTGTGATCCCGCATTGGACCGACCTACAAGCGGCGGCGAACACTCTGGGGCTGCCAGTAGGGGTGCTGGCGGCCATCGTGGACAACGAGCAATACGGGGGAAACAAAGCGCTGGGGCTCGCGCGGGGTCTGCGCGAAGTGGCCGACGGGCTGGCCCAAGGCCTGGCCGAGACCACCGGCAGCGCCGGTTCCGCCGGGCTGCTCTCGCGCACCTTGGGTCTGGCCCAGATGTCCTGGGAGGACGCCCTCAAACAGGAAAAGCGCCTGCGCCACTTCCGGGCCTGGAACCCGCAGCGGCCTTTCCCCAAGACCGAGGCCGAGGCTAGGGCCGCTCTGGAAAACCCCTACTTGAACCTCCTGTTTACCGCCAGCCGGTTGCGGGGCTACCTGAACGACAAGCTCTACCTCTCCCCCCGCGACACCCGGCCCTTGTGGGGAGCCTGGCTTTATTACCTGGGCCCGGCCTGGCACAACTGGCCCCCCGGCGCCGACGAGGCCACCTGGCCCTACGCCTTCCACGCCTTCTTCAAGGGGCTCTTGTACCAGGTGGTCTTTAGCGACCCCGACAAAGCGGCCCTGCTCCCCGGGGCCGAGCCCGAACTCAGCGCTCGAGGCCCGCTCTGAGGTTCCTGGCCAACCCTACTTGGAGACCCGTTTGGCGACGAACTCCACCGGGACGTGGCTCGAGTATCCCCCTACCGTCTGCAAGATAAACCTGATCTCGTCCTGGGAAACGGTGCCCCGGTAGCGGTGCTCGACCTCTTTCCAGGGTTCGTCCCCCAGGCGTTCTTGGGTGCGGGTCACGAAGGTGAGCTTGTCGCCGCTCATCTTGCCGTCCAGGATGCCCCGCTTGGCCTGCAAAAAGGAAGCGGTACCGATCACCTCGCCCGCCTCGAGCCGGAACACAAAGGTCTCGGTGTGCTTGTCTCCCCAATCGTACGTGACCTCCCCCTGCCAGATCCCGCCGATATCCACGCTGGGCAGAGCTTCCCCGATCACGCTGGCAGAGCTACCCGTGACCTTATCCCACAAGTCCACGATGGAACCCAAATTTCCGGCTACCCCGCCGACCCCAGCGATCGCCGCCACGATGGCGATTCCGTAGCGGCGGAGCTTGGCAAAACGCTTGTTCGATTTCGTCGCCATAGTCACCCCGGAAAATATCTGCCTGGAGGGACGCATCGCCGAGGGTTTGCTCTAAGCTTCTTCAAGGTGAATAGGTCCGAGGGGGTGGCGGATGCGGGGATTGCGCCGACTCGAGCCCTGCCTTCTACCAAACTGACCCTGGCGCAACTTATATGCTAGTCTATCGCTCGGGCTCAGCCAAAGAGCAGGTCCAGCACGGTTCCCAGGTTGTCCTTGCCCTCGAGGATTTCGGGGTTATAGATCTCGGTGTAGCCGCAGTTCTGGCAACTCGCGGCGATAAAGACGTTGTGCTCGATGTCAAACAGGCGCGACAAACCGGTGCCGGTGGCGGCGAAGCGCTTGACCTCGGCGCCTTTGGACGCGCACTTGGGGCAGACGAACCGCTCGGCTAGGGCCTCGTCGAGTTTCATGGCCTCAAGCCTAACCGAGGGGGCGTTATTTTGTCGTTACCGCGCGGCGAACCTCACCCTATGAGTCGGGAGCCCGACTCGACGGTGTGCCCGGAGCGGGCGCTCTCGCGGATCATGTCCATCAACCGGGCGAAGCGCAGACCGACCTCGGGCGGACAGGGGTTTTCCATCCGGCCCGCCCGCACCTTCAAAAACTGCTCCCAGGGGCCTTTGGACGAGGGATAGGGAACCGGCTTGAACTCTTTCTGGTCGGCCATTTTGAGCGAGAGGGACTCTCCCCAGATACCGGTTTTGAGCACGGCCCGGTCCCCTAACACGGTGACCTCCGAGCAGCACTGGATCGAATCCCCGGCCCCCACCAGTGCGAAAAAGACCCCGCTCTGGGAAACCCCGCTCACCGAGGACGCGATCTCGACCGGGGTACCCCGGTTGTCGAACAGCGCCATGACCCGCTCCACGTCCTCGCCCAGCAGGTCCACCACGGTGTTGACCATGTGTGAGCCGGTGTCGAACAAAAACCCACCCCCGGAGATTTCTGGGTCTTGCCGCCAGGTGCCCAGCGTGAGCTGCTTCCAGTTCTGGTAGGCGAAGGCCGAGATCGCACTGACTTTGCCGAGGGCTCCTGCCGCGATGAGCCGCTTGGCCTCCCAGATGGCCGAGGAAAGGCTGCCGGGGAAGGCCACCATCAGCAAACGACCGGTCTGGTCGCGCAGGCGGATGAGTTCGTGGGCCTCCGCCACGTTCATCACCATCGGCTTCTCGACACACACGTCCATGCCCGCGAGCAGGCAGTCGCGGGCATGCTCGAGGTGGTACTTGTGCGGGCTAACGATCAAGGCAACATCCGCACCCCCCTGCGCCGCGACCAGCTCGAGGATGGTGTCGTAGAAGGGCGGGCACTCCCGAGTGCGCTCGGCGAAGAGGGCTCGAGTCTGCTCGCGCGAGTCCGCGCTGGGCTCCACGAAACCCACCAGCTTGGTGCTACGCGGCATCCCCAGCATGGCGCGGATATGGTGGCGGGCAAACCCACCGGTTCCCACGACGATCGCTCGGGTTAGGGGCATTTCGAGGA
>DASTSL010000159.1:0-13681 GCA_035760705.1 Meiothermus sp. | reverse complement strand
AAAATCGTGAGCCCGTCGCCCAGCGCGGCTTGCAGATGAGCTTCCATGCCCTCAAGCTTAAGCCCGTAGGTCTTTGACCATGACCACGTGGGTGGCTTCCCGGCCCAGCCAGGGTTTCCACAGCGGGCTTTTCCACTCGGCATAGACCTCGAAGCCGAGCTTTTGGTAAAGCCTCAAAGCCGCTGTGTTCTCCTGGGTGGTGGAAAGCTGGACACCGGGTATGCCCCGAGCCCTTAGGCAGTCCAGGTGAGCCTGCAACAACTTTTGCCCCACTCCCAACCCCCGCGCCTGAGGGAGCAGGTTGATGTGCAGATGGGCCGGGTAGCGCTCGATAGGGGCTTGGCGGCTACCGTAGCGGGCGGCTCGGAGCAGGTAGAGGGCGCTTTTGAGAAGGCCAGGGTACCCTCCGGTGAGGACTTTACCCAGGATTTCTAAAGCCGATCGCAGAAAGTACCGCCGGTAAGCCCGCACATCGGGCGTGCCGATGATGTAGCCGACGATTTTCCCCTCGAGTTCGGCCACGAAGTTGCAGACCCCGATCCCGTTCAGATAGGGCTTGATCCACAGGTCGCGAAAGAGGGGCGGGCTGGGGAAATAGACCGCTGCCGAATCGCCGAAAAACCCGGTCGCATAAGCAATTTGGCCCAGGGCCTCGAGGTCGCTGGGTCGTGCCGGGCGGATTGTTGACAAAGTCTGAAGCGAAGCCAAAGCTTCCCCATGATACCGGGGCGGCGTCGGCTCACCCTCCAGATAGGGTTCATGGTGGAAAGGAATTTTTAGGGCATTATGGAGCGGATGCCGCGTCGCCGGTTCAAAAAACGCTATCTGGCCCTGATCGTGGTGGTGATCTTGTTTCTCGTGATCAACGCGCCGGGCCTGTTCGCGGTGGGCTACCGGCTATGGTACGTGCCCCGAGTGGCGGGGTTCCCCTCGCTCGCCCTTGGCCCGGAGCGTTTGTTGGTGCTCTCGCCCCACCCCGACGACGAGACGCTGTGCTGCGCGGGAGCCATTCAGCAGGTGCTCCAGGCGGGCGGCCAGGCCTATGTGGTCTGGTTCACCAGTGGGGACGGCTTCGAGTGGGCCGCGACCCTCACCGAGCGCACCCTGCGGCCTCGGGGGCGAGCCTCGCTCGAGCTGGGGAACCGGCGCATACTGGAGGCCCGCAAGGCCGCCGGGATCTTGGGAATCCCCGAGGCCAATCTGTACTTTCTGGGCTACCCCGACCGGGGGCTCCTGCGGATGATCAGCGACCCCTTCCAGCGCTACCGCTCGCCGCTCACCGGGGTGGACGCGGTGCCCTATGGCCAGACCCTATCCCCCGGCGCGGCCTATACCGGACAGAACCTCGAGCGCGACCTCGAGCAGGTACTGAGCGCGGTAAAGCCGACCCTGATCCTGGCCCCTAGCCCCCGGGACGGCCACCCCGACCACCGGGCGGTCGGCGAGCTGGCGATCCGGGTGCTGGGGCAGCACGGCGAGTTGGACCGCCTGCGCTACTGGATCGTCCACGGGGGGCTGGAGTGGCCCTTGCCCAAGGGGCTGCATACCACCTTGCCGCTCGAGCCCCCTCCGCGGGGCCGGGGGCTCGAGTGGGAGCGGCTGGACCTGAGCCCGGAGGAACAGAAGAGCAAGCTCGAGGCCATCCGTGCCCACCTCAGCCAGATGGAACTGCTCTCGCGTTTCATGCTGGCCTTCGTGCGGCAGAACGAGCTGTACTCCGCCACCCCGCTGCCCTGAAGCGGGGGCCCGGGCTCAGCGGGCCTGTAGCCGGGGCGTGAGGAACTCGTTGGTGTAGAAGGCCGTCACCGGCAGCTCGGTCTTGACCCGCCCGGTCTGCTTCAGCAGGGTAAAGCCGCTCGTCCAGCCCTGGGGGTTGGAGAAGCCCAGTCCGTTCTGCCGGGTATAGGGTGACTCGTAGAGCCGGATCGAGCCTTCCAGCACCTTGAAGCGGTCTTCGCCCAGGTTCTGCACGTACTTTTTGGCCGCCTCGAAGGCCTTGCGGGGCTCGCGGATGGTGAGGGCCACCGCCTCCTGCGAAGCGGCCAGGAAGCGGCGCACCAGCTCGGCGTTCTCCAGCATCTTGTCGGTGGTGATGACCCCCACGCCGGGCGAGCGGTTATAGGGCCCCGCCGGGATCACGTTGAGCTTGATCCCCTGGGCTTGCAGCAGGATCGGCTCGTTGTTGATGAAGCCCATCGCCACGTCCACCCGGCCCGTCACCACCGCTTCGGCCTGGGTGAAGCCGATCTGCTCGATCCTCACCTCGGACTCCTTGAGCCCCGCCGCCCGCAACATGGCCTGGAGCGAGGTATAGGAAGTGCCGAAAAGCCCGGGGATCCCGATGGTCTTGCCCTTGAGGTCGCGCACCGATTTGATGTTCTTCTCGGCCCGGGAGAACATCGCGTTGGGCACCGACTGGTAGAGGGCCATCACGTACTTGAAGGGGGTGACCTGGGGGTTTTGCGAGCGCAGGGCGATCACGTCCTCGGCATCGGCCACCACAAAGTCCAGGCGGCCCTGGGCCAACAGCGGGTAGAGTTCCGAGGAGAACCCGTGCTGGAACTCGACATCCAGGCCGCGCTTGGCGTAGAGCCCTTCGGTCACGGCCAGATAAAAGGGAGCGAACTGTACGTCGGGCAGGTAGCCGAGCCCCACCCGCACCTTGGGGTTCTGCGCGAAGGCCAGCGAACCGATCAGCAAGACGATGAGCAACTTGATGAAGCGCATATTTGCATCTCTCCTTACACCCGTGCTCCATGAGCGATGACGCTGGGCACGAACCAGCCGTCATCTCGACCGAAAAACCGTTGTAAGGAGGTTTTAGGAGCTATCCGACACCTTTATTCGCACAGACCGGGGTCTGTGCTTCTCTCCTTCTCCCATCCCGACTTAAACCCGCCACCCGGCTAGCGCCGCGAAAAAACGCCACCCGGCTAGCGCCGCGAAAAGACGCCTCGGCGGGCCATACGGTCGGCTCCGGAATCTCACCGGATCGGGCTCGAGTGTGCAGCAGATTCTCGAGCTTCGCAGGCTTATGCGGTTCGAGTCCGTTAGGACGAGACCGCCAATTACTGCCGGTGGGGAATCGCACCCCGCCCCGAAGGATGGGCCTTGCGGCCCAAAGGTTAGTGTATATAGCCCCCCATCCCTTGCAAAGTGCGGTGCGTTGGATTTTGATGGGGAAGTGCAGCGGGAAATCGAGAGCCTGTTGGAGCAGGCCGACCCCAGGGTGCTCGAGCGGGGATACCAGCTCTTTCGCGAGGCCAGCTTCCTGCAGGCCACCCGCCACAAAAACCGCTTCCAGGCCCGGATGCGGGGGAGTGCCCCCTACCCGTACCGGGTGTTCCTCGACCTGGACGCGGGGAGTTGGGGCTGTACTTGCCCCTACCGCTGGGGGCCGGTGTGCAAGCACGTGGTCGCCCTGGCCTATGCCGCCCTCGAGGCCCCCGAGATCTTCGCCAAGGCCAAATCCCGGCGGAAAAAGGCCGCGCCCTTGCTCGAAGCCTTGCTCGAGCTTCCCGAGGATGACCTGATCGAACTATTGTGGCAGCTCGAGGCCCTGCGCCCGGAACTCCTGGAGGAGTTCGCCTTCAACCTGATCCAGCGGATCGAGGAGTAGTGTGCCTGGCCGGGAGAGCGGTGGGTCTCCTAACGCCGCCGATACCGCAGCACGTACCCCTCGAGCCAGGCCACCAGCCCGTAGAGGGCGATTCCCAACAACACCGTCACCGCCACCGCTGCGAAGGCGTTGGCGTAGCGGAAATTGAGCCGTTCACTGTTCGCCAGGTAACCGAGCCCCGAACCGCCAAAGACGAACTCCGCCACCACCGCCCCGATCAAAGCCAGCGAGACCGTGAGGCGCAAGCCCCCCAGCACCACCGGGAGGGCACCGGGGAACTCGAGCTTGGCGAACACCCCCCAAGGGCTGGCCCCGATGGTGCGGAACACCTCGCGGTACACTCGGTCTACCTCGCGCACCCCCACCATGGCGCTCACCATCACCGGGAAGATCGAGATCAGCGCGGCGGTGATGACCTTGGAGGGGGTCCCGTAGCCGAACCAGATCACCAGCAGCGGGGCGATGATGATGGTGGGGATGGCCTGCAAGGCCACGATGAAAGGCGACAACAGACGCTCCAGGGCTCGGCTGCGGCCCATCAGGTAGCCGATCGGGAGGCCCACCGCCAGGGCCGACAGGATGCCCAAAGCCGTGACTTCCAAAGTGGAGAGGGCGTTTCGCGCCAGCAGCCCGGGGTTTTGCGTGACCGCACCCCACACCTCGCTGGGGGAGGGCACGAAGACCGGAACCCGCGCGGCCAGGATGCCCCAGGCCAGGAAGAAAAGCGCGGTGAGGCCCAAGACCCCGAAGACTTCCCAGGGTGGGCGCAGGGGCCGGGGTGGGGGTTCTACCAGGGTCGAGTCGGCGATGCCCAAGCGCTCGCGTAGCTCGGCCTCGAGCCCGTCGGTGAAGGCGGTGAGCCGCCCCTCGCCGGAGGTATCCAGCACGGTGTCGATCCGCCCGTCCTTGAGCACCACCACCCGGTCGGCCAGGTAAACCGCCTCACGGATCGAATGCGTCACGAAGATGATGGTCTTGCCGGTGCGAGCGTGCAGGCTTTTCAGCTCGAGGTTGAAGCGCTCGCGCACCAAGGCGTCTAGGGCCGCGAAGGGCTCGTCCATCAGCAGCACCTCGGCGTCTTGGGCCAGGGCACGGGCGATGGCTACCCGGGCTTTCATCCCGCCCGAGAGCTGGTGGGGGTAGAGGTGCTTGACCTTGCGCATCCCCAGGTAGGTCTCGACCTTGCCCCGCCCGGTGAGTTCGATGGGGAGCCGAACATTTTCCTCGACGGTGCGCCAGGGCAGGAGCCGGTAGTCCTGGAAGACCATCGCCGCTTGACCTTCCACCTCGACTGTTCCCTCGGCCTGCAAGAGCCCGGCGATGACTCGCAAAAGGGTGCTCTTACCCCCGCCTGAGGGCCCGATGATGGCGATGAACTCGCCCTTTTTGACCTCGAGGTCTACCCCCTTGAGCACCTCCTGCCCCTCGAAGCGCACGCTGACCCCCTCGAGCCGGATGGCGGCGTCGCGGGCGGGGGTCTGCGCCGGGGGGCGGGAGGGCTCGATCACAACATTACCTTACTGCAAGGGATGAGCCCCGATTTCGGGGACAAGTCACGAAAAAACCCTCCCCTCGAGCGCCTACCCAGTAAAGCCGAACCGAAGGAGGGGGAGGTTATATTCTCCATGCCTCAGAGCCGATTCGCGAACCCTGGGAGGGGCGTACGAAGCCCTGTTTCCCGCGCTTGGCCCAGGCGGCGGATTCGTTGTGGGCTGAGTCTAAGACTATTCGACTCGAGGCTAAAGCCGGAAAGCGCGCAACCATAGCCGCACCCTCGAGCCCTGCCCGCTGCTGAAATCGGCCCGCCCGTGATGGGCCGCCACCACCGCCCGCACCACCCGCAGGCCCAGGCCCTCCGGGGCGTTCTCGTGGAAGCCGGGGCCGGTGTCGGCCACCTCGAGATAAGCCTGGTCCTCCTCCTGGCCGCTGCGCAACGTGACCTTGCCCGATGCGGTGTAGCGCAGGGCGTTGGCGACCAGGTTGTTGAGGGCTTGCTCCAAGAGCCGGGGGTCGGCGTGGGTGGGGGCCGGGTTGGCCTCGAGGTCCAGTTCGAGCTTGCGCTCGAGCGCGAGGGGCTGGAAACGGTCGAAGGCCTCCGAGACCAGGTCGGCCAGGTCCAGGGGTTGTCCGCGCACCTCGCCCGCCTCGGCGCGGGAGAGGGCCAGCAGGTTCTGGGCCAGGGCCTCGAGCCGCAGGGCCTCGCGGTGCAGCCGGGAAAGCTGCTCGGGCTCGAGCCGCCCTTTGATGCGGGCTGCTTCCAGGCTGGCCCTAAAGGCCGAGAGCGGGGTGCGCAACTCATGCGCGGCGTAGGCCAGAAAGCGCTGTTCCCGCTCGCGTTGCGCCTTCAGGTCACCCAGCAGCCCGGCAAAGGCCTGAGCCAGTGTGGCGGCCTCATCCTTGCCCTGGATGGCCGGGACCTTGCCGCCGGTTTCGAAGCCCTTGGCGGCTTGGGTGAGGCGCTCGAGCGGACGCACCGCCAGTCCCACCACCGCGAAGGCCAGCCCGCCCGAAAACAGGGCCAGCAGCACGGCCAGCGGAACCGCCACCTCCACGTAGCGGGTCAGGGTTTCGCGTAGGGGCCGCAGGGGCTGGCCCACCTGCACGGTGAGGTTTTGCTGGCTGAGGGTATAGACCCGCCAGCCCTGAGCTTCCGATCGCCCGCTTCGGCCCAGTTGGGAAGCGTCGAGGGGCTGGTCGAACTGCACCGCGCCCCCCTCCCAAATCTTCTGCTGGCCTCGGTACAGTTGGGCCGAACTCAGTCCACTCTCCTGGAGGAGTTCGTCCTCGATCTCCGAGGGGATGTGGTTTTGCGGGTCGGCGAGCCCCTTCTCCAGGATCAACTCGGCTTGCAGCTTGAGTTCTTGGTCGAGGTCGGCCAGTCGGCTGCGCTCGAGCACCCCGTAGGTGATCGAAAGCCCCAGCCCTAGCCCCAACAGGGTCAGCCCGAAGGCGATGAGGGCCAATCGGACACGGAGGGTCATAGGGGATAGCGGCACGTCATAGGTCGAATGTCAAAAGAGGCCTGTAGCTCGCGGAAAAAGCTTTTGTCCACTAGCCACGAGCCTTTCCCAGGGTAAGACGTACCGCGTTCGACATACGACCATCATGCCACCCGGCTAGCGCCGCGAAACTACGCCACCGCGAACCGATATCCCAGCCCGCGCACGGTCTCGATGACGTTGTCGTAAAGCTTTTTACGCAGGTTTTTGACGTACACGTCGATGAGGTTGGAATCCGACTCGAAGCCCGGACCCCAGACCCGCTCGAGTACCTCCTCGCGGGTGAATATACGCCCTGGGTTGATCACGAACAGCTCGAGCACCTGGTACTCCTTGGCGGTGAGCCGGACCATCTGCTCCTGATAGCGCACCTCGCGCTTCTCCAGGGCGACCTCGAGCGGCCCGGCCTGCACCACCCTGGGCCGCACCTCGCCGCGCCGGGCCAGGGCCCGTAGGCGGGCCACCAGTTCGGCCAGAGCGAAGGGCTTGGCCAGGTAATCGTCGCCCACCTCGAGGCCCCGCACCCGGTCCGGCAGGGATTCGCGGGCGGTGAGGAACAAGATCGGCTGGCGAAACCCCGCCTCGCGCAGCCCCCTCGCCAGCTCGAACCCGGCCTCCTCGCCCTCCGGGAGCATCACGTCCAACACGATGAGGTCCACCGGGTCCTGCCACAAGGCTTCCCAGGCGGCCTCCGCCGAAGTCGCCAAGCGCGGCTCGAACCCCTGGGCGGCCAGGCTTTCCAGCAGGGTCTGGCCCAGACTCGGATCGTCTTCTACCAGCAACACGCGCATTCCTCCTTTAACCTACAGCTAACCTACAGCGCTTTTTTGAGGGTAATTTGACCCCGGCCTGGGGGAGCCGGGGTCTGCAAGAGGGGTGGCGCTTCTTTCGCCGCGCAATGGGGTGGAGAGGGTAAAGATCAGGGCTTCTTCACCGGCTTGGCCGCCTTGTGGGTGCTGGCTTTCTTGGCCACGTGCTTGACATGGCGCACAACCTTTCGCTTGACCGTGCGGTGTTGCACCTTCCCGGTGGTTTTCTTGAGGCTCTTCACCTGGGTCACGGCGGGTTTGCTCTGCATGGGGGTCTTGCTGGGGGCGGGGGCGGCGAAGGCCAGGGGGAGGGCTGCCAGGACGAGCCAGAGTGCTCTTTTCATCTACTACCTCCGAGGGTAAAGGTAGAAGAAGGCGGTGAACCCGACATGAAGCGCGATCCGTGGGCTGCTGGGCTCGAGCATAGAATATGACCGTGAACCCCGAAGCCTGGCTGCTGGCGTTGATTATCTTGCTGCTCGCCTTGCCCATCGGTCTTTTGCTGCTGCTCTGGCGCGCTGAGCGGCGGATGGCCGAGCTGAGCTCGGCCCAGGAGTGGCGCAAGGCCAGCTTCTCCCGGCTCGCGCCCGCCGAGGTGGTGCAGTACCGGGCCAGGGCTAAAAAGACTTTGCAGGGGCCGGTGTTCGTCTTCGAGGACAGCCACCGTCGGGAGATTGGGCGGTGGGAGGGGGCTACGCGGTACCGGGGAAGGCTGCTGCTGGGGGAGCGCTCCTTCGACACCTATATCCAGCAGGGCTCGAGCCATGAGGGGAAGCTGGGGGCGGAAAACCCCCGCTCCATCGTGGTCCGTGACGATACAGGAATCCTGGCCGAACTCGAGCCCACCCAGCGTTACCCCGGCCAGCATTACCGGGTCCGGGTGGCGGGTCTGGAACTGCGGGTGGAGGCCAGTGCCTGGTCCGCGAGCGCGGAGGCCACAATATGGCAGGGGGAGGAGGTGGTGGCCCAGTACCGCCGCCTGAGCGGGCTGGCGCAGCACGTGGCCCTGGCCACCCGCCCAGACTTGCCGCTCGAGGCCGTCGCGGTACTCTTGTACCTGAGCCTGTTGCGATGAGCCTGTTTCCCCGAGCGCTGGTTTTTCTGGGCGGAATCCTCCTAAGGGCGGGAGCATTCTCGTTGGTTCGCTTCGATCTGCTCGAGCGGGTGCGGGACGTGCCGGGGCTGGCCTGGCTGGCCGTACGCCTAAAGAACCCTCCCCCTAACCCTGGCCGATACCCCGTTGGGGTGGGTGGTGCTGGGTTTAGGGGTTTGCGCGATGGTCCTGGCGTTCTTGCCCGACCTCACCCGTTGAGCCGGGGTCTTGGGCGGGCTGGCCTTGGCCCTGGTCGGTTAGCGCATCTACCAGCTTCTACCAGCTCTGAGCCGACGAGAACCAGACCCGAGCCCAGCTCGAGTCCTTTCTCGCCAACCTCCCCCAGCCGCTCACCGAGCGCCTTCTGAGCGGTTTGCAGGGGCTCGAGGAGGTGATGCGGCTCGAGTACGGCTGGGCTTTGCTGCTCAGGGGTGGGGTGCTGGTGATTGCCGGGGCACTGGGCTCGAAGCGGGTTCGTAGCACGTAGACCATATCCGGAATCAAGCGAGTAAACCGTGGCTTGCCCTCAGGTCGGTGGGTGGGGGGATTCCGCCGCACCGACACCGCTAAACGTAGGACAAAGTTCGCCTTTGGTGACTGCTCTCACCCCCTCCGTGCCTGCCCCTGCTCTCGAGTGCGAGACCAGGGTGAGAGAAGCTGCTCTACTGCGGCTCAGGCCCGCAGGAAAATCCTCCGCCGGTACAGCACCCACAGCACCAGCCACCAGAAAACGATGTAGCTGAGCGTGTAGAGCCAGCCCCCGCCGTACCCCCCGGCCAAGCTCTGCCAGAAATTGAGGATGTTTTGCTGGATCGAGGCCCCGCCTACCTCGATCCCCTGCAGCAGCCAGACCTTGATCAGAATCGGCACCACGTAGGCGAAGAGGGCGTTCGAACCGAACACCATGAGCGGGAAGGCCCAGCCGCGCCAGCCTCGGGCATCTACTAGGTAGTGGAAGATTCCCAACACGATCGTGCCCAAACCCGCCGTGAGCAGAATGTAGGAAGGGGTCCAGAAGGTTTTGTTGTACGGCAGGCTGAGGTTCCACAACACCCCCAAGACGGCGAGCCCAAGGCCGATCACCAGGAGCCAGGCCGAGCGGCGCAAAGAGGGAAGCTCGAGGCGGAACAAGTCCCCGATCAGGCTGCCTAGCATCACCAACGCCGAGGTGGGGATCACCGAGAGCAGCCCGCGCAGGTTGACCGCCTCCAAAAAGGTGTTGTTGAAGTGCAGGATGAGGTTTTGGTCCTCCTCGAAGATGGCTCGCCCCACCCCCGGCACCGGCAGATAGCGGATCGCCGCCCAGTAAGCCACCAGGAAAAAACCCGCGATCATCGCCCGGCGGTGGGTGGGGAGGTCATACAGCAAAGCCGCCACCAAATAGGCCATGGCGATGAGCTGGAGCACGTCCAGCGCGAACACCGGGCGGCGGGCGATGCTGCTCACGATCAATAGGCCCAACCCGAAGAGCAGGATGCTTCGCTGGATGACCTTGAGGTCGTAGCGCCAACTGGGAAGATTCTTTTTGCGGAAGCTCGCCGCCGCGAAGGGGATGGCCACCCCTACCGCCAGCAAGAACCAGGGGAACACCAAGTCGGCCAAATAGACCCCACCGTTCCAGGGGGCGTGAGTCAGCAGATAGGGGGTGTTGGCGTCGAGCGCGACGTTGTTCACCAGCAGCATCAGCAGGATGGTGAGCCCGCGGAACACGTCCAAAGATCCCAGGCGTACGGCGGTCTTGCGCGAGGGAAGCGGGGTTTCGGTTTGCTGGCCTGCGGTTGGTGGGTTGTCCTGAACAACTGCCATACCACGACCCCCCGTAGCTAAAACCCGGCTGATGAATGGAGTGTGAACCCGGCGGGGAAGGGCCGGGGTGGGCCTGATCACACTATTTGCGGGTGGCTAAGGTCTCGGCAGAGGCCTTGCTTGGACGGCTCCGGGCCAACTCGTCCACCGTGCCGAGCCGGATCCCGCGCCGCTCGGCGAGGCGCAGGAAGTTCGGCAGAATCTCGATGGTCGAGAGTACGTTGTCGTGCAGCAGAACGATTCCTCCCCGCCGCAATTTGCGGTCGAGACGGCTCTCGAGCATGGTGTCGGGCAGGTTCTGGAAGTCGCCGGGGTCATCGGTCCAGAAGGCCAGGGTCATGTTCAGCTCGCGCACCACCTCGAGCACCGTGGGCGAGAACCGCCCGCCAGGGGGGCGGAAGTAGCGCACCGGGCGCCCGGTGATGCCCTCCAGCACCCGGTTGGCCGCTTGAAGCTCCGTCAGCACCGCGGCTTTGTCGAGGTTGTTAAGGCGGACGTGGTGAAAGGTGTGGTTGCCGATCTCGTGACCGTCGTGGGCCATGTCCCGCACGAAGTAGGGGTAGGCCAGCGCGTTCCGCCCGATGCAAAAGAAGGTGGCTTTGACCCCGGCCCGGCGCAGGGTGTCCAGGAGCAGCGGGGCATAGAGCGGGTGGGGGGCATCGTCGAAGGATAGGGCGGCCAGCGGGAGGGTGGGGTTGCCGTGGTAGAAGCGGCTCCCCACCACCCCGCCCTGGAGGGCCGCGGCGGCCTGCTCGAGCTGTTGGGCCTTGAGCTGGACGGGCGAGCCCTGGAATTGCAGGGCGGTCTCTAGCTCGTCGCTGGGGCTGCGGAAGGGGCCGTACAGGTGGTCGCGGGGGTTCACCCACAGCCGGTCATAGCTCCGGAAGTTGGCCGAGGTGAGGCGCTCGAAAGCGTCCAGCCAGGCCCGCGGCACCGAGGCCGTGAAGTGTGGCAGCGGCCCGCCAAACCCGGCGTACTCGTCCCGCCGGTACAGCGAAACATCTACCTCGGACAGGCTGGGCCGGGTCAGGAACACCTGGGCCACCACCTGCTGGGCTTTGCGCAGCATCAGGGCCGGTTGGGTGTCGTTCAGCAGCACCAGGGCGTGAGCCGCCTCGATGAACCCGTTGGAGGCGTACTCGACCTTTTGCACCTCGGGGATGGGGGGGACTAGCTCGAGCTGAGGAAGCGCCTGGGCGGGCCGGGTTCCGGGGGCAGTGGGCTGGGTCTCGCCGGGCACCACCGGTACGATGTCGGGCAGGGGAGCCGGGGAGCCGGCGAACGCAAAAGCCAGCGAACACCAGAGCGAGATTAAAGTCAGGCGCATGGGGGCTCTCAGCTTCCATTGTAGCCGAGCAGTTGACCCCGAAAACCGCTTTAAGCCCCGCCGTATCCCATTAAGGTTCACCCCCCCAGTCTTCGGGGTGGAGTGAACGGGACCTGAAGTTTGCTGCTAGCGGTTTTTGGTGGAGGGTTCGGGGATGGGCGGGGTCTTTTCGTGGTTCTCGGTGGCCAGGGCGATGGTCCCCAACACCGGGATCGGGTCGCTGGCCGGGAAGGTGTCCTCCACGATCTTGTCCAGCTCCCGGTCGCTCACGTCCTCGGCGGTCTCGTCGGGCAAACAGGGGATGACTTCCGCCGGGGTCTCGCCGTTCACAGCGTGCTCGTCTTGCATGGGCTACCTCTCGCTTCAAAGTGTGACAAAGCCCAAAACCGAAGATGGCGAAGAGGCTAGCGCCAGCCGGTAGACTGTCCCCATGTCGCTAAGGGTCAGCGTGCTGGGCCTGGGGTTGATGGGCCGCCCGATGGCGCGGGTGCTCCTGGCCAAAGGGTTCAGGGTGAGGGGTTGGAACCGCTCGGCGTTGCCCCCCGAACTCACCCAAGGAATCCCCCTGGCCTCCTTCGACGGAGCCGCCCGCTCGGAGGTGTTGCTCTTGATGCTCTCCGACTCGAGCGCGGTGGAGGCGGTGCTCGCCGGGCTCGAGCCCCATCTGAGACCGGGTCAAACCGTCCTGGACATGGGCAGCTCGGACCCGGCCCGCTCCAAGGTCCACGCTGAGCGCCTCTGGGCCAAAGGCATCGGCTGGGTGGACGCTCCGGTCTCGGGCGGGCCGGAGGGGGCTGAGGCCGGGACGCTGGCGATCATGGCCGGGGGCTCGCCCCCAGACTACGAGCGGGTCCGGCCCCTCCTGGAAGCCCTGGGCCGCCCTACCCACGTCGGCGGGGCGGGTTCCGGGCATACCCTCAAGGTCATCAATCAGCTCGTGGTGGGGCTCTACATCGAGGCGGTGGCCGAAGCCTTGGCCCTGGCCGAAGGGGTGGGGATCGATCCCCGCAAGGTTCAGGGGGCCCTACGGGGCGGTTTCGCCGACTCCAAGGTGCTGCAAATCCACGGCACCCGCATGATCGAGCGCCGGTTCGTGCCGGGGGCGAAAGTCCGAACCCAGCTCAAGGACTTGCGCTTGGCCGACCGGCTGGCCCAGGAATCGGGGCTCGAGCTGCCCCACCTGCAAAGCGCCCTAAAGCGGTATGCCCGGCTGGTCGAAGCCGGGCACGGCGACCTCGACCATTCGGCTTTGTTCAAGCTGATCCGGGAGGGCAAAGCCGATGGCTAAGGTGCTGCTGGTGACCGGGGCGGGCCGGGGGATCGGGGCCGCCACCGCGCTCCTGGCCGCCGAGCGAGGCTACGCGGTCTGGGTCAATTACCTGCACAACCAGGCTGCCGCCGAGGGGGTGGTCGAGGCGATCCGGCAAAAAGGCGGCGTGGCCTTCGCGGTGAGGGCCGACGTGTCGGTAGAGGCCGAGGTGGTGCGGCTCTTCGAGACGGTAGAGCGCCAACTCGGCCCGCTCGCAGCGCTGGTCAACAACGCGGGCATCCTCGAGCGGCAGATGCGGCTCGAGGCCATGGACGCCCCCCGCCTTCAGCGGGTGTTGGCCACCAACGTGGTGGGGGCGATGCTCTGCGCCCGCGAGGCGGTGCGCCGCATGTCCACCCGGCACGGGGGAGCCGGAGGAGTCATCGTCAACGTGTCTTCGGCGGCTTCGCGCTTGGGCTCGCCGGGGGAGTACCTGGACTACGCGGCCTCCAAGGGGGCCATCGACACCTTCACCCTGGGGCTCGCCAAGGAGGTGGCCGATGAAGGCATCCGGGTTAACGCGGTGCGCCCCGGGCTCATCCGCACCGAGATCCACGCCGCGGGCGGCGAGCCGGACCGGATTGAGCGGCTCAGGGAGGCCATCCCGATGAAGCGCGGGGGAGAGGCGCTCGAGGTCGCCCAGGCCATCCTCTGGCTCCTCTCCGACGAGGCCTCCTACGTCACCGGAGCGCTTTTGGACGTGACCGGTGGCCGGTAGA
>DASTSL010000158.1:0-10391 GCA_035760705.1 Meiothermus sp. | reverse complement strand
GCTCGAGGCTCACCTGATTCCCCTCGGACCCGACTTCCTGCCGGTGCTCGAGGCTGTCCCTGAGGAAGCGGCCCGTAAGTCCAAGGCGCTCCTGCTCAACTACCCCAACAACCCAACCTCTGCCTTAGCCGATGAAGGCTGGTGGAGAGATGCCCTGAGCTTCGCCGAGAAATACAACCTGCTGCTGGTCCACGACAACCCCTACGTGGATCAGGTGTATGCGGGCCAAGCCCCGTATGCGGGCCAAGCCCCCTCTCCCCTCGCGCTGCCGGGCGGCAAAGAGCGGGTGGTGGAGCTTTTCAGTTTCTCCAAAAGCTATCATTTGGCCGGGTTTCGGTTGGGCTTCGCCCTGGGCAACGCCGAGGCCTTGAGTGCGGTGGAGGCCCTCAAGGGGCCGGTGGACTTCAACCAGTACGCCGGGATCCAGCGCATGGGGATCACCTGTTTAAACCTGCCCCAAGAAGGCGTACGGCGAGACGCCCTGATCTGGCAGCGCCGCTCACAGACGATGGTCGAGGTCTTACGGGAGATTGGCTGGAACGTGCAAAAGCCCAAAGCCTGCATGTATGTCTGGACTAGGCTGCCCGAGGGGCTGGATGACCTCGAGTTCTGCAAAAACCTGGTGGCCCAAACCGGGGTGGCGCTCGCACCGGGGCGGGGGTTTGGCCCCGGCGGATACGGCTACGTGCGCTTCGCCCTGGTCCAGCCCGAACCAGTATTGCGCGAAGCCATCCAGCTCATCAGTGAATTTTGCGCGTAGGAGCTTAAGGCATCGTTGCCTGGGTAGAAAGCCGTTTCTTCGCTTTGCTTTACGTGCTGGCGCGGCGAATCTTCCCACGGGACACTTAACCGTATACTAAAGCCTCGTGAACTCGCCCTGGGCCGTCCTCGCTGCCGCCATGACCGCCGGGACGGCCATCTCGGCCATCGGTTTTGCCTACCCCACCCTGGCCCCCTATCTCCGCACCGACCTGGGGCTCTCGCTCACCGCGGTGGGGCTCCTCAACACCTTTATCTACCTGGGCACCATGCTGGGCGCCCTCCCGGCAGGCTGGCTGACCGATCATTTTGGCAGCCGCCGGGTGCTGATCTTGGCTGCGCTTACCGCTGCTGGGCTGACATGCCTGATCCCGCTGGTGGCTCGAGCCGAGTTCTTCTTCCTGGTCTTGTTGGTGGGGGTCGGCCTGGTGGTCGCTACCTCCACCCCGGCGGGCTCGCAAGCGGTCGCTCAGGCCTTCCCCCCCGCACGGCGCGGGACGGTGATCGGGCTGCGGCAGATGGCGGTTCCCCTGGGTGGGGCGGTGGCTTCGGCCCTCCTCCCGCCCATCGCTCAGCACTTCGGCTGGCGCTGGGCCTCGTTGGGGATCGGGCTGATCGCGCTATTCGCCGCCTGGGTGACGAGCCAGCTCTACCAGGAGCGGAGCTCGAGCGGGCCGCAATCCATCCCTCGGAGCCCGCCGCTGAGCCGAATCCTCAGCCAACGCGACATCTTGCTGGCAGCCATCGCCGGCGTGACCCTGCCCACCGGGCAGTTCATCATGATCACCTACTTGATCCTCTTCCTGAAAGAGCGCTTCGGCATCCCCGAGTTGACCGGCGCGGCCTTGCTCACCGCAGCCAACCTGGCTGGGGCCTTCAGTCGCGTCTTCTGGTCGTGGATGTCGGACCGGCTCGGCGGGCGGCGCAAGCCTTTGCTGGTGAGCATCGTAGCCTTGGCGGCTGGGTGTGCCCTCTCGCTGGCCTGGCTGCCGGTGGGTACGCCCTTGTGGTTCAAGGCGGTGATCGTCACCCTGTTCGGCGCGACCGCACTGGGCTGGCAGGGCCTTCATTTCTCACTCCTCACCGAGCTTTCGCCGAGGGGCCTCGAGGGCCGGGTGGTGGGCTTCGGCCTGATCTTCACCTCGATCGGGATCGCCCTGGCCCCGCCGGTGTTCGGCTTCGTGGTGGAGCAAACCTCGAGCTACACCGTGGGTTGGTTGGTGCTGGCCCTGATCTACGCGGTGGGGCTGGGGTTGCTCTCGAGGGTGCGGGAGCCAATACAATCATAAGAGGAGAAAGCATCGGGGTCCCGAGCTGGGTCGAACTCGCGGTGCTGCAAATCAACCCCCTGCCTTCTCTCGAAGATCCAGCCGCGTCACCCGAAGATGTTTTCGCGTTTCTGCATGAGCTTAGGACATATCCTTCGTATCAGCTCGTCGAACCCGGCCCGAACCATCTCCCCATCCTCGAGAACCTTTGCCAAAGCCTAAACCTGCGCGAATGACCTCAGTGATGCTTTCCTGGCGGCGCTGGCGCTCGAGCGCGGAGCTACGCAGGTCAGCACCGATCCAGGTTTTGCACGTTTCCCCAGCTTGCGCCGGATCAATCCTTGGGAAAACTCGAGCTAAAGACCCGGCGATAGCAAACCCGCCCGCTTTGGGGCATCATAGGGGGCATGCGTATCATTGATCTCCGCTCCGACACGGTGACCAAGCCCACCCCGGCCATGCGGCGTGCGATGGCCGAGGCCGAGGTGGGCGACGACGTTTACTCCGAAGATCCCACGGTCAATAAGCTCGAGGCCCTAGCCGCCGAGATGCTGGGCATGGAAGCGGGGCTCTTCATGCCCAGTGGCACCATGACCAACCAGGTGGCCCTGATGCTCCACCTCAAACGCGGCCAGGAGGTGATCGCGCCCAAAGGAGCCCACATCTACGAGTACGAGCCGGGTTCTTTGAGCGTGCTCGCGGGCGGGGTGATCCGGCTGGTCGAGGCCCCCTACGGCGTCCCCGATCCCGAAGCGGTGCGCTCGGCCATCCACACCTCGCCGCACCAGGCCCCGACCGGGCTGATCGAACTCGAGAACACCCACAACTCCGCCGGCGGAACGGTGATTCCCATCGAGGCCCAACGCGCCATCCAACGGGTCGCGGAAGAAGCCGGGTTGCCCACCCACCTTGACGGAGCCCGGCTGTTCAACGCAGCGACCGCGCTCAACACCCCGCCCGCCGAGCTGGCCAAAGGATTCCGCACGGTTTCAATCTGTCTTTCCAAAGGGTTAGGCGCCCCGGTGGGATCGGTGCTGTTGCTGCCCAAGGACTACCGGGCCGAGGCCTGGCGCTACCGCAAGATGCTGGGCGGGGGGATGCGCCAGGCCGGGGTGCTGGCGGCGGCGGGGATCCTCGCCATCACCGAGGGGCCCAAGGGCCTTGAGCGCGACCACCAGATGGCCCGCGCGCTGGCCGAGGGACTCCTGCGAATGCACGTCGAGGTGGACCTGGAGTCGGTCCAGACCAACATGGTCTATGCCCATATTCCCCGCGCCGCCGACTTCGTGGAGCGGCTGCGCCAGGCCGGGGTGCTGGCCAACGCGATGGGAAGCCGGGTGCGCTTCGTCACCCACCGCGACCTGACCGACGAGGATATTCCCGTGGCGCTCGAGCGCATCGAATCCGCGCTGCACGTGGTCTAAGTTGCGCCCGGGTGAGCTGGTCGGAAACGGGGGCGCTATCTACAGTGACGCCCAGCCAGGCTCACCTGAAAGGTGCTCGAGCCAGAACCGGAGATTTGCGCGGTTCGCTTCGGCGCGGCTTTGCTCGAGGTACTGGGCCTCTTTGGTGGCTTGGTAAAGGGCGAAAAGGGCGCGGCTCCGGGTATAGGCATCCTTGGCCCGCTCGAGGGCTTTTTCCGCGGTCTGGCGGGCTTTGGAGTGCTTTCCCCAGGCGGCCTGGGCCTGGCCCAGCAACGCCAGCGAGAGCCCGGAGAACCCCCCTCCGCCCAACTCCTGGAGCCCCAGGGCCTGGCCCAGCGCGAGCACGGCCTCTTTAGCTCGGCCCCGCCGGAGGAGCGTGTCCCCCTCAAGCAGCATCGCCATCAGCGCCCGCTCGCGGTCTTTGGGCGCCCTTAGCTCGGCATCGGATCGGGCCCGGATTTCTTCCGGGGATACGGCGAAAGCCAGTTGGTGCAGGGCCGAGGCCAGGTTCAATCGCTCGGCCTCGAGCCATTCCCGAAAAGCCGGGAGGGGGCTCGAGAAACCGGGCAGCAAGCTCCCATACAACGACCAGGCCCCGCTGAAGTCTTCCCCCCGGACCCGCTGCCAGAACTCCTGAAGATCACTCTCCCCGACCCAGACTAATCGGTTCCCTCGAGCTACGACGAACGCGTCGTAGGGGGTCTGCCGCAAAGCCTCCAAGGCTCGAGCCAAAGGGATGCCGTAGGCCCGGATCTGCTGCAAGTCGCGCTCTCCATGGGCCAATAAAACGATCAGCTCGAGCCCCGGGCTCTCCGGTAGCTCTTTCACCGGTCTTAACAGGTTCAACTCGAGGCCCCTCGTGTCCACAGCCAAGCCCTGCCGGATATCTTAGACCCCTTACCCGCTAGACACCCTGGGTTTAGCGTCTAGCGTTTCGCGCCCCGCTTCAATCCTTCCAGGCTTCCACGGTCTTGTACTGCACCAGCGCGGTATAGACCAACTGGCCCACCTGGGCGCTGGTGGTGAACTTGATATCCACGATCACGGTGTCCTCGGCCAATTCCTCAACGAAGCGGTTCAGACGCTCCTGAAAAATGTCCGGGTCGTTGGCGGTGATGACACGAAAACGCACGCCTTCCATTTCTTCCTCCCCTATTGGCTTTCCCTACTGCCTCTTCCAAAGTTTAAACGGTTCCACCCCCACGCTACCCAGCCCTAGGGGTCGGGCCGGGCCCACGGCGACCCCGACAGAATCCGCCCGACCCCGCTCTAAGCTCGGCTCGCCAGCAGCTCCTGGGGGAAATCCCCAATAACCCCGTCTACCCCCCACCCGAATAGCTTCTTCGCGGTTTCCCGGTCGTTGACCGTCCAAGTCACCACGAACCACCCTCTAGCCTTGAATTCCTCCACCCGTTCGGCCTCGAGCAGCGAGAAGTGGGGATGCACGCCCCCTACCGGCAGGCAGGGGAGCAGCTCGAGCACCTCCGGCTGGGTGTAGAGCAGGGCCATCGGCACGTCTATGCCGGCTTTCCCCAGCCGGATGAGCGCCAACGGGTCGAAGGAGCTGATCCAGACCCGCTCCCGCTGCGGCCAGGCCGCCAAGGCCCGGGCCAGGTCAGACTCGCGTCCATCGCTCGAGGGCGGCTGGCTCTTGAGTTCGAGGTTGAGGCTGGCCTGGGGGAACTCCTCGTAGAGTTCGAAAACCTGCTCGAGCCTGGGCATCCAGGGAGCCCGGGCCGCAAGTTCGGCCCAGGGGAGGCTCGAGATCGCCACCCCCTCCAGGTCGAAGTCGTGGTGGATCACCAGCACCCCGTCTCGGGTGCGCTGGACATCCAGTTCCACCCCATCCAGCCCGGCCCGGAGAGCCAATCGGAAAGACTCCAGGGTATTTTCTCTTGCCGCTCGGGGGGAACCACGGTGGCCCAACAGCAGACCTTTCGCGTGGAGCGTCATTTTGCCATTCGCAAACATGAGAGCAGTGTACACTTACGGTATATGAGCTATGAAACCCGCTTAGCCGAGCTGGTCCACGAGCCCGTGCTGACCCAACTCGAGGGTCAAGGAGGGCTGCTGGCCCTGACCGGGCGCGAACTGTGGCTGTTGGACGAACAGGGGCAGCAACACGCCCCCTTGACCCGGATTCGCCGTATTACCCGTGGCGAGGGCGGCACGGTGGTGATTTTGGGCGAGACCGACACCCTCATGACCGTCCCGCTCCGCTCTTTCCAGGTCGACGAACTCAAGATGTTCCTGGAATCCCTGAAGGAGCACGTGATCCGGGCCCGTAAGGGCATTTCGACCGCGGTAGAGAACCCGCCCGCAGCCCCGGTCGAACCCGCTCCCGCCGAAGCCGCCCCGCTCGAGCCCATGCCGGAGCCGGTAGCCATATCCCAGGCTGGCCCTGAGCCGATGAATACCCCGGAACCCACCCCCGCCGAACCGGTGATCCCTCGCTCGTACATCGAGGAGCCCGAGGAAGTCCCGGTGACCCCCACCGTCGAGCAGGCCCCGGCCCGCAGCCCAGTGTGGGAAGAAGCCCCCAGCCCTCGCGCCGAGGCCTCCACCCAGGTCTGGGCCGAGAGCCCCGCGGCAGCCCCCCTGGAAGAGGTGGCCGTTTCCCCTACGCTGGCCCCGCCGATGGCTTCGGCTCCGGCACGGCGGGGGGGAACCTCCACGCTGCTCAAGCTGATGAGCCTGATCACCCTCGGCGCGACGCTGGCCTATCTGGTCAACCAGATCCTGACCCCCAGCGGCGACATCTGGGGGCTGGTCGGCGTGGCCGTGGTGGGCTCGGGGCTGGCGCTGATCGAGTGGCGTCTATCCGAGTAGACGCTGGCCCAATCAAGGCTGTCCCGTCCGGCCTGCTCCGCAGGATCCCGCTCCGTGCGGTGCTGACCGGGCTTTATCTGCTCTGCGTGTTGGGCCTGGGGCTTTCCAGCCTGTGGCCCCGGCTTTTTCCTCGCTTCACCCCCTTTCAAGCGCAGGGCCTGACGGCGAGCCCCCTGGTGCCGCCCTCGAGCTTTCCTCCACCGCTGCCTCAGACTACCCGTCCTTCCAACCCGTCGAGCCTTCCTTCCTCCGAGCAACCGGTTAGCCTCAACCAGGCCACCCTCGAGGAACTCGACGCCCTCCCCGGCGTGGGTCCAGCCATCGCCCGCCGGATCATCGAGGGACGGCCTTATAGCTCGGTGGACGACCTTCTGCGGGTGCGGGGGATCGGGGAGCGCACCCTCGAGCGCCTGCGCCCGCTCGTGACCCCATGATCCCCTACGCCCTAGGTGCCGGGGCTTTGCTCGGTGCCCTGACCCAGGAAAGCCCCTGGGCTTTCCTGGGTTTGCTGGCCGGACTCTGGCTCCCCGAGCGGGTGCGCTGGCCGGCGCTAGGGGCTTTTCTGCTGGTGATGCTGCGGCTATCCACCCTAGGAGACCCCTGGGCCGATCAGATCGGACGGGGAGTGACCCTCGAGGGTCAACTCCGCGACGGGTTTTTGTGGACCCCGCAGGGGAAGGTGTATGTCCGGCATTTCCCCCGTCTAGAGGACGGGGTATATGGGCTCCAGGGGACCCTCGTTCGCCCCCAACCCAAGCGCAATCCCGGCGGTTTCGACCAGAGCCTGTGGCTCAAGGGGCTCGGGGTGAAGGCGGTGCTCGAGGTGCGGCAGGTTTTGAGCCAGCGACCCGCTAGTCCCACCTACCGCGATCGTTACCGCCAGGCCCTACAGAGTGGGCTCTCGCCGGAGGTGGCGGCGCTCGCCACCGCGCTGACGCTGGGCGAGCGCGAAGGATTGGGGGAGTTGTACGGAGCTTTCCAGCAGGCTGGGCTGGCCCATGCCCTGGCCCTCTCCGGGCTCAACGTGGGCATCCTGGTGGGGGCCGCACTACTCTTGCTTTACCCGCTGGGCCCGCGCCGCTACTGGGTGGCGATCCCACTGGCTTGGGCCTATGTCCTGCTGGCGGGCTCGAGCCCCAGCCTGTTCCGGGCCAGCCTGATGGCGACGGTGGTGCTGGTGGCCTTGGCCGTGGGAAAAGGCCGCAGTTCTCTGATGACCGGGCTGATGCTGGCCCTGGCTGTCCACCTGGTGTGGGAGCCCTACGGGGTATTCAGCCTGTCGTTCCTGCTCTCCTACTTGGCCGTGCTGGGCATCGCGATATTGCTGCCGGTACTGCCCCGGCCCAAGGGGTGGTGGGGTTATCTGGGCGAGGTCTTCGCCCTTACCCTCTCGGCCCAGATCTTTTTGATCCCGCTCCTCCTCCACAACTTCAACCAGCTCCCCCTCCTCTCCCCTATCGCCAACTTGGTGGTTTTGCCGTTGCTGAACCTGCTGGTGCCGCTGACCTTTATCAAGGGGTTGTTGGGCGGGTTCGCCGGGATTTTGGCCTTCCCGGTGGAGATTTTCTCCCAGCTCTCGATCTGGCTGACCCGGTGGCTGGCCGGGGGACCCCAGCTTTTTTGGGGGGAGATCTCGCCGGCAGGATTTGCCCTTTACTATCTGGGGTTGGCTCCCCTGTTGCTAGCGCTGTACAAGCTCATTTCCTGGCGGCCCGCCCTGCTGCTTTGCTCGGTCGCGGTGCTCTCGAGCGCCCTGCCCGCCCGGTTTCAGCGGGCCGAGATCTGGCAGCTCGACGTGGGTCAGGGGGACGCCAGCCTGATCCGCCTGCCAGATCAGAGCGCCATCCTGGTGGACGGCGGGAGGCCCTACGCGGCGGAGCGGGTGGTGCGTGCCCTCCACGCGCTGGGCATCCGCAAGCTCGATGTGGTGGTGGCGACCCACCCCGATGCCGACCACATCGCAGCACTCCCCGAAGTGCTGGCAAAGGTTCCGGTGGGAAGGGTGCTGGCCGGGCCACTCCAGCCGCGAGACCCCCTTGACCTGGTCCTGCGGGGAGCGGCCCAGACCGTAGGAACCCCGGTGATGACGGCCTTGCGGGGAAGCTCGCTGCGGCTCGGCGAAGCCCGCTTGACCTTTCTCGGACCCCAAGGGAACGAGCCCGACGACAACCAGCGAAGTCTGGTGTTCGTCCTCGAGTGGCGCGGGCGCCGGGCTCTATTCACCGGCGATGCCCCCGCCAGCGCCGAGGCTTTCTGGCCCGCTCTTCCGATCCACCTGCTCAAGGTGGGGCATCACGGCTCGAAGACCAGCACCGCGGAGGAGCTGCTGGAGAAAACTCATCCCCAACTAGCCCTCATCGGGGTGGGGCGGAACAACTACGGTCATCCCACCGCCGAGGTCCTGGAAAGGCTAAATCGGCACGGCGTCGAGGTTCACCGCACCGATCGGGAGGGGGCGATCCGGGTTCAGCTTTGGTAGCCCAGCCGCTCCAGGATGGCCTCGAGTTCTTCGCGGGAGTGATACTGGATCTCGAGTCGCCCCCTCTTCTCCCCTACGAACCGGACCTTCCACCCCAGTTGCCGCGAAAGGCCCCGGGCAATCTCGGGGTAGGCCTCCTGGCGGGCGGCAGGAGCCTTTTGCGCGGGTTGCTCGGCCCGGTCCTTCAGCTTCTCGCTGTCGCGCACGTTGAGGTTCTTGCTGAGGATTTCCTTGAGCCCCCACTCCCGCTTGGAGTTGGGCAGCGCCAGCAGGGCCCGGGCGTGCCCGGCGGTGATCTCCCCGGCCTCGAGCGCGGCCAGGGCGCTCTTGGGGAGTTGCAGCAGCCGGAGCGCGTTGGTCACCGTGGTCCTGGCCTTGCCGACGGCTTTGGCAATCTCCTCCTGGGAAAGCCCCATCTCGGCCAGCCGCTGATAGCCCTGGGCTTCTTCCACCGGGTTCAAATCCTCGCGCTGAAGGTTCTCCACTAACGCCAGCTCGAGGGCCTCCCGATCGGTGATATCGCGGATCACCGCCGGGACCTCGTGCAGCCCGGCCAGCTGCGAGGCTCGCCAGCGGCGCTCCCCAGCTACCAACTCATATCCTTCGCCCTTGGGCCGCACCAGCAGCGGCTGTAACAGGCCCTTTTCCTTGATCGAGGCCGCGAGTTCATCCAGGGCTTCCTGGTCGAAGTTGCGGCGGGGCTGGGCGGGTCCGGGCTTGATCAGGGCCAGCGGCAACCTGACCAGGGCGGCTTGGGTCTTGGGCAGCAAGGCATCCAGCCCCTTGCCCAGCCCGCTAGGCTTCTTGGACACGGCGCATCACCTCCTCGGCCAAACGGCGGTAAGCGTGGGCCCCACTCGAGGTGGGGGCATAACCCGAGATGGCCTGACCATAGCTGGGGGCTTCGGCTAGGCGCACATTGCGGGGAACCACCGTCCAGAACACCTGTTCACCAAAGTGCGAGCGGATATTGGCCTCGACCTGCTGGGAGAGCAGGGTGCGGGAATCGTACATGGTGATCACGATTCCCAGGATGCGCAGCGCGGGGTTCAGGCGTACCCTCACCTGCTCGATGGTCTCCATCAGCCCGGCGATACCCTCGAGCGCGTAGTACTCGGCCTGCACCGGGATTAGTAGGCCCTGCGAGGCCGCCAGCACGTTCAAAGTCAGGGGTCCCAAACTGGGTGGCGCGTCCAGCACGATGAGGTCGTACTGTCTGGAGAACGGCTCGAGCACCTCCCGCAGCCGAATCGGATTGTCCAGCAAGTCGGCGCTTGCCCCGACCAGACTGGATTCCGCCCCGACCAGATGCAGTTTGGGGTTGACCTTTTGCACCACCTGCTCGAGGCTGGCCTCCCCGGTCAGCAAGGCATAGACCCCGCCATTGGTGGTCTCCTGACCCAGCCCCGAGGTGGCGTTCGCCTGCGGATCGAGATCCATCAACAGCACGCGCTGACCAGCCTGCGACAGATAGGCGGCTAGGTTCACGGCGGTGGTGGTCTTCCCTACCCCTCCCTTTTGGTTGACGATTCCGATTCGTTTCACGTCGCTTCTAGAATAACGGATGCTTGGCCGGAATACCCGGTCGGCGCGGATACTGCTTAGGGGTTTCGGCGACTTTCTCGATCACCA
>DASTSL010000157.1:0-19294 GCA_035760705.1 Meiothermus sp. | reverse complement strand
AGGCCAACCAGTGCCAGCCTCGCAAGGTCTCAGCCAGCCGCTCATAGTCGCGTGCCAGCCTGCGAAATCGGGATGTCCAGGCAAACGAACGTTCCACCACCCAACGCTTCGGCAGCAGGACGAATCCTCGTCTAGCACCCTCCACCTTGACCACACACAGGACGATGCCTTCCGCCTGCGCCGCTGCGGATGATCCCCTCTCGGGACGGCGTACCGCCGTACACCGGTGTGCCGCCTCCTCTCCGGTATAACCCTGATCCACAAAGGCCACTGCCGCCTGCGCCCCAGTAACTTCCTGCACCTGTTGACTGAGGGCTCCCACCTGGGCCCGTTCCTGTTCGCTGGCCACCATCACTACTAAACATAATCGCATGGCCTGATTTGGGTAAGGTGGTTTGTAGATTCTAGGTTTATCTGGTACAGCCTCAAAATTATTTCGATTTACTTCTTAATTTCTTAGATATCAAAAACTGCGGTATAATCACCCCCATTCAAAAGATGACTCGGCATACCCTCACGAATTAGCCCACCAGCGAGCCTTTTGAGGAACACCACATTGGCAGGGGAGGGATAGTGTATGAAGGGAATCAACGTAAAGGTTGGAGCAGCAGTGCTGTTGGTTGGAATGGCCTCTGGCTTTTTGCTGGCGCAGCAGCAAGGGCCACAACCCTTCTTCGTGGGCAATCCTCTGGGCCTGCCGATCAATCCGGCTGCCGATGGAACGTTCGCGCCGATTTCCTCCAACGTGAAGGTGTACGGTGCCATCTACTCTGCCGAGAGCTGTTCCTATGACACCACCCGTAACCTCATCGTCGTACCCAACCGCGGCGTAGCGCAGAACGTGCAAACCAACAATGCCTGGGTCTCGCTGATCAACCACGACGGTTCGGTGCATACGGCGCGGTGGATCGGCGTGCAGAACCCCGGTGAAGCCCGGACCAACCTGACGCCCCCCCTGTTCCTGAACGAGCCCTTCGGCAGCGATATCGTGAACGGGATGCTCTACCTGGCCGACCGGGATGGCGGAACCAGCGCGAATGACCCCTCCGTAGCGATCGTTCGTCGCTTCGACATGAAGACGGGGGCTCCCGCCGGTGAGGTCAAGGTGAGCGGTTCCCCCTGGTTCAACGATATTGCAGTAGCCAATGACGGCACCATCTACGCGACCAATACCGGCACTGGCGGCCAGACCCCCGATCCGACCACTTGGCAGGTCTGGAAGATCACGCCCGACGGCAGCGCTTCGGTGCTGGTCCAGGGTGCACCGCTTCGTCAACCCAACGGTATCGCGCTCGACCCCCAGGGCAACATCGTGGTGGTCAACATCGGCGACAATGCCGTGCTGACCTTCTCCCCGAGCGGCCAGTTGCTGAAGACCGAGAACGCGGCCCAGGCGGGAAGCGATGGCCTGGTGATCATGCCGGATGGCACCAAGTACGTGAGCAGCGTCACGCTGGGCGGTGTTTCCCGCATACGTCCGGGCAGCCCCGCCGAACTCATCGCCCAGAACATCCCAAGTGCAGCCTCGATGTGCTATGACTCCGGGGCGAACCAACTGGTGATCCCCATGAACGCCAATAACGCGCTGGCTTTTATCCCGCTCAGATAGGCCGGAAGCCGGAGGAATCGGCCCGGACTTTTATCCAGGCCGACTTCGTTGGGTCACCGATGGCTTTGCTCGTGGCCTCCTGCCATACCCAGGAATATGCTGCGCTCCAACCCCATGCGGCAAGCCACCTTCGCCGGCTACCTCGAGCTTGAAGCACGCTGCAAGCCTAAAGTCGAGGTATATGGGCGGCTCGAGGATAACGCCTGGCACTACGAACTGAAGTTAGGGCTAACCCAGTTCTACCCAGGAGCACAAACCTAAACGTCGCCAACGGGTAGATGTCGGATGAGAGGGCCGGGAGGTATGGGGGGATTGCGCCACTCATGAACCTAGCCACCCCACACCTCAGGCCATCTCACCCTGGCGCAACTTAAACCTCAGAGACGGGATGGACGGGGAAAGGGTAGCTCACCTCTACCTTGGGCGCACTTACAATGCGCTCAAGCCATGTCGTTCTTCAGCCGCTACGTCCTCTCCCCGCCAAGGTGCACTGGCCTCGAGCGGCTTCGCACCAGGGTGCGCGGAAAGACCGTGCTCATCACCGGGGCGTCGTTCGGGATCGGGGAAGCCACTGCGCTGCTGCTGGCTCAGGCCGGCGCCGAGGTGCTGTTGGTGGCGAGAACGCAAGAGAAGTTGAGCGAATTAGTCGAAAAGATCCGGCAAAAAGGCGGCAAGGCCCACGCCTACCCCGCCGATCTATACCGGACCGGCGCGGTCCCCGCCCTCGCAGAGACCCTTCAGGCCAACCACCCCCGCATCGAAATCGTGGTTTCCAACGCGGGCAAGTCCATCCGGCGTAGGTTCCTGGAGTCCTTGGAGCGCGACGACTTGGGGCGCTGTCTGAGGCTCAACTTCTCGAGCCCAGCCCTCCTCCTCACCGCGCTCCTGCCCCGCATGATCGAGCAGGGGGGTGGGCAGATCGTCAACGTTTCCTCGGCCTCGGCCCGGCTGCCCAGCGCACCTCGCTGGGCGGCCTATCAGGGCAGCAAAGCTGGCTTCGACGCCTGGCTGCGGAGCGTGGCGAACGAGCTACGACCGCAAAATATCCGGGTCTCCTCGGTCTATTTGCCCCTGGTTCGTACCGGCATGATCGCCCCTACCCGGATGTACGACCGCACCCCGGCCCTGAGCCCGCTCGAGGCCGCCCAGGTGATCGCCTACGCCCTAATCAGGCCGGTAGAGCGGGTGGCCCCGTGGTGGCTGTGGTGGGGCGAGTTCTTCAGCCTGCTCGTCCCCACGCCGATCAACCGGTTGCTCACCCTCTGGGATCAGCGCAGTGAATAGCGCCGCGCTTCGGAAATTCCCACGGGCTTACCGAGCCCTGGCCCAAAGCGGCCTGTTCTCCCCCATTCCCCTGCTGGCACTGGTTCAGCTTTTGCTCTGCTGGCTGCGCTTCGGCGGCTCGGTCTACATGGTCGCGGCCTGGGGTGCCTGGCGGTTTCCCAACCGCACCGCCTTGGTCGAACCCGGCCAGGAGGTGACCTACCGGCAGCTGGTGGCTCGAGCCGATCGGTTAGCCGGGGCGCTCGAGCAGGGCTTTAGCCCCAGGACCGTCGGCATCCTGGGGCGAAACCGGATCGCTTACGTGGAGAGCCTGCTGGCCTGTGCCCGGCTGGGAGCGGATACGGTGCTGCTCAACCCCATGTCCGGCCCCCAGCAGTTGCAGGCTTTTCTGCGCAGCCAGAAGCTCGACCTGCTGCTATGCGACCGCGAATTTCGGCCCAGGATCGAAGCGGCGCTCGAGCCGATCCGGCGAGAAGAAAGGCCAACAGTGGTCGAACTCGAGGGGGCTCGGAGTCTGCTCGAGTCGAAAACCGCCAAACCCGCGGGGCGGTTCCGGGTCTCGCCCAGATCGGGTAGCCTGATCCTGCTCACCTCGGCAACCACCGGCCCCGCCAAGAAAGTGCGGCGTAAACCCTCGCTCGAGGAAGCCCTGGGCCTCGTCACCGGCCTCCTGGAAAACCTGCGGCCCCACACCGGCGAAGCCACCCTGCTCACCGTCCCACTGTTGCACGGGCACGGCTTGGCCACGCTGGTGCTGAGTCTGGCGCTGGGTTCCCCGCTCTTTTTGTTCCCCAAAGCTGGACCCGATGAGTTCTTGCGCTGTGTCGAGGAGCGAAAGATCAAGGTTCTGGTGTTGGTCCCGACCATCCTGTACCGGCTGCTCGAGGCGGCTCACCCCCACCACGACCTGAGCAGCCTTCGGGCCATCTTCTGCGGCTCGGCCCCGCTGGATGCCGGGTTGGCGACCCGCGCTTTAGAGCGCTTCGGGGACGTGCTTTATAACCTGTACGGCTCGAGCGAGACCGGGGTCATCTCCCTGGCCACCCCGGAAGACCTGCGACGAGCGCCCGCCACCGTGGGCAAAGTACTGCTTGGGGTTGACCTGCGCATCCAGGGCGAACGGCAAAGCGCAATACCTGCGGGAGAACCGGGGCATATTTTCATCGTGCGGGGCAGAGCAGCGATCTCTACCGGGGATGTGGGCTATCTCGACGCGGAAGGCCGTTTGTTCCTGCTGGGTCGGGCCGACGACCTACTGATCTGCGGCGGAGAAAACGTCTTTCCGGAGGCGATCGAGTCGAGGGTCAATCAGGCCCTCGAGTACGTCCTCGAGTCGGCGGTCATGGGGATCCCCGACCCCGAATACGGGCAGGCCCTCCACCTGTTCGTGGTGTTGAAAACGGGACATGCCGGGATAACCCCCGAGGCGATTGCCCGAGACCTCGAGCCGCTTTTCCCGCGAACCCTGCGGCCCAAAAAGATCACGGTGTTGAGCGAGTTGCCCAAGAATCTAGCCGGGAAAGTACTCCGGTACAAGTTGCAGGACCCGGGATAGTCAAAAGCCGATCTTACCCAATGCTACCGGTTGCGTTTGCAGGGTGAGGAGCAGGATCCGAGGAGAACCCCAAAATCGCCTCGAGTTCCGCCAGCGTGCTCACCTGCTTCAGCGCGGGGTGAAGTTCAGGGTGGTGGGGGAAATACTTGGGCAACACCTTTCGCAGTTGCCGAATGCCAAAGACCTCACCGTACCACTCGGTGTTGAGTTCGGCGTGTCGGAGGGCAGTGTTGACGCGCTCCTGTGATAATGGGGCGAGCCCAGTCGCATGTACCCCCTGGCGAATCTGCGTGAAAATCCACGGGTTCCCCACCGCCCCGCGTCCGATCATCACCCCAGCCACCCCATACTTCAGACGGTCGAAATACTGCTCGGCGGTGGTCACGTCCCCGCTGCCCAGCACGGGAACTTTGAGGGCTCGAGCCACCTCGCCAATGGCTTCCCAATTTGCTTGCCCCTCGTATCGCTGTAAACTCGTGCGCCCGTGGACGGTGACCAGGCTGGCCCCGGCGGCCTCGAGCCCCTGGGCGACCTCGAGGCTACGGTCAAAGTCCCAGCCCAGCCGGATCTTGGCGCTCACCGGCAAAGCAGTGCCCTGGCGCATGGCCCGCACCAGCTCGAAGGCTTTTTCCGGGGTCTGCAAGAGACAAGCCCCACCCCGCCCAGCCAGCTTGGGGGCGGGGCAGCCCAGGTTGAGGTCAATCGCCACCGGGGAGAACTCGGCCTCGGCTTTGGCGGCAGCGTCGCGCAAAACCTCGGGGTCATCGCCGAAGAGTTGCAGCACCAGCCGCTCCTCGCCCGGATACGGTGCGCCGAGTTCCACCGACTTGCGCTCCCCGGCCAGGAAGCCCCGAGCCAGTACCATCTCGCTCACCACCCAGGCCGCCTTGTGCTCGAGCGCCAGTTTTCTAAAGGGCGCGTCGGTGTACCCGGCCATCGGCGCGAGGACCGCTTGGGGTTCCCGCAAGGTCTCGGCGTAAAAGTGGGTTTTGCGAAACGGTTCGGCGACCACAACCTCTCCAATATAGGTCATACGTCGTACGTCAACCCTTTCAGCGCAGAAGCAAACCTACCTGGAAGGGACCTCTCCTGGCTCGAGGCCCATACCCGATTCGCTCTGAAGGCTCAATCAAGCAGACTTGGGCGGGGCTTCGGCGGGGAGGGGCTCGAGGTATACCCCGGCGATCTTCCAGCTCCGGTCCGGCTGGCGCTCCATCACGTAGTAGGCCTGGTAGCGAACCCCCTCCTGGTCGGTGACGGTGAGCACTTGGGTGGGTAAACCCTGGAGCACCCCGATGGCGGTGAACTCCACCTTGGCCGGGCGGTAGAGGGGCATGTACCCCTGTTTGACCATCTGGAGGAAGCGCTCGGGCGTCTGGAATGCCTGGCGGATGCCTGGCGCGGCGAAGGAGAAGGCCTGCACCGCGTCATCTTTCTGAAAGGCCGCCAGTTGCGCCTCGATCACCGCGCGGATCTCCGCCTGTTGCTGAGCCGGGATATCAGTAAGCCGCTGCGAAAAAGCTAAGCCCGCCAGCAGCAATCCGGCCATCACCCCGATTTGCGGACGCATGATTCAGGATGCGCCTCGAGCCCGCTTTCATGTGTCGCCCGACCTACGGTCCTACGGTCTGAACCAGCATAGCGTTCGTACGGCAGACCTTAGCGCTAGGGTAAGTTAAGATTCTCCTTCATCTGAGGCCCCCTCAGGAAGTGTAGATTCGCACTAGGACAACAGAATGGGGATGGCTGAACTCGGCCACGTCGCCAAGCTTCCCGTGGGGTAAGAGGCGTGGGGGAACAGCTGAGCAGTTGCGGCGCACCCCGCATCGCTCACGGCCCTCGTATCCCATATCCACCCGACGCAGACGCTTAGGAGACGCTTAGGGCTTCAGGAAGTCCAGGGTGGCCCTGGTCAGCAGTTCCACCGCCACCGGCAAGGCCCGCTCGTCGTCGATGTCGAAGCCGGGGTGATGGTGGGGTTTGTTCTTTCCCGTGGCGGGGTCTGCGGCCCCGACCCAGAAATACACCCCCGGAGCCCGGTTCAAGAATTCGGCCATATCGTCGCCGCCCATCACCGGGGGGGTCTCGAGCACTTTTTCTGGCCCTACCACTTCGGTTGCCAGGGCGCGGAAACGCTGGGTCAGCTCAGGGTTGTTGACCACCGCGGGCGAGCCGTCCCGCCAAGCGATCTCGGCGCTCCCGCCCATCGCAGCGGCGATGCCCTGGGCAACTTCCTCGATCCGGCGCACCAGCTTGGCCCGCAGCGAGGCATCGAAGGTGCGCAGGGTCCCCTTGAGTTCGGCGGTCTCGGGGATGATGTTGTGGGCTCCCTCCCCGGCGATCAGGGTGGCGATGGTGATCACCGCGGTATTGACCGGGTCGGTCTCGCGGCTCACCAGGCTCTGCAAGGCGGTGATGATGTGCGCGGAGATCAGCACGGTGTCCACGCCCTCGTGGGGCATGGCGGCGTGGGTTCCTTTGCCACGCACGGTGAGGGTAAAGGCGTCGGCGGCGGCCATGCTGGGGCCGGGCCGTACCCCCACGGTCCCGGCGGGCAGGAGGCTATAGAGGTGCAGCCCGACCACCCGGTCCACGCCTTCCATCACCCCGGCCTCGACCATCGGGCGGGCGCCCCCCACGATCTCTTCGGCAGGCTGGAAGGTGAAGACCACGTTGCCCTCGAGTTCGTCTTGCATCTCGCTGAGGAGCGTGGCGACGTGGGCCGCCACCGCCGCGTGCCCATCGTGCCCACAGGCGTGCATCACGCCGGGGTTTTGCGAGGCGTACTCGGCCCCGGTGGCCTCGTGGATGGGCAGGGCGTCGATGTCGGCGCGAACCATCACGGTCTTGCCCGGCTTGGCCCCTTTCAAGCGCGCCACCACGCCGGTGGTGGCGATGCCGGTCTGGACCTCGAGCCCCAAGGCGTGCAGGTGAAGGGCCAGCTTCTCGGCGGTGCGGAATTCCTGGAAGGCCAGTTCGGGGTGGCGGTGGAAGTCGCGGCGCATGGCGACGAGCGAGGGCCTGAGGTCGGCGATGCGGTTTCGGAGGTTCAAATCTTTGACTTGCATGTCACCAAGCATACCGTGAAAAGACCGCCTCCTCGCCCTACCCCCATCTGGGATGGCCGAAAGAAGTCCGCTATGGCTAAAAGGCCCAGCGCGTCCCCGCGCAACTTAGCCCAAAGCCCGCTCGAGCCGGAAGCGCTCGAAGTGCAAGGGGTTGGGCGCACCCACCGCCCAGTCGGCCAGGATTTTCCCGATCACCGGGGCGAACTTGAACCCGTGCCCGGAGCACGGGGAGGCCAGCAGCACCGAGGAAGACTCGGGGTGAAGGTCGATCAGGAAGTCGTGGGTGGGGGTATTGGTGTAGAGGCAGGTCTTGGCCTGGATCACCGGCCCGGCGGCTTCGGGGAGGTGGCGCAGGAGCCAGCCGGATAGGGTCTCGATATACTCCTGGGCCACCTCGAAGCCTCGAGCCTCGGCGGTGGTCGCCGGTCCGCCGTGGTGGAGGGCGACCTTTACCCCGGGCAAACCAAACACCGGGAAGCCGTACACGACGGTGAGACCGTCGGCGGAGCGGTGGTTGATGAAGATGGGGAAGCGCCGGGGGGAGAAGGGCTCGAGCGCCTGGGGCTTGAAAAACACCGTGGCTTCCTGGGTCACGCTGAGCTTGGTCGCCAGTTGTGGCACCAGTTTAGCCAGCCAGGCCCCGGCGGCCACGATCAGGCGGCGGCAGGAGAAAATTCCTTGATCGGTGAGGACTCGAGGACTCCCCTGCTCGCTCAGCTCGAGGCTTCGGACGGGGGTATGCTCGAGCAGCCGGGCTCCGTAGCCCTGGGCCAAGGCCGCCAGCACCTCCACGCTCTGGGTGGGGTGGACGATGCCCGCGTCGGGGGAGTAGATCCCGATCCAGTCCGGGGGAACCCGCCACTGCGGGAAGCGCCGCATCAGGCTCTGGGCGTCGAGCTTGTCGAAGGCCGCTCCCATGGCCCGCAGGGCGTGCTCGGTCTGCTCGAGGCTCGCTGTCCCCGCAGGGCCGAGGTCGAGACCGCCGCTGAGGGTCAGGAGGGGCATCCCGGCGTCGGCCTCGAGTTCGCGCCAGGCCCCCAACGCAGCCTGGGCCAATCGCACGTAGTCGGGCTCGGCGTAGGCGAAGCGGAAGATGCGCGAATGCCCGTGGGAGGAGCCCCGGTCGTGACCGACCTGGAGTTGCTCGATGAGCAGCACCTCGCGTCCGCGCCGGGCCAGCTCGTAGGCGGCGGCGGAACCGGCCCCGCCCGCCCCGATGACGATGAACTCATAGTCGGTTTTCATGGGGTCTAGCCTAAGGCAAAAACCGCGCCATCCGACCACCGGCCCGGCAAGCGAACGGCAAAGATGGAGGGTGCGGTGAGGGCGAGTCGAGGATTTTCGAGCCGCTCTACTCCTCGAGCCACTGGGTCGAATAGCTCGAGGTCTTGGGGATCACGCAGATAAACTCAGCCGGCTCGAGGCCGGGGTTTTCGTACCAGTGGGGGGTGTCGGCGGGGATATAGACCGCCTCCCCGGCTTTGGCCTCGAGCACCTCCCCCCCGATGCCGATGCGCAGTTGCCCAGCGACCACGAACTGCTCGTGCTCCACGCCGGGGTGCTTGTGCTTGGGGATTCGCCCGCCCGGCAGGATGGTGAACTTGCGGGTGATGTAGTGCGGCGCACCGTCCTCGGGGCCGACCAGGACTTGGATAAACGCTTGATCCCCACGCTCGACTGGGCGTGAGGGGACCTCTCGAGCAGAACGCACGAAACCTTTCACGGCCTTAGTTTACCAGCCCCTACTTAGAATTTTGCCCACCTAGAGAGCATTTCCAAGACTTCCTGGTCGGAGACCTGGGGGAAGTCCTGGTAAAAAGCCCCCACCGCCTCAAAAGGAACCGGGGTATACAAACAGACCACCTCGGCCTGGCGTTGCAGGGTCTCGAGGGTCTCCCGGGGGGCCACCGGGACCGCCACCACCACCCGGTTGGGGCCTTCCCCCTTCACCGCGGCGATGGCCGCCTCCACCGTGCTGCCGGTAGCGATGCCGTCATCCACGATCACCACATCGCGGCCCGCGAGCCTAACCTTGGGCCGCACCGCCCGGTAACGGGCAGCCCGCTCGGCGATGACCTCCCGCTGCCGCTGGGCCTCGGCCTCCAGGTAGGCCTCGCTCGCGTAGTGGCGGGCATAGGGTTGGAGGTAGATCGAACCATCCTCCCCCACCGCCCCCAGGGCGAACTCCTCGTGCCCGGGAGCCCCGATCTTGCGGGCGAACACCACATCCGCAGTACCGCCTAGCCCCTCCGCCAGGATGTCCGCCAGCACCACCCCGCCCCGGGGAATCCCCAGGATCACCGGGCGCTCGAGGCCCAGGGGCCGCAGGGCCTCGAGCAAAAGCCAGGCCGCCTGCCCCCGGTCACGAAAGCGCATCAGATCCCCCACGTACCGCACGGCCTCATCCGAACCCCTTTCGCCCCTCTCATGCATATTTTCGCACCCCACTCCGATATCCCATAGCCTAGCGCTCGGGGATCGGCCCGATGTGGGCTTCCCAACGCCGAAAACTCAGGTGACTCTTGAACTCGGTATAAATTTTTCCTAAGCTGGTAGCTACAAGTCATCGCACGGGAAGTGGAGGAGCGAATGGAGCGTCCCTGGCTTAAACACTACGACCCCGGTGTCCCCAAAGACATCGAATACCCCGAGGTTCCCCTCTGGCGGCTGCTCGAGCAGAGCGCGAACCGCTACCCGGAGCAGGTGGCGTTGGAATTCCTGGGTAAGACCCTGAGCTACAAAGAACTCTGGGAAGCCACCCGCCGTTTCGCCGAGGCCCTGCGCACCCAGGGGGTCAAGCCGGGCGACCGGGTGGCCATCATGCTGCCCAACACCCCGGCTTTCGTGATCGCTTTTTACGGCACGCTGATGGCGGGCGGCATCGGGGTGAACGTGAACCCGCTCTACACCCCCCGCGAACTCCACCACCAGCTCGTAGACGCTGGGGCCGAGACCTTGGTGATCCTCGATCTGCTGTGGCCCCGTTACGCCGAAGTGGCGGGGGAGGTCCCGGTACGGCGGGTCATCACCACCGGGATCCAGGACTACCTGCCCTTCCCCAAAAACCTGCTCTACCCGATCAAGATGCGCCGGGAGAAGCGCTGGGTCAATTTGCCCAAAGACCCCAAGCGCCACGACCTCAAAACCCTTTTGCGCTCCTACCCCCCCATCGCCGAGCCGCTGAACTCCGACCCCGACGACGTGGCGCTGCTCCAGTACACCGGCGGGACCACCGGGATCTCTAAGGGGGCCATGCTCACCCACCGCAACCTGGTCGCCAACACCTACCAGAGCATGGCCTGGTCCCCTGAGAGCAAGGACCTCGAGGGCAAGGGCGTGATGCTGGGGGCCATCCCCTTCTTCCACGTCTACGGGATGACCGTCGCCATGAACTATGGCCTCGCCCAGGGGTACAAGATCGTGCTGCTGCCCCGCCCCGAGGTCGGCCCCTGCATTGAGGCCATCGAGAAACACGGGGTGACCCACTTCCCCGGGGTGCCCACGCTGTACATGGGGTTCAACCACTTCCCCGGCATCCAAAACCGCAAGGTGGGTACGGTGCGCATCTGCAACTCAGGCTCGGCCCCGCTGCCCCTGGAGGTCATCGAGCAGTTCGAGAAGCTCACCGGGGGCAAGCTGCTCGAGGGGTACGGCCTGACCGAAGCCGCGCCGGTCACCCACTCCAACCCCGTTTCTGGGCTGCGCAAGAAGGGGAGCGTGGGTCTGCCGTTTCCCGGGGTCGAAGCCAAGATCCTGGGACCCGACATGCAGGAGCTTCCCCCGGGTGAGGTCGGGGAGCTGGCCGTGCGCGGCCCCAACGTGATGAAGGGCTACTGGAACCGCCCCGAGGAGACCGCCAAGACCCTCATCATCGACTGGCTCCTCACCGGCGACATGGCCAAAATGGACGAGGACGGCTATTTCTACATCGTAGACCGCAAGAAGGACCTGATCATCGCGGGTGGGTACAACATCTACCCCCGCGAGGTGGAGGAGGTCTTGTACGCCCACCCGGCCATCCAGGAAGCCTGCGTGGTGGGCGTGCCGGATAGCTACCGCGGCGAGACCGTGGCGGCCTATATCGTGCTCAAGCCGGGGGCCAGCCTCACCGAGGCCGAACTCGAGAAGTACTGCCGTGAAAACCTGGCCGCCTTCAAGATCCCCCGCATCGTGGAGTTCCGCAAGGAGTTGCCCAAGTCGGCGGTGGGCAAGATCTTGCGGCGGCAGTTGCGCGACGAGGCGGTGAAGGCTCAAGCCAAGGTCTCGAGCTGAAAGAGAGCCCCTACCGGCTCTGCCACAACCCCTCTTCTGCTGAGAGAGGGGTTTTCTCTATAGCACCTCGATTGGGTAGGTCGCCCGGTAGCGTTCGAAGGTCAGGGTAACCGCCAAAACCGTTTGCTATACGAGCCAATCTAACGACCTGTACCGGCGGCCCTCGAGCGCCCCACCGCCTCCGCAAACACTTTCACAGCCTGGTCTATCTCGGCCTCGGTGGTGGATCGCCCCAGGCTGAACCGCACCGAAGCCCGGGCTTCGGCCTTGCTGCGGCCTATGGCGCTAAGGACATGGCTGGGCTCGAGGCTCCCCGAACTGCACGCCGACCCCGAGGAGGCACACACCCCCATCAGGTCGAGGTTGAGGAGCAAGCCTTCGCCATCCGCGCCCTTGGCGGTGACGTTGACGTGTTTGGGGCTGCGCAGGGTGGGGTGGCCGTTGAGTTCCACACCGGGGAGGGCGAGCAAAGCGGTCTCGAGCCGCTCTCGCAAGGCCAACAACCGGGGCGTCTCCTCCGGGATCCGCCGCACCGCCTTCTCGAGCGCCAAGGCCATCCCGTACACGGCAGGAAGGTTCTCGGTGCCCCCCCGAAAGCCTTGCTCCTGCTTGCCGGGGGCGATGGGGAAAAGCTCGAGCCCTTTACGCAGGTACAAAGCCCCGGCTCCCTTGGGGCCATAGAACTTGTGCGCCGCCAGCGAGAGCATATCTACCCCAAGCTCCTGGACGTCGAGCGGGATCGTCCCCACGGCCTGCACCGCGTCGGTGTGGAAGACCACCCCCTTCGCCTTGCAGATCTCGGCAATCTCGCGGATCGGGTAGAGGGTGCCGAGTTCGTTGTTGACGGTCATCACGCTGACCAGCAGGGTGTCGGGGCGGAGGGCTTGGGCGACCTGTTGGGGATAAACCATGCCGGTGAGGGGTTCCGGCTCGAGGTAGGTGAGCGCGTAGCCCAATCGCTCGAGGCCCTTCATCGCGGTGAGCACCGCCGAGTGCTCGATCAGGGTGGTGACGAGGTGGCCCTTGCCCTGAGCGAGCGCATACCCCAGGATCGCCAGCGCGTCCGACTCGGAGCCGCCGGAGGTGAAGACGATCTCGCGGGGGCGGGCCCCGATGGCCTTCGCTACCCGTTCGTGGGACTCCTCGAGCAAAGCCTTGGCCCGGCGCCCCTCGGCGTGCACCGAGCTGGGGTTCCCCCAGGCCTCGAAGGCCCGCTCCATCCCGGTTTTCACCTCGGGGTCCAGCGGGGTAGTGGCGGCGTAGTCGAGGTAAATCACAAGCTTACGTCCAACGCCAAAGCCTAAGCCGGGCGTTCAGCATCGAGCGTTTGGCGTTCGGCAGGTTCGATCTGGATCAGCTTGTGAGCCTCGATGGCCCGCCGCTGCTCGATGAGATCCTTGAGCGAGGTGCTGCCCAGCACGCCGCGCATGGCGAAGTCCACCCGCTTCCAGAGGGCTTCGGTGGAGCAGTGCCCGGTGTGGTAACAGGACTCGGGGTCGTCGAGGCAGGTGACCGGGGCCAGGCTGCCCTCGAGCGCCTCCACGACCTCAAGCGCGGTGAGCTTGTCCGACGGCTTCCCCAGCTTATACCCGCCCCTGGCGCCGCGAACACTGCGGATAAACCCCGAGCGGCGCAGTTGCGCGGCGATCTGCTCGAGGTAGTGCTGGCTGATGCCTTGGGCCTCGGCCACATCTTTGAGCGGAACCGCCTCCGGGGCACGCAACCCGATCTCCACGAGCGCCCGCAGGCCGTACTGGGATTTGGTAGAGACCCACATAGCCCCACTATAATCCCGTATAAACCACCTGACAATTGTAGGTTTTGTCGGTTATAGCCGTCTTCACAAAAAATGAACCGGTGGAGGGACGGCCAGGCCCCAGGTGGCCCTAAGCGGATGGCTGCTGTATAAGCCAAGTGAATGACAGCGCAGTTCAGGAGAAATGGTCTTATGTAGGGCTGCCCCTCGTCATAGGAAAGCCGACTTATCGTGTCGGGGTCGGTCTTGATCTGCGGGCAGTAGTGGGTATGGCCGGGTGCCAATCGGCTCAGCAGGAAAACGAAATTACCCCGTTTGTTCACGCCGCCCGGTGGCGAAGGCCAGGGCGAAGATCGCGGCCTGTACGAGCACGATGCTGGCCCCGCTGGGGACGTCGAACTGGTAGGACAAGATCAGACCGGCTAGGGCCGTGGAAACCCCCAGCGCGACCGAGAGCAGCGTCATGGTGCTAAAGGTGCGGCTCCACAGCCGGGCGGTGGCCGCCGGGATCACCAAAAAAGCCCCTACCAGCAAAGCCCCCACCACCTTTACAGCCACCACGGTGGCGACCGCGACGAGCGCGGAGAGGAGGTAGTCCTGGGTCAACACCCGGCGGCGGTCAGCCAGGGCCAGGTCGCGGTCGAAGGTGGCGTAGGCCCAGCGGCCCCAGAAGGGGAGCAGGGCCAGGGTCAGGGCGAGCACCCCTAGCGAGATCCACAGGTCGGTGGGGGTGACGGTGAGGAGCGAGCCGAAGAGATAGGCCAGGGCTTCGGCGGCGTAGCTGGTGCGGAAGGAGAGGAGGAGGATGCCAAAGGCCAGGGCCAGCGCGAGGAAGATGCCGATGGCCGAGTCTTCCCCGAGGCCGGTCCTCGAGCGCAACCAGGTGATCCCCAAGGCCACCAACACGGTGAAGGGCAGCGCCACCCAGAGCGGCTCGGTGTTGAAGAACAGGGCAATCGCCACCCCACCGAAAGCCGCGTGGGCCAACCCGTGCGAGAGGAAGGAGAGCTTGCGCTGCACCACGAAGGGGGCGTAATAGCTGATAAAAGCCCCCACCAGCACCCCGGCCAGCAGGGCGCGTTGGAAGAAGGGCAGGGAGAGGGCCTCGAGCATGGCGCCAGTTGAATCAGGGAATGTGCGGCTGGATAGGCTCGTTCAGGTGGGCATGCCCCACGTGACCGAAGGCCCGGCTCAGGCACTCTGGGCAGAGCACCTGCTGGGGCGGACCGAAGTCAATCACCCGGCGGTTGAGGAGCAACACGTGAGTAGCGTGGTGGTTGGCGGCCTCCCAGTCGTGGGTGATCATCAGGATGGTGGCCCCCGAGCGCTTCTGGTAGGCCTCGAGGTGGCGGTAGAGGTCGGCCTCCCCTACTGCGTCTACGCCCGTGGCGGGCTCGTCGAGCAGGAGCAGCTTGGGCTTGTGCACCAGCGAGCGGGCCAGGTAGACCCTTTGCAGTTCGCCGCCAGAGAGCCGCCCCAGCGAGCGGTTCTCCAGCCGGGAAGCCCCCACCTGCTCGAGCGCTTCCTGGGCGAGCTTGCGCTCGGCAGGGGTGACCCAAAACGGCCAGGCCCGGCGAATCCCCGAAACCACCAGCTCGAGGGCCAAAGCGGGAAAGCTACGGTCGAAGTTCTTGACCTGCGGCACATACCCCACCTGCTCCGGCGGCAGGGCGGCGAGCGGCCCGCCGAAAAGCCGGAAGCTGCCCTTTTCCGGCTGGACCAGGCCCAGCAGCACCCGCAGTAGAGTGCTCTTCCCTGCCCCGTTGGGCCCCACGATAGCCACGAAGGAGCCCTGGGGAGCCTCGAGGCTCACGTCCTGGAGAGCCTGGAAATCGCCGAAACGCACGCTGAGGTCTTGCACCTGAACCGCCGGGGCCTCCGCCATATCACCTGATAATACGCTATCAACTAGGGCGGATGAATGGCACTGGGGTTACGAAGGGGCGACGAGCGGGCCCCAGGACAGGGCCTTCCAGCCCGCGCCCTCGAGTTCCAGCACGATCGGCCGGGGGTTGGAGGCCGGGGGCTCAGGCCGTGGAGGCTCGAGCAAAAGGCCACAGGGCCATCCCGAACAGCAGCTCGTGGGTGAGGAGCAGCGTGTTGCCTTCTTGTTCATGGGCCAGATCGGTGAGCAGACCCGCCAGGCGCTCCCCACCCGGCAGCCGGAAGTTCGGTTCTCCCCCCAGCCATCGCCGATTCTGCTCCTCCCAGAGTTGCCCGGCAGCCTTATCTGCCCCACGGGTCAAAAACGACCCGAAACCCACATCTCGAGTTTCCCCTCCTCGATCTCGCGTAGCCGGGGCTCGAGGCGATAGGGTCCAGGGCCGAGGCAAGCAGGATTGAAGGCTCGAGGGCCCGTAGGAGCGGGCCTGGGGTTCGCCCAATCAGGGGGATTCTTACCCAACGCCGCGGAGTCGAAACTCAAGTTGGGCTACTCAATTACGAACTGTCCGGCCCGGGTCTCGAGCATCACCCGCTCGCGCAGCCAGGGGGTGTGGGGGTGAGGGTACTCTTTCTCCACCACCCGCAAGAAAGCCTCCACCACCCAGGGGTCGAACTGGCTTCCGGTCTGGCGGCGGATTTCCTCGAGTGCGCTGGGGACCGTCCAGGCCAGCTTGTAGGGGCGGGGGTTGATGAGCGCGTCGAAGGCGTCGGCCACCGCCACGATGCGCCCCAAGAGGGGGATCTCGAGACCCTTGAGCCGCCGGGGGTAACCCGCCCCGTCCCAGCGCTCGTGATGGTTGAGGGCAACCTCCACCGCCAAGGTGTGCTCGCTGCCCCCACGGATCAACAGGATCGCCGCTCCCAACAGAGTGTGGCCCCGCACCAGGTTGATCTCGTCGGGGCTGAGCCTGCCGGGTTTTTCCAGGATATCTTGGGGTAGCCCCAGCTTGCCCACGTCGTGGAAGAGCGCGGCCTCGCCCAGCGCTCCCGCCTCCCGGGCGGAGAGCCCTAGTTGCCGGGCGACCGCCCGAGAAAGCTCGGCCACCCGCAGCGCATGGGCGTCGGTCTGGACATAGGTATCCACCGAGGCCGCGAGCTGAGCGACATCTTCCAGCAAGCTGTATTCTTTGGGACCCTTGAGTGAAAGCGGCATTTCGGGATTCCCCTCGAGCCCAAACCTTGAGAATTCAATCTAAAATACATCAAAATCGCCGGAAAGCTAGAGGGGGTCCGATGGTTAAACGTTTTATTAACTCAGCCCTCGGACGAAAGGACGCTGTAGGGTTCACCTTCCCAGCAGCAAGATCTTAAGCGGGCGCGCGGAGACGAGCCACGTCCAGCACCAGATGTCCGCAGCGAGCCTGGCCCTCAGCGAAGAAGCCAGGGTTCGGCAGCCTTACTGGGTGGCTTTGAGCTTTTCCACCACGTTGCGGTCCTCGAGGGTGGAGGTATCGCCCTTGATATCGGTCTCCCCCGCCGCGATCTGGCGCAACAGGCGTCGCATAATTTTGCCCGAGCGGGTCTTGGGCAGAGCATCCGTGAAGCGGATCTCGTCGGGGCGGGCGATGGCGCCGATGGCCTTGACCACGTGGGCCTTGAGTTCTTTGTTCAGCGCCTCGGAGGCGGCTTGCCCGGTCTTGAGGGTGACGAAGGCCACGATCCCCTCCCCCTTGATGGGGTCGGGGCGGCCCACCACCGCGGCCTCGGCCACCGCCGGGTGCGAAACCAGGGCGCTCTCCACCTCCATGGTGCCCAGGCGGTGCCCGGAGACGTTCAGCACGTCATCCACCCGGCCCATGATGAGGTAGTAGCCGTCCGCGTCGCGGCGGGCCCCGTCCCCGGTGAAGTAGTTGCCGGGGTACTGGCTCCAGTACTGTCGCTCATAGCGCTCGGGGTCGCCCCAGACGGTGCGGAGCATGGCCGGCCAGGGACGCTTGAGGATCAGGTGACCGCCCTCGGCGGTCCCCGTGACCGGCTGTCCGCTGGTGTCCACGATCTCCGGCTCGACTCCGAAGAAGGGCTTCCCGGCGTGGCCGGGTTTCATGGGGTGAACGCCGGGCAGGGTGGTGATCATGATCCCGCCGGTCTCGGTCTGCCACCAGGTATCCACGATCGGGCAGCGGCCTTTGCCGATCACGTTGTAGTACCACAGCCAGGCCTCGGGGTTGATGGGTTCGCCCACCGAGCCCAAGAGCCGCAGGCTCGATAGCCGGTATTTGAGCGGCCACTGCTCGCCCCACTTCATAAAAGCCCGGATGGCGGTAGGGGCGGTGTAGAGGACCGTCACCCCGTACTTGTCGATGATGTTCCAGATCCGCCCCTCGTCGGGCCAGTTGGGAGCCCCCTCGTACATCACCGTGGTGGCCCCGTTCAGGAGGAGCCCGTATACCACGTAGCTGTGCCCGGTGACCCAGCCCACGTCGGCGGTGCAGAAGTAGGTGTCGGTCTCCTTGAGGTCGAAGATGTAGCGGGTGGTGAGGGCCACGTAGACCATGTACCCGGCGGTGGTGTGCATCACCCCTTTGGGTTTGCCGGTGGAACCCGAGGTGTAGAGGATGAAAAGGGGGTCCTCGGCGTCTACGGGCTCGGCCTCGCAGCGGTCGGAGGCATTGGCCATCAGCTCGTGGTACCAGTGGTCGCGGCCCGGCTGCATCGGCACGTCCTGACCGGTGCGCTTCACCACCACCACGTTCTGGATGCTGGGGGTCTCGGCCAAGGCCTCGTCGGCGTTGGCCTTGAGGGGGACCACCGAGCCCCGCCGGTAGCCGCCGTCGGCGGTGACCAGCACCGTGGATTGGGCGTCGTTGATGCGGTCGGAAAGGGCCGAAGCCGAGAATCCCCCGAAGACCACGCTATGGATGGCCCCGATCCGGGCGCAGGCCAGCATGGCGATGGCGGCCTCGGGGATCATTGGGAGGTAGATGGTCACCCGGTCGCCCCTTTTCACCCCCAGCCCTTTGAGCACGTTGGCGAACTTGCTGACCTCGCGGTGCAGGTCGTGGTAGGTGAGCACCCGGGCGTCGCCGGGCTCGCCCTCGAAGATGATGGCGGCCTGGTTGCGCCGGGGGCTCGCCGCGTGGCGGTCAAGGGCGTTGTAGGCCAGGTTGGTCTTTCCGCCCGCGAACCACTGGGCGTTGGGGGCCTTCCACTCGAGCACTTTCTTCCACGGCTCGAACCAGTGGAACTCACCCGCAAAACGGCCCCAGAAACCTTCCGGATCCCTCAAGCTCTCCTCGTACAGGGCTTGGTACTCCTCGGGCTTGGCGAGGAGGGCAGATTGCTTGAAGTCTTCCGAAGGGTAGAACACCCGCTCTTCTTTCAGCACCGCTTCGATCCGATCCGCGCTTTGATCCATAATCACCCTCCCGGTTGTTAGACTTGCACCTTATACAGTGGACCTGGCTAACAGCTTATGAAGCCGCACGCGCCACTGCAAGAATGGCGGACTTTCGCACAATGTTCAAAAAGGGCGGTTTCTTGACGCGGGGGCGGGCCTAAGGTAATGATGGCTCCGTCAGAACGAGCCAGGTTTCCAGGGGATTCCCAGCAATCCGGGGGAGGCAATGGGACGGAGCAAGCGGCTTAGCACAGTGGAGGCGGCCTTGCGGGTGCTGACCTATCTGGCCGCCCACCCGGAGGGCCTGGAGGCTAACGAGGTGGCCCGGATGCTGGGCAAGAGCCTCTCCACGGCCTATGCCCTGCTGGCCAGCCTGGTCGCAGAGGGTTTCGCCGAACGCGAGGGGGCCAGCTACCGGGTTTCCAAGACCGCCCTGGCCCCCGCTGCCTCCGCCCCCAAAACCGAGCAC
>DASTSL010000156.1:0-17884 GCA_035760705.1 Meiothermus sp. | reverse complement strand
GCGTAGAGGTTGACGTTCTTGTTGTCGTTGACCTCCTTGTTGCTCGGCAGATCCCCGCCCGCCGCGTCGCGGACCGCGATGACTTCTAGTTTGGCTACCGGGCCGCTGGGGGGCGCTTGTTGCTCATAGACCAACGTGACCTTGGCGCTCGAGCCACTCTTGAGCTCGACCGTGGTAACCGGTGGGTCGCGGAAGTTCTTGACCTGAGCGCCGTCCACCATGTAGGTACCAGGCTCGAGCCCGGCTAGCAACTTGCTACCCGTGACCTTGCCACTAAAGACCGATTTGCCGCCCGCAGCTACCTCGACAGTGGCCTCGCTGATGCCTTTGACGACGATCTCGAGACTACCCTTAGAGGGTGCTGTATTAGGCGAGCTGCTACAACCGGCTACGACCAGCAAAAGAGCGAGCAATACCAAACCCCATCTAGGGTGCATACCGAACCTCGCAATTTGTGTGCAGAACCGACTAGCCTAAGGCCGCGGATCGAATATATTAAGTCAGTCGGGTACTCCGACGCAGATGCGCCAAGACGCCATCGGTGCCAACCAGGACGTTTTGGCGCATCCTGTACTGAAAGAGGCTTGGCTTTGTGGTTTAGCGAAACCCATAAGTCGCAAAGACAACGTCGAGACGTAATTAGCCCAGCCGAATCCAGTGGGGGTTTCCCCGGAAATCACCTCCTTTTCTAAATCAAGATAAATTGGGCGCTCACAATTTTGATAGGGTTTCTACTTAGTAATTCATGTTTAGCTCAATCCGACGGTTTTGTCAATGTGTTAAACCATGAAAGAAGCCGTTATGAACGCGTGACTTCCGTTTAATTCCGTAACGTTCTAATCTATGAGGGTCAAACCGCGCTAATGGCTACCATTCCTAATAAATTAGAGCGAGAATTGGGTGAAAAAAGCACGCAAAAGGGTAGAAATACGGGCACAGTTGTTTAGGGCGAGTGCCCTAAACTGGGGAGGTGGGCGATGACTTGCTCCAGTACGCGTTGCGTCTGCTCTCGGCCAGGGCTTACGCGGAAGCGGTATTTCGCCGCAAACTAGCCCGTCGGGGTTCACCCCAAGAGGTGGAGGCGACCGTCCGCCGGGTCAAGGAACTCGGTTACCTCGACGATCGGAACTACGCCGAGGGCTATGTCCGGCTCAACCAGGGCCGTTGGGGGGCGGGCAAACTGCGCCAGTTGTTGCGGGCCAAAGGGGTCTCCGCCGAGGTGGTGGAGGGGGTTCTGGCCGACCTCGAGCCCGAAGCCGACCCGGTGGCCGAGGCCCTCCGGCTGCTCGAGCGCTACCCCAGCCGTTACAGGGGTGAAAAGGCCAAGGCCATCCGCTTTTTGGTCAACCGGGGATTCCCGCTTTCGGCAGCTTTCGCGGCGTGGGAGAGATATAGCCGAACGCCGAACCCCGAACGCTAAACGTTGCTTCTGCGTTCAGCGTTTAGCGTTAAGCTATAGTCTATGCCGCACGTTCGTTCGGAGATCTTTATCCCTAAACCGCCGGCTCAAGTGTACGCTTATGCCAAGGATTTAGTCGGGCTCAAACCCTATCTGAAGGATGTGGAGAGCCTGCGGGTGCTTGAGGACGCTGGTTCTCACTCCAAATCGGAGTGGGTGGCGGTGGCGATGGGCAAGAAGGTGCGTTGGATCGAGGAAGAGGAGTGGTTCGACGCCGAGTTGCGTAACCGCTTTCACAGCCCTCAGGGCGATTTCGACGTGTACCGGGGGACCTGGACCTTTCTACCAGAGGGGGAGGGCACCAAGGTGGTGCTGGAACTCGAGTACGAACTCAATATCCCCATCTTCGGCGGGCTCTTGCAAAAGCTGGTGTTGAAGCTCATGAAGGAAAACTGCGACGGGCTTCTCCAGGGTCTCAAAGACCGCTCGCTCGCCGCGTGATACAATCGGCTTATGTTGCTGACGCAGCGATGTTAAGCTGACCTTCCCGCCGGGGTCATGGTGTGCCTTCGCGCCTCCAGCCCGGCGTTTTTTATAGCCTTCGGTAGTAGCGCCGCTCGACCTTTGGCTTTCGACCCTAGCCCCTCGATAGAATTCGGAGATTTTTATGCCGCTCCAGCTGTATAACACCCTGACCCGCCAGAAAGAGCTGTTCGTCCCGGCCACGCCCGGCTATGCCGGGATCTACGTCTGCGGCCCGACCGTCTACGGCGACCCCCACCTGGGCCACGCCCGCGGGCCGGTGGTCTTCGACGTGCTGCGCCGTTGGCTCCTTCACCAGGGGCTCCAGGTGCGCTATGTGCGCAACATCACCGACGTGGGCCACCTCACCGACGACGCCGACGAGGGGGAGGACAAGATCCTGAGACGGGCCAAACTCGAGCGCCTCGAGCCCATGGAGGTGGCCGAGAAGTACATGTGGGCGTATTTCGACGCCATTGACGACCTCAACGTGTTGCGTCCCAGCATCTCGCCCCGCGCCGCCGGGCACATCCCCGAGCAGATCGAACTCACCCAGGCCCTCATCGAGAAGGGCCACGCCTACGAGAAAAACGGCTCGGTCTATTTCCGCGTGAGCAGTTGGCCCGAGTACGGCAAGCTCTCGGGGCGCAACTTCGAGGAGCAAGAGGCCGGGGCCCGGGTGGCGGTGCGCGAGGAGAAGGAAGACCCCCGCGACTTCGCCCTGTGGAAGGCCGCCGACCCGGAGCACATCATGCGCTGGAACAGCCCTTGGGGAGAGGGCTTCCCCGGCTGGCACATCGAGTGCAGCGCGATGAGCCTAAAATATCTGGGGGAGGGCTTCGACATCCACGGCGGCGGGATTGACCTCCAGTTCCCCCACCACGAGTGCGAGATCGCCCAGGCCGAGGCCGCCGGGCATGCTTTCGCCCGCTACTGGGTACACCACAACCACGTCCTCTTGAACGGCGAGAAGATGGCCAAGAGCACCGGAAATCTGGTGCTCCTGCACGACCTACTCAGCCAGAACGAGCCGATGGTGGTGCGCTTTTATCTGCTGCAAAGCCACTACCGCAGCGTCCTGGACTTTACCGATACCGGGCTCGAGGCCGCCCGCAACGGCTATCTGCGCCTGCTCAACGCCTACCGCGAGGTGCGCCGCCAGCTTCACTCGGCGCAGCCCGGGAAGCACGCCGCTCTCGAGAAGGCCCTGGATAAACTCGAGGCCGACTTCAGCCAGGCCCTCTACGACGATCTCAACACCTCCCAGGCCATCGCCGCTTTCTTCGTCTTCCTCCCTGAACTCAACAAGGCGCTGGCGGACAAAGCGGGAAAGGAGAGCCTCGAGCGGGCCCAGAAAGCCTTCGCCGAACTGGGTGAGGGGGTGTTGGGGTTATTCCCGGCTCGAGTCCTGGAAGCCCAGCTCGGCGGCAACCTCCTCGACGGGCTGATCCGGCTCCTCCTCGAACTCCGCGAGCGGGCCCGGCAGGAGAAGAACTTCGCCCTCTCCGACCAGATTCGCAACCGCCTCACCGATCTGGGGGTAGTCGTGGAGGACACCAAAGAAGGCCCTAAGTGGAAGGTGGAAGTATAGGGCGCTAAACGCCACAGGCAAAACGCTGAACGCAAAACGGTTGAGCCCCTCTTCCCTTGCAAGAGGGGAGCCGTACACTAAGCCCATGCTCACCTACGGTCTGGGCGATGAAGCCGAGTTGCGTTTGCTCCAACTGCACCACGCCCAAGCCCTGTTCGATCTGACCCAGGCGAACCGTGCCCATCTGCGCCAATGGCTGCCGTGGGTGGACGGGGTCAAGACGGCGGAGGACACCCAGAACTTTATTCGGGGAACGCTGCTCCAACTTTCCAAAGATAGCAGTCTGAACCTGGGCATCTGGTACAGGGGTCAGCTCGCCGGGACCCTGGGAACCCATAGTATCAACTGGACGAACCGCAAAACCGAGATCGGCTATTGGCTGGGCGAGGCTTTCATAGGGAAAGGCTTGATGACCACGGCTGTCCGCGCCCTCGCTGATTACCTGTTCTTCGAGCTGAACCTCAACCGCCTGGAGATCCGTGCCGCCACCGGCAACCGCAAAAGCTGCGCCATCCCCGAGCGGCTGGGGTTCCGCTTGGTGGGGGTCGCCAAAGATGCCGAGTGGCTTTATGACCACTTCGTGGATCACGCGATCTACGAGATGCTGGCTCGAGACTGGCAAAAAACTTCAGCGTAGCTCGCTGGCTCTCCTGGCACCCCACTACATAAGCTGCTCACCGGGTATTTGGTGCAGCGCAGCACAGAGTACGTACAACCAGTATGCGGAGCAAACTTGCCAATGGGTAATCACTTCCTTTTGGCGTTTTGGTTATGGGAGGGGCAATGGGAGTTCATAATCTTCCGGTCTACACCGCACGAGGCTCTTGTTAGCTTGCTCCCTTTTCAGTATCCCTTGCCTGGATTATCCGTTGGTTGAACTAAAAAGAAAGCTCCCGCTGATCGGCGGGAGCCTTTCGTACTAGGCAGAGACTACTCTTCTTGCGAGCGCGCGCCTTGCAGGATCATCAGGTAGTAGAGGATAGTCGAGAGCGTGCTGGCCAGGGCCGCTACGTAGGTCAGGGCTGCCGCGGTGAGTACCCGCTGCGCACCGCCCATCTCGGGGCCGCTGCTCAAAAATCCCTGGCGCAAAATGCGCAGGGCCCGATTCGAGGCGTCGAACTCCACTGGCAGGGTCACCAGTTGGAAGACGGCCACCGCTGCGAAGAGCCACAACCCGATTTCCGCTATGCCCAGCGAGCCCATGAAAAGACCAGCCAGCACCAGGATCGGCCCCAAGGTGCTGCCGATGCTCGCGGCGGGCAAGATCGCGGCACGGATGCGCAGCGCAGCATAGCCCTTGGCATCTTGTAGGGCGTGCCCCACTTCGTGGGCTGCCACGGCGAGCGCGGCCACCGAGGGCGAGTTGTAGTTGGGCTCGGAAAGCCGCACCACCTTCTGATTGGGGTCGTAGTGATCGGTGAGGGCGCCAGGGACCATCTCCACCCGCACGTTCCCCAGCCCGTTGGCATCCAGGATGGCCCGGGCGGTCTGGGCCCCGGTAAGGCCCCTGGAGTTGGCGACCCGGCTGTAGCGAGCATAGGTGGACTGTAGCCAGAATTGGATCACCAAGGTAGCTACGAAGACTACCCCCATCAGTAACAGAGCTAAAATCATTCTTTACCTCCCTCCTTGAACATAGCAAAAACCAGACCCCTAATTCTGAGGTCTGGATTACCAGCGGAGACCTTATGGACTTATCGGGTCGTTGTCGTTGGGATAGGGCGGAAACACTAGATAGGTATGGTTGCAAACATGGATCAAGATAGGACGCCTCGGCGCTTTGCCGGTCAATTGGCCAGGGGTTGGCTCTTGATGGTAAAGCGCAGGGCGGTGCGCTCCTCGTGCTCGAGGTCGAGCTTGACAAAAGCGGGTTTGACCAACAGATCCAGGTTATCCGGGGCGATATAGCCCCGGGCGATGGCGATGGCCTTGACGGCCTGATTCACCGCCGCCGGGCCGATAGCTTGTACCTCGACCTCCCCCTGGGAACGGAGGAGTGCCGCAATGGCACCGGCTACAGAATTTGGGCGAGATTTCCCAGAAACGCGCAACGTTTCCACCGTGACCTCCAAACGTAGGATCGCTCCAAGAGCCATGTTAGTGTGAGCCAGGCTCTAATGTCAACAAAATCGCGTCCTGGCAAGCAATTCCGACATTTGGACCGGGTTTTTTGTGCTTGCGTAACGCGATTAACACGTGTTGTTTAGGCTACATTTAGCTTGCTCTCATCCAGCTCTTGAGGTTGCGTTCACAAGCGCTAAAAAGACTTGTTCCCGAGAGTGAAAGTTGACGGTATACCAAAGGCTCCGTATAATGCCGCAAATACCGCGTAAAGATATGCGCGGTATTTGGATCCCCCAGCAGAGCGTGATGCAGACCTTGGAAGCGAGTCTTTAACCCTCGTTCGGTTACCGGAGTTTAAGCCCTTTATCCCCGCTACCCCGCCGAGCCGTGATCGGCAAGCAATCCCCGCAGGAGGCCCAAGAGATGGAGTTTAGAAAGGCGTACCCGGAAATCCCGATCGGCAACGATGCCTGCGGAATTATCGCGATGGTCGAGAAGAGTGGGCGGCCCAGCCACGGTAACGTGCAACGGGTCTTGGAGAGCCTCTACCGCATGGCCCACCGTGCCGGGCTAATTCGCGGGGAAGGCGACGGAACCGGCATCCAAACTGACCTCCCGCGCGAGCTATGGGCAGCCTATCTGGAAGAAGCCGGTCTGGACGGCTCGCTGGCGCAAAATCCGCGCTTTTTCGTGGGCCACCTGTTCGTGCCGAAGAGCGAGGGAACTCGAGTTCAGGAACTCCTCGACCTGTTCCGCGTGGAGGGCTCGCGGCGGGGCATCAAGCTCCTCCACGACCGCCGCGGCGACGTGACCAGCAGCGTGCTGGGGCCGGTGGGCAAACGCACCGAGCCCTTGTTTTTGCAGGTCGCCGGTCTTTCCACCGATGGCGACGGCCCCTTGTGGGAACTGGGGCTGGTGCTCGAGGAGTGCTTTCCCGTCCACGTGGTCTCGCTCTCCACCGCTTCGGTGGTGTACAAGGTGCGCGGCTCGGCAGAAATCCTCAAGCGCTACTATCCCGAGCTTTCCCGTGCCGAGTTCAAGTCCGTCCTCACCCTCGGGCACAACCGCTACTCCACCAACACCCTTTCCACCTTCGAGCAGGTGCAGCCCTTCGGGATTTTGGGCCACAACGGCGAGATCAACACCATCGAGCGCTTACGCCGCGAGAGCCGCTCCCTGGGTATCCCGCTCACGGGCGGCTCCGACTCCCAAGACCTGAACCGGGTGCTCGAGGGCCTCTTGTACCGCTTCGGGCTCTCGCTCCCGGAAGCCCTCGACCTGGTGTTCCCGCCGATTTTGGGCGAGATCAAGAACTACTCTCCGGCCCTGCAAGACCTTTACATGTCGCTGCGCCAGCGCTTCGGGCCGCTCTCGCAGGGGCCTGCCGCGCTCGTAACCCGCCACCGCGAAGAGGCGGTCTTCTGCACCGACGCGATGGGCCTGCGCCCCTTGTGGTTTATCGAGACCGAGGGCGAGTTGATCTTCTCCTCCGAGCGGGGAGTCTTCACCGCCGAGGAGTTCGTCCACGACCCGCGCCCCCTGGCACCCGGCGAGAAGATGTACCTGCGCCTGACCGTGGAGGGTGCCCGGCTTTTCCCCTTCGAGCGTCACCAGCGCTTCGTGCTCGAGGGCAACCTGGCCAAGAGCGGAACCCGTGAGGGCTTCCGGGTCCACCTGGCCGGGCCGCGCTATGACGCGCCCCCACCGGTCGCGGGCGGCTCGGAGGCCCAGGTCGAGGAGAGACCCGCGCCCCCTTCGCTGGGCCTCGAGCGGGCTTTTGGCTGGGATCGCTGGGACGCCGGATACCTCGATGCCCTGGCCGAGACCGGCAACGAGCCCATCGGCTCGCTCGGCTACGACGGGCCCCTGGCGGCTTTGAACCCCGAGAAACCCAACCTCTCCGAATTCTTCAAGGAGACCGTGGCCGTGGTGACCAACCCGGCCATAGACCGCGAGCGCGAGATCGAGCACTTCTCCACCCGCTCGATCCTGGGCCGCCGGGCCTTGCCCGACGGGCGCGGAACCGGTCACGTCGAGGAGGTGCTGGTTCCGGTGCTGATCGAGGAGCTTGTTTCGGCGTCAGCCGTGGAGACCGGCCCGAATCTGCGCTCGGTCGCCCAGGGACAGGGCACGCTGACGCTCGAGGATGCCCTTTCCCGCTTCAAACACGCCGTCCTGGTTCCTCAGTTCACCGTCGAGGAAGGTCTGTTGGCCGGGCTTAAACGCCTCCAGGAGGCCGCGGTCGAAGCGGTACGGGGCGGGGCCGAGCTTTTGGTGCTCTCCGACCGCCACGCCTACGAGGGCGGGATCTGGATTGACGCTTATCTGGCCCTGGCCGCTGTCGGACGGGCCTTGGAAGAAGCCCGCGACCCCGAGGGCATCAGCCTGCGCCGCCGCACCTCGATCCTGGTGCACTCCGGTGGGGTGCGGAACCTGCACGACCTGGCGGTGTGTCTGGGGCTCGGGGCAGACGCGGTGGCCCCATGGCTGATGCAGCAAAAGGCTATGGCCTCAGGTGGCGGCGAAGCCCTGCAAAAGCTCGTTGAGGGGCTTAAAAAGGGCCTCGAGAAGGTCATCAGCACCATGGGCATCCACGAGCTGCGCGGCTACGGGCGCATCTTTAGCGCGGTGGGGCTCAAACCCGAGCTGGCCGAGTACTTCGGCATCAAGAGCTTTTTGGCCTCCGAGCAAGCCGGGTACGGCTTCTCCGAACTCGAGCGCACCCTCCTCGAGCGGGTCAGCTTCCTCAGCGCCGAGAAGGTGCTCCCGGCCAAGGACTTCCGCTTCAACTCGCGCATCTACAAGACCGCCCTGGACGTGGCGGCGGGCGAAGCCCCCTACGAGCACTACCAGGAGAAGGTGCGGGGGCTCGAGCACGAATCCCCCATCGCGGCCCGGCAACTTTTGGGCGTGCGCTTCCCCGAGAAAAGCACCGTGACCCCCGAAGAGGTGGACATCGGGGTGGGCGGGCACAGTTTGCCATTCGTCATCACAGCGATGAGCTTTGGCTCGCAGGGCGAGACCGCTTTCCGTGCCTACGTCGAGGCGGTCAAGAAGCTCAACATGCTCTGCATCAACGGCGAAGGCGGCGAGATCCCCGACATGCTCGGCAAATACACCCACTGGCGCGGCCAGCAGGTGGCTTCGGGCCGCTTCGGGGCGCACGCCTACATGCTCAACTCGGCCTCGGTCATCGAGATCAAGATCGGGCAGGGGGCTAAGCCCGGCGAGGGCGGCCACCTCCCCGGCAAGAAGGTCACCGCCAAGGTGGCCTCGGCCCGTAACGCGGTGCCCGGCGTAGATCTCATCTCACCCTCCAACAACCACGACCTTTATTCCATCGAAGACCTGGCCCAGCTCGTCGAGGAACTCAAGACCATCAACCCCAAGGCTAAGGTCTCGGTCAAAGTTCCGGTGATCCCCGGAATCGGCACCATCGCGGTGGGGATCGCCAAGGCCGGGGCCGACATCATCGCCCTATCGGGTTTCGAGGGCGGAACCGGGGCGGCCCGCTGGCACGCCCTCAAGTACGCCGGGATGCCGGTGGAGATCGGGGTGCGCCGGGCTCACCGGGCCTTGGTTCGGGCCGGGATGCGCGACAAGGTGGAGATCTGGGCCGACGGCGGCCTCAAGACCGCCTACGACGTGCTGCGGATGGTCTTGCTGGGCGCGGACCGAGTGGGGATGGCCACGCTGGCGATGGTCGCCATCGGCTGCACCATCTGTCGGGGGTGCCAAACAGATACCTGCCACGTCGGCATCGCCACCCAGATCGAAACCTTAGAGCAGGCCCAGGCCCACGGCCTCAAGCGCTTCGTGCCGCAGGAATCGGAGCGGGCGGTGGACCAGCTGGTGCGCTTCTTCTCGCTCAAGGGCGAGGAGCTGCGCAAGCTCGTGGCGGCCTTGGGCTTCCAGTCGCTCAAGGAAATTCGGGGCCGGAGCGAACTGCTCTACCAGGAAGCCCACCGCGAGTCCCTGGACCTCCATTACTTCTTCGAGCCGGTCAGCGAGCCCGAGTGGCTCAAGGAGCGCTCGGCGCACGTGCTGCGCAAGCCCCTCAACCAGCTCACCCGCACCATCACCGAGGTCGTCTTTGAGGCTTACGCCGAGGGTGGGCGTGAGTTGCTCTTCCAGGAGGGGCCGGTGGGCTCCACCGACCGCGCCCTGGGGACGCACCTGGCGGGGGAAATCGCCCGCCGCAGGCTCTACGGCAAGGGCTTTGAGGCCCAGGTCGAGCTGCGCTTCGACGCGGGTTCGGTGACGGGGAACGGGCTGGCCGCGTTCAACGTGGAGGGGCTCGAGGTCTTCGTCGAAGGCGGGGCCCAGGACGGCGTGGCCAAGAACGCCTACGGCGGCAAGGTGGCGGTGCTCAAGGGCCGCAACCCCTACGGGCAGTATGTGGACGGCAGCGTGGGCAAGAGCTTCGCCTACGGGGCCATCGGCGGCACCCTGATCGTGGAGGGCTTCGCCGACAGCCGCTTCTGTATCCGGCTCTCCGGGGCCGACGTGGTGCTGGGCGGCGAGCCGGAGCGCCCGCTGCAGGACGAACTCGGCAACATCGCCTCGCGCGCCCAGGCCAAGGGCTTCGCCTTCGAGTACATGACCCGGGGCCGCGCGGTGGTGCTGGGTGACCCCGGCCCCTGGATCTGCTCGGGCATGACCGGCGGGCGGGTCTACCTGCGCCACTGGCCCGAGATGGGCCTGACCCCCGAGGCCATGCAGCGCCGCCTCGCCAAGGGGGCCAAGGTGGTGATCCAAAAACTCGACGAGCGGGGCGTGGCCGACGTGCGTGAGCTGATGGGAGTCTACCTGGCGGCCCTCACCCAGGCCGAGCGGCACGACAAGGTGGAGCGGCTCGAGCGCCTTCTCCTCGACCCCGCTGCCCACTTCCGCATGGTGGTCCCGGCCAACCAGCAGGTCGCGCAGGAAGTGAGCACGGAGTAGGAGAGACGCCGAACCCCGAAAGCCAAACGTCGTACGCTAAAAGAATAGACCCTCTCCCTTAGGGCTTTGCGCCTGTAGAAGGTCTATTCTTTTGGGGCTGCGCTGGGTAAGAGTTAAGAGTTCGATACGCTACTGTCATGTCCATCATGCCGAATGCGGATCAGGGTTTCTTGCTGTCCAGGACGTTGATACCTAGCAAGAAACCTCTGACTCATCTATGACAGCCCCGTTCTTTTGGCGTTTAGCGTCTAGCATCCCGCATTTTTGGTACGATTGTCCCGATGGATCCCTATATCCTGCTGGAGACCCTCAAGCGCCGGACGGGCTTCAACGAGGCGCACGTTCGGGTGCTGACCGGGCTGGGGCACTGCATGACCCCGTTGGCCTCGGAGGTGGCTCTGGCGTTTTACGACTATCTGGGCCGCGACCCCGAGATGCGCGATATCCTGTGGGCCTCCCCGGGGCGGGTGGAGCGGCTTTATGGAAGCTTCGCCACCTGGTACCGGGAGCTTTTCTCGGGGGTCTACGACGCGGCTTACGCCCACCGCCGCTACCGCATCGGTCTCATCCACGCCCGCATCGGCATCGCTCCCAGCCACATGGTCCCGGCGATGGGGATTGTGCAGGAGATTTCCCTCGAGCACATGCGCACCGCCCTCCGCACCGGCGAGATTTTCCCCGCCGTGGAGGCCTTCGAGAAGATCATCTCTATCGAGATCGCCCTCATCGACGAAAGCTACCTGGCGGCGCTCGAGGTCGGGTTCAAGCTGGGGGCCTCGAGCAGCAGCCGCGATGCGCTGGTGCAGGGGGCGAACGTCTTGCTCAAGGAGGCCAGCGCGTGATCCTGACCACTCTTCCGTGACCTCTTCGCCAGCGTCCGCGACATCGTGGGCGGGCGTAGTGGGGCCTGCGAGGCCGAACTGCGCAAGGCCCGGCAGATTGCTTTGACTGAACTCGAGATGTGGTTTCGCAGCGTCAGCCGGGTGGACGCCGCCAAAGCCCGATAGGTGCTGTTTCGCTTCACAAAAAGCATCCACGCCGACGCCGCGATGGGGATTGATATTGACTACGAGACGGTCGGGAAGGGCAGCATGTTGATGGTCACCACGAGCGGGAGGGCGGTCCGCTTGAAGCGCGGATCATTCGGTCTGGTATAGAGGTGAGTTTAAGCACGATGTTCGCCCTTTTCTTCGTGACATGCTAGCCCGGTATGATCCGCGCTATCCTTTTCGACCTCGACGAGACCCTGATCCTCGATGAAGCCGTCTCCGAGCACGCCTTTCGCGAGGCTGGTTTTGTCGCTGCGCAGCGCTACAGCCTCGACCTCGAGCGCCTCACGCACACCGCCAAAGCCTCCGCCCGACGACTCTGGACCGAAGGCCCTCACTATTCCTACGCCCTCCGCATCGGGCATAGCGCCTTCGAGGGACTATGGGCCGGGTACTCGCAGATGCAGCCCGAGATTCAGGGGTTGCGCGAGTGGATTCCGGGGTATCGCCTGGCCGTTTGGCGCGAAGCCCTGGCCGATCAAAACATCTCGGATGAAAATCTCCTCTTTGAACTATTAGACGCCTGGCGCACGGCTCGAGCCCTCTACCCCCGCTTCTGTGAGGTGGACGAACTGCTGGCTGCCCTGGCCAAATATAAGCTCGGCATCGTCACCAATGGCGTGAGCGACCTCCAGCGGGCCAAGATTCGCGGGAGCAACCTGGCCCAGCATTTTCAAGCGGTGGCGGTCTCGGGCGAGCTGAACGTGGGCAAGCCTGACAGGGGCATCTTCGATTGGATTTGTGAGCAGCTCCAGGTCACCCCCGTGGAGTGCGTGATGGTCGGGGACAACCCCGAGCGCGACGTGGCCGGGGCCATCCAGGCCGGGATGAAATCGGTCTGGGTGGATCGCGGCTTCAAGCCCCGGGACAAGCGTTACCCGGCGGATCTGGAAGTCAAAAATCTGCTCGAGATGCTGCCTTGGCTCGAGGAACTAGGTTGAGAGCAGAAGGTAAGGGCTAGGCAATCTGAACCCTGCGCAAAAGGTTCAAGTCGCTCTTGTGATTGTGCAGCTTGGAGCGCAAACTAAAGCTCCATTGGTAGATAGGCCGACAAATAGGGAAACCGAAAGGCCGACTTACCAACCAGTGAACCAGACCGGGAGTTTAAAGCCTCCCGGTTTGGCCTTTTAACGCAGCGCTTTGAGGGCCAGCCGGATGATCTCCTGGGTGCTGGCCTCGGGGTTTTGTTGAATGATCTGGGCCACGGTGGTGCGCACCTGGCTCTCGCGGAAGCCCAGCGTGACCAGGGCTAGCTCGGCTTCTTCGGTCTGGGGGCGGCGGATGATCGGGCCGCCCTCGCCCATCAGGTGGGCCGGGACTTTCCCGCGAAGCTCGAGCGCGATCCGCTCCGCCAGCTTCCGCCCTACCCCCTGGGCCCCGGTGAGTAGACGAATATCGCCCTCGGAGAGGGCTCGAGCCAGCAAGGACGGCGACTGCGAGGAGAGCAGGTTGAGCCCCACCTTGGGCCCCACCCCGCTCACCCCCAGCACCAGTTCGAAGAGTTCCAGCGAGCGCTCGTCGGCGAAGCCATAGAGCGAGAGGTCGTCCTCGCGCACGATGAGCTTGGTGTGCAGGGCGATCTCGCCCTCTTCGGGCAGGTTGGTGAGGGTGGTGGTGGGGCAGAAGACCTCCAGCCCGAACCCGCCCACGAGCAGGATCACGCTGTTCTCGGTTTTGCGGAGCGCGGTGCCTTTGAGATAGCGAACCATTGAGGCATATTCTACTTGCCGCCGAATTTAGCCGCCCGCTTCTCGTAGAAGGCCTGCACGCCCTCCTTGTGATCGTCGGTGCGGCTGGCGACCTCTTGCAGCAAGGCTTCGTACTCGAGCATCTCTTCCAGGGTCGCCCCCGCGCTCCGCCGCAGGGCCCGCTTGATGAGCCCATAGGTCTTGGTGGGGCCGCTGGCGAGTTCGGCGGCGAGTTTGCCCACCTCCTCGGCAAATTGCTCGGCGGGCACGACCCGGTTCACCAGGCCCAGGGCCAGAGCTTGCTCGGCGCTCAGACGGGGGGACAGGACCTCGAGTTCGAAGGCCTTGGCGTACCCGATGATGCGGGGCAGGTGGTAGTTCATCCCGGCGTCGGGGATCAGGCCGATCTTGCTGAAGCCGGTGGTGAAGACCGCGTCCGACGAGGCGATCCGCAGGTCACAAGCCAGCGCCAGCGACATCCCCGCCCCGGCGGCGGCCCCGTGCACGGCGGCGATCACCGGTTTCTCCAGCGCCGCGATGTTCTCCACCACCGCCACGTAGTTTCGCAAGTGGGCCTTGTAGGAGATGGCCTGGCCTGCAAACTCGCGCAAGTCCTGACCCGAGCAGAACCCCCGGCCCGCTCCCCTCAGCACTACTGCCCGCACCTCGGGGGCGGCGGCCTCCTTGTGGAAGGCTTTAGCCAGGGCTTGCAGCATCTCGGTGGTGAAGGCGTTGATGGCCTCGGGGCGGTTCATGGTCAGGGTGAGGACGCCCCCATACGTTTCCGCAAGCAGTACGCTCATGTCTCCTCCGCTACGCGTTTCTCCTGCATACGTCGCAAAAGCCGGATCTGCCCGGCGTGGTAGATGTCGTGGTTGGCTGCGCCGAAAGCGTGTTCGGCCAACGTCCAGCGGCCCGACCTGGTGTCGAGGTGGGCGGGCTCGAGGTCCGCCACCGCTTGGCGAAGCTCGAGGTGGCAGCCGTCAAGGAACTCGAGGTCCTCCTTCCAGGCTTTCGCGGTGGGTGTGGTGGGGATGGCCGGGAAGTTGGCGGGTTTGCGCGGGAAACCCCCGCGGATGGTATCGCCGCGCAGGGCTCGAGTGGCCATGTATTTCCAGTAGGCACAGTGCAGGGCGAGTTCCCAGATGTTGTGGCGCTTTGGCTGAGGCCGCCACAGCGCTTGATCCATGCTCACCCCGCGCAGCGAGTTCCGCAGGTTCGGCCCGTGCCAGGTGGCCTGGTCGTAAGCCTGGTCAATGAGGGTGAGCAGCATCTGGATACGAGGATGCACCATGGTTGCCCTCGAGGTTTAGAAAAGAGGGTGACAAAAGCCCCCGGCAAACCGCGAGAAAAGGCCGTTGGCGGTTTGCCGTTTGCGCGCTCACTTTCCCTTCCAGGCTGGCTTGCGCTTCTCGACAAAGGCGGTGGTCCCCTCCTGCTTGTCCTCGCTGCCGAAGGCGATCAGGAACTGGCTGCGCTCGTAGGCCAGGCCGTGCTCGAGGCTAAGGTCCTGCGCGCGGTTCACCGCGTCCTTGGCGAGCTGGGCGGCCAGGGGAGCGCGGGAGGCGATCAGGTTGCCCAGCTCGAGGGCTTCCTCGAGGTAAAGCTCGATGGGAACCACCTTGTTCACCAGCCCCATCCGGTAAGCCTCCCAGGCGCTCAAGACCCGCCCGGCCAGCACGGTCTCCATGGCCCAGTATTTGCCGATCTGCCGGGTCAGGCGTTGGGTCCCGCCTGCGCCGGGGATGATGCCCAGGTTGATCTCGGGCTGGGCGAACCGGGCCGTCTCCGAGGCTACGATCAAATCGCACATCATGGCCAGTTCGCAGCCGCCGCCGTAGGCGAATCCCGAAACTGCCGCGATCAGGGGCTTTTTTGCCCGCCGGAGCACCTCGTACTGGTCGGCCCGCAGGCCCCGCATCAGCTCGGGGAGCGAGGTCTGCTGGAACTCGGCGATGTCCGCTCCCGCGGCGAAGGCCCGCTCGTTGCCGGTGAGGACCATGGCCCCGATCTCGCCGTCTCGCTCGAACTCGCCCACCGCTCCGGCAATCTCGGCGAGGGTCGCGGTATTGATCGCGTTGAGCTGCTTGGGCCGGTTGAGGCGGATCAGCCCGACTTTTTCGTGGGTTTCGACGAGGATGTTTTCGTACATGGAATGCTCCACATTCGTCCTACGTCTCAGGTCTCAGGCCATGCGAGGCGGATAGTTGATAGCTCAGGGCGCATCGCGAGGGCTACTTCATCTGGTCTTGGCTGAAGCGCTGGCCTTCCCAGACGTCGATGAAGGCCGTCCCGGCGTGGAGCTTGGCCTTGTGCGGGACCCCCGCTGGGATGTGGTAATAATCCCCCTTCTTGAAGGCTTGGTATTGCCCGCCGATCCAGAATTCGACCTCGCCCTCGAGCACCACCCCCCACTGCCCGTCGTGGGCGTGTTCGGGCACCTCGGTTTCCTGGACTACATAGCCGAAGCCGATCTGTCCGTTATGCCCCGAGATCACCGGCATGTCCATCCCCGGCCAGAGGGTCACCTGTTTGAACTTCTCGAACCACTCAGGGAATACGTGCATGGTTCTCACCTCGAGGAATAGCTTATAGCTCATCGCTCATCGCTCATAGCCGTTTTTGCGATCCGCTATTTGCTATCCGCTATCGGCAAATGTTATCCTTCACAGCTAATATGGCTTTGGTCGTGCAGAAATACGGCGGCACCAGCGTGGGTGACCTCGAGCGCATCCACAAGGTGGCCCAGCGCATCCAGCACTACCGCGAGCGGGGCCACCAGCTCGTGGTGGTGGTCTCGGCGATGGGGCACACCACCGACGAGCTGATCGCCCTGGCGAAACGGGTCAGCAAACGCCCGCCGCAGCGCGAGCTGGACATGCTCACCACCATCGGGGAGCAGCAGTCGGTGGCGTTGCTCTCGATGCAGCTCAACGTGATGGGTATCCCGGCGCGGGGTTTCACCCAGAACCAGATCGGCATCACCACCGACGGGCGCTATGGCGACGCCCGCATCCTGCGGGTAGAACCCCGGCTCATCAGGGAATCTCTGGACCGGGGCGAGGTGGCGGTGGTCGCCGGGTTCATGGGCACCACCCCCGACGGCGAGCTGACTACGCTCGGGCGCGGCGGCTCGGACACCACCGCAGTCGCCATCGCGGCGGCGCTGGGGGCCCACGAGTGCGAGATCTTCACCGACACCGAGGGGGTCTACACCACCGACCCCCACACCATCCCCGAGGCACAAAAGCTCCCCCGCATCGGCTATGACCAGATGCTCGAGCTAGCCGCCTTGGGAGCGAGGGTGCTCCATCCCCGCGCGGTCTATTACGGCAAGCGATACGGCGTGAAGATTCACGTGCGCAGCAGCTTTTCTTATAACCCCGGAACCTTAGTGGAGGAAGGTATGGAACTGGATCGCCCGGTGACGGGAGTCGCCTTAGACGATGAGATCGCCCAGATCGGCCTGGTGGGGATCCCCGATCGCCCCGGTATCGCCAGCCGGGTCTTCGAGGCCCTGGCCCGCAAAGGCGTGGCGGTGGACATGATCATCCAGGGGGTGCCCGGCCACGACGCTTCGCGTCAGCAGATGGCCTTCACGGTCAACAAGGACTTTGTCGAGGACGCCCTGGAAGCCTTGGAGCCGGTTCTGACGGAGATCGGCGGGGAAGCCGTGCTCCGCCGCGACGTGGCCAAGGTCTCGGTGGTGGGGGTGGCCTTGGCCTCGACCCCCGGCATCCCGGCTAGGATGTTCGCGGCGGTCTCGAGCGTGGGGGCCAACATCGAGATGATTGCCACCAGCGAGGTACGCATCTCGGTGATCATCCCCGCCCACTACGCCGAAGCCGCGCTCCGGGCCGTACACAGTGCGTTTGAGCTGGACAAGCCGGTGGCCTCATGAGCGAGTACTCCGGCAAACAGTTCCTCAGTTGGCAGGACATCACTGGGCTGGTCTCGAGCCTCTTGGGTCGGCTCAACCCGCGCGACTACGACTGCATCCTGGCGGTGACCCGGGGCGGCATGATCCCGGCTTGCCTCATCAGCGAGGCCACCGACGTGCGCGACATCCTCACCGCGGCGGTGATGTTCTACACCACCGAAGGCCAGACCTTGCAGGAGCCCCACTTCCTCCAGTTCCCCGGCGATACGCTGCTACTGGGAAAGCGCGTCTTGATCGTAGATGACGTGTGGGACTCGGGCAAGACCGCGGTGGCGGTGCGGGCTCGGGTCAAGCTCGCGGGCGGCAAGCCCACCCTGGCGGTGCTGCACTATAAGCCCAAGATGAACCGATTTCCCGGAGACGGCCCCGACCTTTACGCCGCCGAGACCGAGGCCTGGATCGTGTACCCCTGGGACCCGGTGCAGGGTTGGGCGAGCCTGGGGCAAGCCCCTCGTCAGGCGTAGATAGCACTCAAATTCAAACTTCATCGAGCCAAAGCCGGGCACAGAATTATTTCACGAGCAAATTATCGTGAAATAAAATAACGTGGTTTGCTACTTGAAATGGGGGAAGAAACGGGGGATGGTCTTCACTGCTATGAGAAACCATCCCCGCTATCAGCCTAGCCTAGAGGAGCTGTTTTTGAAGGTCTTCATCCTGGTGGATGACTGGCTCAAAGCTAACCAG
>DASTSL010000155.1:0-16244 GCA_035760705.1 Meiothermus sp. | reverse complement strand
CGCCCGAAAAGGGGCTGACCCCGAGGGGGTGCATCAGGTGCGGGTAGCCGGGCGGCGCTTGCGGGTCTGGCTCGAGCTGGGGGGTTACCAAGTCCTGCACGACGACCTACGCTGGTTGGTGCGGGGGGCCGGGAAGGTGCGTGACCTGGAAGTGATGCTGCAAAATCCATTGCCTAAGTCCTTTGCCGCCTGGCTGGCTGAAGAACTCGAGGCCGCCCGTGAAGAACTCACCCCCATGCTTGATTCTCCGCGTTTGATCGGGCTGACTCGAGCCTTGCACCACCTTCCCCCGCTCCCCATCCCCGAGGCGGAAAAAAGGCTGGAGCGCTTCGAGCGGCGGGTGCAAAAACGCGAGGCAGCCTGGAACGCTACCGAGACCTTCGAGGATTTGCACGCTTTGCGCCGGGCCTTGCGGCGGCTGCGCTATGCACGGGAGTACCTCGAGCAAGACGTGGAAGACCTCAAGGCTTTGCAAGAAGCCCTGGGCCGGTTGAACGACGCTGACGTAGCCCTGCACCACCTGGACGAGTTCGAGGGTTCGGGCGGGCGGGCGGCTCCGAGCTACCGAAAGTCCCTCGAGACCCAGCGCGAAAAGGGGCTGGCCGCCGCCCACGAGCTATTGGCTAAGGGATAAACTCTAACAACTCGAGCCGGTTCCCGAAGGGGTCGGCGGTGTAAAACCGTCTGCGACCCGGGATCAGATCGTCCCACTGCACCGGGTATCCGGCCTTCTCCAAGCGTCGGGCTAGCCTTCGAATCTCGGTCGCCACGAAGGCCGGGTGGGCTTTTTTCGCCGGGTTGAAGGGTTCCTCTACACCTAAGTGAATCTCCCGGCTATCCGCGAGTTTGAACCAGACGCCTCCCCGGTGGACGAGCTTTTCCGGTTTGGGGATCTCTATTAGCTCGAGCAATTCTCCATAAAACGCCCGAGCCTTGGCTTCTCCGCCACGCGGCATAGCCAATTGAACATGGTCCAAACCCTGCACCATACGCACCTCCGGTTGTTTTAGGGATTCGCTTGAGGCTCGAGGGGCGCCTCGAGAAGACGATTGTACCGCCTCGAGATGCCCGGGTGTTTGCCCCAAGCTATCGGTGCGCAGGAGAGATGTCGAGCGCTTCAGGTCTAGCTTCGCTCGACCGGACAATGGTTATGCCCATCAAAACTTCGGCGCTCGCTTTTCGAAGAAGGCCGAGATTCCTTCGGCCAGGTCGCCGGTCTCGCGCACCCAGGCGTTGGCGATTGTCGCCAGCCGGAAGCCGTCCTCGAGCCCCATCCCCGGCAGGGCATGGAGGAGTTCTTTGGTGAGCGAGAGCGAGGTGGGCGCATTGGCGATGACCTCCTGGGCCAGCCTCAAGGCTTCATCCAGGACTTGTTCCGGGGGTACGACCCGGTTCACCAGGCCCATCCGGTAAGCCTCCCCCGCCGAGACGAGTTTCCCGGTCAGCAGCAGTTCCTTGGCGTGTTTTTCCCCCACATTCCGCACCAGAATGACCCCCACCAAAGCCGCCACGAAGCCGATCTTGACCTCGGTGTAGCCGATGCGGGCGGTCTCGCTCAACACCGCCAGGTCGCAGGCGGTGGCCAGACCGGCCCCGCCCGCCACCGCTGGGCCCTGGATGGCCGCCAGGGTGGGCTTGGGGAAGGTATAGACCCGGTGGAAGAGGCGCATGAGTTCTCTCGAGTGGGCATAATTGGCCTCGGCTCCCGCGGTGGTAACGGTTTTGAGGAACTCGAGGTCGGCCCCGGCACTAAAAGCCGACCCGGCCCCGGTCAGAATTAGCGCACCCACCGAGGGTTCCCGCTCGGCGGCCTGGAGCGCTTCCAAAAGCCCCGAGATCATCTCGGGCGAGAGCGGGTTGCGACGCTGGGGGTCATTCAGGGTCAGGACGCGGATGCCATCGTGGTCACTGGCTAGCACGCTCATGCTTCAATGCTAAAGCACGGGGAAACCTCGTACGCCAGGACAGGCCGGTGGCCGGTGGACAAGCTTTTTCCACGAGCCACGAGCTACAAGCCACTTTTGACGTACGGCATATGACCTGAGACGTACGATTACGTATACTGGCCTCATTTCCTAAAGGAGTTTCCATGCCCGAACTCGATATGCTCCGGTATTACACCTACGATGAACTCACCGCCTACCTCGAGGCCGTCGCGGAGGAGTACCCGCAGTTGGCGCGGCTCGAGTCCATCGGCAAGAGCTTCGAGGGCCGGGACATCTGGGTGATGACCCTCACCAACGCTTCCACCGGCCCCGATCTCGAAAAGCCCGCCTACTGGATCGACGCCAACATCCATGCCGGGGAGGTGACGGGCGGGGCCACCGCGCTGTTCACCCTCCAGCACCTCACCACCCGCTACGGCCAAGACCCGCAGGTGACCCGGCTCCTCGACCGGAGCGCCTTCTACATCTGCCCCAGGGTCTCGCCCGATGGCGTCGAGCAGTACCTCACCACCCCCTACCAGGCCCGTAGCTCGGTGCGGCCCTACCCCTTCGAGGATGAGCGCGAGGGGCTTTACCTCGAGGACGTGGACGGCGACGGGCGTATCCTGCAAATGCGGGTCAAAGACCCCAAGGGGGCCTGGAAGGTCTCGGACAAAGACCCCCGGCTGATGCGCCCGCGCGAGGTCGGGGAGGAGGGAGGGACCTACTACCACCTCTATCCCGAGGGCCTGATCCGGGGCTGGGACGGCTACACGGTCAAGGCTGCCCCGCCCCGACATGGTCTCGACCTCAACCGCAACTTCCCCGCCGACTGGGGGCCGGAGAGCCTGCAACGCGGCGCGGGGCCTTTCCCCATGTCCGAGCCCGAGACCTACGCGCTGGCCCAGTTCTTCGCCCGGCACAAAAATATCAATGGGATGCAGGCCTACCATACCTACTCCGGGGTGATCTTGCGCCCCTACTCGGGCAAGCCGGACGACGCCTTTCCCACCCACGACCTCACCGTGTACAAGCGGCTGGGCCAGAAAGGGACCGAGATCACCGGCTACCCTGACGCCTCGGTCTTTCACGGCTTCCGCTACGACCCCAAAACCACCCTGCGCGGTGGATTCTTTGACTGGCTCTACGAGGATTTGGGCATCTTCGGCTTCTCCACCGAGCTATGGGACGTGGTGAGTCTGGCGGGGATCGGGGAGCAGCCCGGTGGCATCCTCAAGCGGGACTTCATCGGCTGGATGAAATCCCACCCCGAGGAGGACGACCTCAAGCTGCTAAAGTTCAACGACGAGCACGCTCTCGAGGGCTTCAAACCCTGGACGCCTTTTGTCCACTCGCAACTGGGCCCGGTTGAGATCGGGGGCTGGGACTACAAGCGGTTCTGGGGTAATGCCCCGGCCAAGTTTTTGCCCGAGATCGCCGAGAAGAACACCCGCTTCACCCTGCTCTGCGCGGAGGCCTCACCCCGGCTCGAGGTCAAGCTGGCCGAGGTGCAACCCGTGAGCGAAGGCGTGTACCGGCTGGTGGTGGTGCTCGAGAACACCGGCTTCCTGCCCACCTACACCAGCGCCAAGGCCCAGGAGAAAAAGGCCGTCGAGCCGATCCGAGTCCGGCTGTACCTGCCGGAAGGAGCCCAGCTGGTCTCGGGGGAGGCGGTGCTGGAAGTAGGACACCTCGAGGGCCGCTCCAACAAGATCGAGGTGTTTGGGGCTTTGCCTTTCGGTGACCAGGAGAAGAAGCTCGAGTGGGTCATCGCGGCCCCGGCGGGGACGGTGGTGCGGCTCGAGGCGGTTGCCCAACGGGCCGGAACGGTGCGCCTGAGTACCGGCGCTAGCCGGGGGCCTGGCGGCCCTTCACTGGGGAATCGCTCTGGATTGAACTTCAGCCCGGTTTAAGCCAGCGGGTCTACTTTGCTTCAGCCGGGCGCGGGAAGCTCGAGACCGAGGTGAACTATGCGCTGGACTGGGATGGTCATCGCCGGATTGTTGCTCGCCGGGCTGGCTCTTTGGGTCTCGGGGCTCAGGGTTCAGGCCCAAGCGACCCCCAAACCCAACATCATCTTCATCCTCACCGACGACGAAGATGTGGGCATCCACGCCTTCATGCCCAAGACCAAAGCCCTGTTGCACGACCAGGGCACCACGTTCTCCAACTTCTTCGTGACCTACTCCCTGTGCTGCCCCAGCCGGGCCTCCATCCTCACCGGGCAGTACCCCCACAACACCCAGATCGAGGGCAACCGCCCGCCCCAGGGGGGCTTTCTCAAGGCCTACCAGATCGGGCTCGAGGCCAACACCGTCGCGGTCTGGCTGCAGCAGGCCGGTTACCGCACCATGCTGGCGGGAAAGTACCTCAACGGCTACGGGCAAGACAACCCCCGCCGCGCCCAGCGCCAGGGGCTGAACCTGCCCGACCCCACCTACGTCCCGCCCGGCTGGACCGAGTGGTACGGCGGGGTAGGCAACTTGCCCTACCAGGACTACAACTATTTGCTCAACGAGAACGGCAAGCTGGTGCGCTATGGCGGCAGCCCCGAGGACTACCTCACCGACGTGATCGCGCGGAAGGCGATGCAGACCATCGCCAGGGCCAGCTGGGAGGGCAAACCCTTCTTCCTCTACCTGGCCCCCTTCACCCCGCACGCCCCGGCCAACTTCGCACCCCGCCACGCGAACCTCTTCGGCGACGCCAAGCTGCCGCGCCCGCCCAACTTCGACGAGGCCGAGGTGAGCGACAAGCCCCCCCTCCTGCGCCGACTCCCGCGCTTGAGCGAGCGCGAATTGGCCCGAATGCAGCAGCTATACATCAAGCGGCTGCGCTCCTTGCAAGCCATAGACGACCTGGTGGAGAACTTGGTGCAGGCGCTAAGGCAAAACGGGCAACTCGCCAACACTTACATCGTCTACACCTCCGACAACGGCTTCCACATGGGCAACCACCGCATGCCCCAGGGCAAGAACATGCCCTACGAGGAGGACATCCAGGTGCCGATGGTGGTGCGCGGGCCGGGGGTTCCGGCGGGCAAGACGGTGGACCAGTTGACCCTCAACATCGACCTGGCCCCTACCTTCGCCGAGATCGCCGGGCTCGAGGTGCCGCAGTCCTGCGACGGGCGCTCCCTCTTGCCCTTACTGCGGGGCCAGACCCCCGCGGTTTGGCGCCAGAGCTTCATGGTGCAGCGGGGCGAGGGGGCCGAGGCGCAGTCTGAAGACGGCGACGCCGGGGACCGGGCGGGGGCCTTCAGCGCTCTCCGGACAGCGGCCTACACCTTCGTCCAGTGGGGCAGCGGCGACCGCGAGCTTTACGACCTGAAGGCCGACCCCTACCAGCTCGAGAACCTCGCCGCCAAAGCCGATCCGGCCTTGATCCAGCGCCTTTTTACCCGGCTGGCCGAGCTGTCCAAGTGCAAGGGGGCCGAGTGCCGCCGTCTGGAGGACCTCCCCGTAGGGACGCCCTGATTTGGCGTATTCACCCCGCTACCTTTTACTTCGTTCAGCGAAAGAGCGCCTCGCGGCGAAGGCGCCTTATCGCCGAGATGCTGGTTTCGCCGCGTAGCGAGGGGTAGAAGCATCTCGCGTTGATTCGGGTTGGAGCGTCGTGTACACTCGAAGGCAGAATCCAAAAGCTTTGGGGCATACCCGGCGTTTGGATTCATCGGCGTAGCATCGCCAAAGAGAGGAGAGGTGAGTTTATAAAGGACGTCCCCATCAACGAACGGATCCGGGTTCGCCAGGTGCGGCTCATTGACGAAGAGGGCAACCAGGTGGGTGTGGTAGATACCCGCGAAGCGCTTCGCATGGCGCAAGAGCGCGAGTACGACCTGGTGCTGGTGAGCCCCAACGCGGTGCCGCCGGTGGCGCGGCTTCTCGATTACGGCAAATGGCGCTACGAGCAGCAACAAGCCGAGAAGGAAGCCCGCAAAAAGGCCAAGCGCACCGAGGTCAAGAGCATCAAGTTCCGCCCCAAGATCGACGAGCACGACTACCAGACCAAGCTCGGGCACGTCAGGCGCTTCTTGGAGGAAGGACACAAGGTCAAGATCACCATCATGTTCCGCGGCCGCGAGATGGCCCACCCCGAGCTGGGCTCGAGGATCCTCGAGCGGGCCGTGGCCGACTTGGGCCCCGCCGCCGTGGTGGAACTCAAGCCCGAGATGGCCGGGCGCGACATGAACATGGTGATCGCCCCTGCCGGAAAGGCCCAGGCCGCTTCGTAAACTCCCCCTACAATCCCACCCGGCTCCGATGGGGCCGGGTTTTTGTCTGGCGCAATTTCCTCTTACGCTCGTGGCTGCATATTGTGCTTACACGTGGGAGACTCCTAAACGTATCGGGTTGTCCTGCTGAGCAAACTGAAGCCTCCCCACAAGCTTCGACAATGAACTGCCCCGGCATAAAGACCGTGCTTGGTAGCGGGAGCGTAGTGGTGGCTACCCGCAGATTTCTCTCGATAACAGGATTCAGTAGGGTGGGTTTTGGACCAGATTGGGCGGTATAAAATCCCGAGGCAGTGGAGTTGGTGAATTTGGCATTCTAATGCTATGCTGTCAAATGCTGCCGAGTTCTCGAAGTTCGGGTTCAACCCCGGCACTCAGGGCGGCAAGGAGAACACGATGCCGAAGATGAAGACCCACAAGGGCGCCAAGGGCCGCGTCAAAGTGACGGCCAGTGGCAAAGTCATCGCCAAGAGGCCCGGTAAACGCCACCTCAACTGGCACAAGTCGGGCAGCTCGATCCGCAGCAAGGGCCGCAGCTTCACCTTCTCCGAGGGTGAGGCCGAGCGCGTGAAGGTGCTTCTTCCCTACGAGTAAGGAGAGATGAGCCATGCCACGCGCTAAGACCGGAGTTGTCCGCCGCCGTAAGCACAAGAAGATCCTCAAGCTCGCCAAGGGCTTCTGGGGTCTGCGCTCCAAGACCGTCCGCAAGGCCCGCGAAACCCTCTTCAGCGGGGCCATGCGCTCCTTCAACGACCGCCGCGAGAAGAAGAACGAGTACCGCAAGCTGTGGATCGTGCGCATCAACGCTGCCGTCCGCCAGCACGGGATGAGCTACTCGGTGTTCATGGGCGGGCTCAAGAAGGCCGGGATCGAAGTGGACCGCAAGCTCCTGGCTGACCTGGCCGTGCGCGAGCCGGAGGCTTTCGCCCAACTCGTCGCCAAAGCTAAAGGCGCTTAGAGCCAAACCCAATTTGTGTAGGGGGGATTCACGAATCCCCCCTACCTTCCTTTACGATGGGGCCGTGGTCGTCGTCCTAGCGATTCTGGCATACCTGATCGGTTCCTTGCCCTTAGGCTACTGGCTGGTGCGTCGCCTCACCGGGAAGGACCCCCGGCAGGCCTCGGCCTATAACCTGGGGCTCGAGAACGCCATCCGCCTCTTGGGGGCCTGGCCCCTCTTCCTGGCGTTCTCGGCGGATTTGTTCAAAGGCTTCCTGGCGGTGTACTTGGCCCGCTTCACGGAGCTTCGCTCCGAAACCAGCGCCTGGGGGTTCGAAACCGGACTTCTCTTCGCCTTCCTGGCCTACTTGGGCCACCTCTACCCGCCCCCCCGCTGGACCCCAAAGACGCCCCTGCGGGGGCGCGGGGCGGGCATCCTGCTGGGCATCGTGGCGGCCCTCTCCAACGTGGGGATGCCTTACTTGCTGGCCCTGATTCCCCTGGCGGTGGCGTTGGTCTTGTACGCTGCTTTGGGCTACGCCTCGTTGGCGGCGCTATCGGTTCCGTTGGTGACCACGCTGATCGCCTTGGGGCAGCCGATCGCCCTGTGGGGCAAGCTGGCGGGCTTGGGGCTTGCCCTTTTGGCTTTGTGGCGGTACAAGGAGAACCTGGGGAGGATGCTCGAGGGCAACGAGCCCAAGCTGGGCGAACCCCTGCCGCTCCCTTCGGACAAACAGGCGGTGTGCGCCTTCATGATCCACCCCCTCACCGTCGAGGACCTCTTTCAGAGCCCCCGCTTCCGCTGGGCCAAGCCCTTGGTGGAGCGAGGTCTCCTCCCCCAAGCCTGGATCGAGCGCCTGGCTAAAGCCTTCCACCCCATGAAGGTAGGCGAACTGCGCGGCATCCAGACTGCCGACGGGCGCGAGATCCGCTGCTATCTCATCTCGGTTCCGCTCCTGCCCCACCAGATCACCGGCCAGCCCGAACTCGCTACCCGCAAGGCCATCCAGGGGGCCCGGCTGGCCAAGGAGCTGGGGGCCGAGGTGGTCGGGCTGGGGGCTTTCTGGAGCGTGGTGGGGGACAAGGGCAAGGCCGTGCAGGAAGCCGTGCCCGACATCCAGGTGACGAATGGCGGGGCCTACACCTCCGGCACCGTGCGGGCCGCGATCCCTAATATCCTCGCGCATTACGCTCAGAGCGGGCGCGACCTGCGCGAGATCACCGCCGCCGTGGTGGGGGCCAACGGGGTGGTGGCCTTCGGCATCGCCCGGCAGATCGCCCCGCTGGTGGGAAAGCTGATCCTGGTCGGGCGGAACATGGAGCGGCTCGAGAAAAGTGCCGAGAGCTTGAAGAAGAACCTCGAGCGCAAGGGCCAGACCCCCAACCTCGTCACCACCACGGATGTCTCGGCTATCCGCGAGGCCGACCTGATCTTCACCGCCACCTCCGACCCCAAAGCCGTGATCCGGCCCGAGCACGTCAAGCCTGGAGCCTGGATCTATGACGAGGGCGTGCCGCCCGACGTGGACGAAGACGTAAAAAAGGTTCCCGGCGTGCGGGTGATCCCCGGTGGGGTGGTGCGGCCCCCCGGCAACATGACCGGCAACCTCGACCTGCACTTCGGCGAGGGTGCGGTCCCGGCCTGCCTGGCCGAGACCATGATCCTGGCCGCCGAGCGGGCCTACGACCGCAAGAGCCTGGGTGGGGAGACCAAAAGCGAGAACATTCAGTTCTTCGTGGAGCGGGCCGAGGCGCTGGGGTTCAAGGTTGTAGACTGACCTGATGCATCGAGAAGCGGGCCAGAGCCTAAATATCCGGACAGCTAGTGAGGCCGATGCGGGACGTATCGCGGAGATTTACAACTGGTACGTCCTCAACACCACCGTCTCGTTCGAGACGGAGGCAGTCAGCCCGCAGGAGATGGAGAAACGGATTCAGGAGCGGCTCGAGCGCTACGACTGGCTGGTCGGTGAATCAGAAGGGAGAATCGTTGGGTACGCCTATTACGGCTCATTCCGCCCTCGAGCCGCCTACAATCACACTGTCGAAGTCACGGTTTATCTCGAGCAGGCCAGCATCGGTAAAGGTTTCGGGCAAGCCCTTTACCGCGAGCTGATCGAGTCGGCGGCAAATCGCGGATTTCGTGAGCTCATCGGGGTGATCGCCCTGCCCGACCGGGGGAGCATAGCGTTGCACCGCAAGATGGGTTTTCGGGAGATCGGGGTGTTGGAGCAGGTGGGGCACAAGTTCGGGCAGTATATAGATGTCGCGCTCTGGCAAAAGTCAATTCCCAGGCCATGAACGCTTCCTCTGGGACGTGGTGCGGGCGATTTACGATCTCTTGTAGACTAAACCTGTGAGCACCCCCGCTGGCTTGGGCTACGCCGACATCAAACCTGGATTGGACGAGGTGGTACAGGGTTTGCGGGCCGTTTATGGCCAGCGCCTAACCCGGCTCGTGCTGTGCGGCTCGTATGCCCGGGATGAGGCCCATGCCGAGAGCGACGGTATAGGGGCAGCACCAACCTAAGTGACAGTCAAATCCGTGACCTCATCGTTCAAGTCGAGGAGTTTATCCGTGGCGCCGAACCCACCCTGGCTACTCCTTAGCCCCACCCAGTTCGAAGCGGCTTTTCTTGAGGGCAAACCCTTCACCTGGAAGGGCCGGGCCGGGCGGAAAGGGGAGGGATGGGTGTGGCTCGAGTGCGGCATCGGCAAAGCCAACACCGCTATGACCCTGGCCGCCTATGCCCAGCGGCACAAGGTCGAGCGGGCGGTGTTGTTCGGGATCGCGGGGGCTTACCAGGAATCGGGGTTAAACGTGGGGGATGTGGCGCTGGCCTCCGAGGAAGTCCAGGCAGATTTGGGGGTCAAGGATGGCGGGATGAAGGGAATGGGGTTTCCCACGCTGATCGTAGGGGGGATTTCCCCCCTGCACTTCCACAACCGGTTCCCGCTGGATAAGGCACTCTCGTCCGATCTCGCCAAACGGTTGGACGTTCCGCTCAAACGTTTCCTCACCCGCGATCTGGTCTGCGAGACGCCCACCGAGGCCCGTGCGCTCGCCAAAAAGTGGGAGGCCGACCTCGAGAACATGGAGGGGGCGGCCTTCGCCCAAGCCTGCTTGTGGCTGGGGATTCGGGGGGCGGAACTTCGCGCGGTGTCGAACTTGGCGGGCATCCGGGACAAGACCCAGTGGCGGGTCCGGCTGGCGGTGGAGGCGCTCGAGGCTCGCGTGCTCGAGCTTCTCTCGTGAAAACCGCCCCAAGTTAGGGGCGGGTAGGCCGTTGAGCTTTTGGTCTTTATCTCTCCTCGTTATCGGAACCGTCGCCGATCGGCTTGGCTCCCGTACCAAAGGGCCGACCACGTTGGGCTTCTCCCTCGTCTTTGGGTTGGTCTTGGTCTTCACGTTCGTCTTGATCTTCGGGGTCCATGTGGGTCTCCTTTCGTAAGCACCGCGTGGGGCAAATTCAGAAAAAACTCCCAAAAATCCAAGCGCTAAAAAGCCACCGATACCACGGCCACGGCCCTTCCTCGAGCTTGGTTTTTGTAAAACAGGCTACATTGTACCACAGCCAGCGCCCAAAGGCCCAGCAAAGCGGTCGGCGGTCCTCTCTTTGATGGACGGGCCGGAATCCCTGGACAGGGCAAGTCCTGGCTCTACGGTTTCGCTTCTTAAGATCGCTGTAGCGTTCAGCGTTTAGCCCTCAGTGTTATGCAGGCTCTGCCAGGAGCGCAACATCTGCCGGTTCTCGGGGACGCTCTCCAAGAAGGAGCCGCGCCACTCGGGGTCGCTGATCTTGTAGGCCCGTTCGATCAGGTCACGGTAGCCGCCCTCGAGCACCTCCCGCGCCGCCTGGGGGTTCCCCAGCGCCGCCAAAACATCCGCGCAGGCCAGATGGGCCTCGAGGGGCAGGCTGCTTGCTCCGTGCTCGGCGAGATAACCCTGCAACGCTCGAGCATGGGCCTGGGCTTCCTCCAGATGCCCCAGCGCCAAAGCCTGGCGGGCCAGCCCCGCCACCGCTTCCATCGCTAGCGGGGCCATGCCGAGGGCCTCAAAGCGCTCCTGGGCTTTGCCGAAATAGCCCTTCGCGCTGGCCCGGTCTCCTTGTTGCTCGTAGACGTACCCTAGGTCCTTCAAACACGCGGCGTGTAGGTACTGATCCCCCATGCTCTGGGATTCGGCCAGGGCCTGCGCGAGCAACTGCCGGGCGGTGCTGGGATCGCCCTGCCCCAAACGCACCAATCCCAAAAGACTCAGGGTGAAGGCCCGCTCCCGGCGGGCCCCTAGGGCCTCATGGGCTTGCAAGGCGCTTTCCAGCGTGGCTTGGGCCGAGGGGTAGAGGCCCAAAGAGCGATAATCGGCCCCCAGGTTGGTCAGGATGCGGGCCTCGTTGACCCGCGCCCCGGCCCGCCGGGCCACCTCCAGGGCCTCGAGCTGGAAACCCACCCCAGCCGAGAGGTCCCCGGCGGAGCCGTGATAGTTGCCGACCTCGCTCAGCACGTTCGCCAGCACCGCATCGTCCCCGGCCCGGCGGGCACAGGCCAGGGCGGTCTCCGCCGTTTTTGCGGCCTGGGGGAGTTCTCCCAGACGGGTATAGGCCCCCAGCTTGAGGTGAAACCCCCTGGCCTCGAGCACCGGGTCACCGGCTCCCTGGGCGGCGGCGATGGCCCCATCGGCCTCGCCCAGCACCGCGCTGAGGTTGCCGGAGAAGTTGGCGTACAAAAGCCTGCGGTAAGCGGCTTCGGCCTGTTTTTGCGGACCATCCGACTCGGCCAGCCGGGTCAGGGCCTCGGTGTCGGCCTTCAAGGCTTGGGGGTCGCCGACCCGCAAGAGAGCGCTGTGCCGCCCCAGCAAAGCTCGCCATTGCAGTTCGAGGGCTTCGCCGGGCGGCTTTAGAATCTCCAGCGCCCGGTCGAAAAACTGCCGGGCGGCTTGGGGAGCGCCCTGAGCGTTGGCGAGTTCGCCCGAGCGCACCAGGTATTTGGCGGCATTCTCTCCGCCTCCGGCCTGATCGTAGTGCCAGGCTAGTTGAGCGCTGATGGAATCGGTCTGTTCGGCGTAAAGCTCTTCGAGCACCTGGGCCACCTCGCGGTGCAACAGCCGTTTTTCCGCCAGACCCAGCGCATCGTAAAGATAACGCTGGAAGAGGACGTGGGCGAACCGATAGGCCGCCAGCAAGGAGCGCCCGGCCTTCAGCTCGCCGACTTCGTGTACCAGGCGGTACTGCCGCTCGAGTTCCTGCGAGAGTTCTTTGAGCAGCCGGCGCATCTGCATCTGCACGATCTGCCCCACCACCTCGGCGGTGAAGACCTGACCCTGCACGCTGGCGACATCGAGGATTTCCCGCTCGGTCTCGCTGAGCCGCCCGATGCGTTCTTCGATCACCCCTTCCACCCGGGCGGGCAGGGTGTCCCAGTCCAGCGCGGCCCCCACCGTCCAGCAGCCCTCAGCGTCTTGCAGCAACTCGCCGCGCTCTCGCATACTCCGCAGGAGTTCGACCGTAAATAAGGGGTGGCCGCCGGTGTGCCGGTACATCTGCTCGCGGAAATCGTCGCTGAGCCGGTTGGGCTCGCTGTCCAAGAGCCGCTGGACGAAGGCCGCTTTCTCCGGCTCGGGGGTCTGGCCCAAGTCCACCCACACGTCCCCGGCGTAACGCTTGACCTCGGCCAACACCTTCTGTAAGGGGTGGCGCTCATCGCCTGCCGCTTCGATCTCGTCGGGGCGGTAGGTCCCGATCAGCAGGATGCGGCTCGTTTCGATCCGCCGCGAGAGGTGGAAGAAGAGGCCCAGCGAAGCTTCATCGGCCCAGTGCAGGTCTTCGATCACGAGGAGCAAAGGGTGCTCGGCGGCCATCGCCTTGAGCACGTTGGCGTACTGCTCGAGGATGCGGCCTTGCTCCATCGCGACCTGAGCGGCTCCCAGGGGGTCGCGTTTTTTCTGCACCAGCCGCTCGAGCTGATCCATCCATCCGGCCTTCTGGATGGCGACCTTGCCAATCTTGGCCAGGAGGGTCGAGCCGGGGATCAGCGTACCGATCAGATCAGGGCCGACCTCCACCAGCACCTGGGCCGAGTGCACCAGCAGCCGACCGAGGCGACCCGCAGATTGGGGCTGGGGGCCATGCTCCCCGGCGGCCCCGGCCAAGGTTGCGAGCACCTCACGGAAGGGCAGATAGGGGTCGGCGACCCGCCCCTGGGCGCTGCAACCCCCCACCGCCACGATCATCTCCTCGCTCTGGCGCATGGCCACCGCGGTGAAAGCGCTCACCAAGGCGGTCTTCCCGCTCCCGGCTTCGCCACAGACGAAGGCCACTTGCCCCCGGCCCGCCAGGGCTTGGCCCAGCAAGCTTTCCAGACGGGCTAGCTCGCGCTCGCACCCAACGAAGATTGGCTCGGTCATGCTACTTCACCGCCGGTACAGCGTTTAGCGCTTGGAGCCTACTGTATCCCTAACAGGGGATGCGGGCAAGCGCGGTTTGGCTTTAGGCTAGGGGCATGTTAGACATCACGCGCCGCCTCTACCCGGGTCACCCGGTTTGGCCCGGCGATACCCCTTTTACCTACGAACTCACCTGGAAGATGGCCGAGGGGGCCTCGGTCAACGTGGGGAGGGTGGTGGGCACCACCCACCTGGGCACCCACCTGGACGCACCCTACCACTATGACCCGGCAGGCGAGCGGCTCGAGGCTATCCCCCTTGCAGCATTGGTCGGCCCCTGCCGGGTGGTGGACGCCCGGGGCCAGGCCGTGCTGGATGAGCCCTTCTTGCGAACCCTGGGCGATCTGCCCGAGCGGGTGCTGTTTTATACCGGCCAGCCGGGCCGCTGGGAGACCTTCCCCGAGACCTTCACCCATGTCGCGCCCGCCGCCGCCACTTACCTGGCGGGTGGGGGGGTGAAGCTTTTCGGAACCGACTGCCCCAGCGTAGACCCGCTCGACTCCAAGACCCTCGAGGCTCATCACGCCTTTAAGCGGGGCCGGGTCTACATCCTGGAAGGGTTGGCGCTCGAGGGCGTACAGCCCGGCGAATACGAGCTGATCTGTCTGCCGCTGGCGCTCGAAGGGGCCGACGCGGCCCCGGCCCGGGTGGTGTTGCGGAAGGAGCGATGAGCTTTTTCCTTTGTCCCATCGCTCATCGCTAGCTGCTCATCGCTGGCCCAAACACCCCGCTACCCTTGAGCGCCGGGTAAAGCCGGGTGTACTGCCGGTAAAGCCCCTGGTAGGTTTGGGCCAGCCCAGGGTCGGGGAGGGTGGTTTGGGATTTGAGCCGGACGGCTTTTGCCACGGCCTCGTCCACGTCCCGGTAGGCCCCAGCCCCCACCCCCGCCAACAGAGCAGCGCCAAACGCTGGCCCCTCCTCGACCTCGAGCCCCTGGAGCGGGGCTTCCAGCGTGGCCGCGATGATCTCTCGCCAGAGCGGGCTGCGCATCCCCCCGCCCACGGTGCGCAGCGCCACGGCTGACGCCGAAAGAAGCGCCTCCGGGTGAACCCCCAGGGCTTCGATCCGCACCAGGGAGTCTTTGAGGGCGAAGGAGACGCCCTCGAGAATCGCCCGTACCAGGTGGCCTTTGCGGTGGGCCAGGCTCAGCCCGACCCAGGCCCCCCGGGCGTGAGGGTCCATGTGCGGGGTGCGCTCCCCGGTCAGATACGGCAAGAAATAGAGCCCCTCTGCACCCGGTGGGATTTGCGCCGCCTGGTCCATCAGCAACTCGTAGGGGTCGCGCCCGGCTCCTTGGGCGGCGGCCACCTCTTCCCCAGCCAGCGTGTCCCGATACCAGCGCAGACTGCCTCCCGCCGAGAGGATCACCCCCATCAGGTGGTACTTACCCGGTACGGCGTGGCAGAAGGCGTGCAGGGCTCCTTCGGGGTCAATGCGGGGGTGGTCGCTGTGGGCGAAGATCACCCCCGAGGTCCCCACCGAGACCGAGGCCGTTCCCTCCCGCACCACCCCGCTCCCCACCGCCGCCGCTGCGTTGTCGCCCCCACCCGCGATTACCGGCAAGCCCTGGGGCAACCGGGTGAGGCGGGCGGCTTCCCGGCTCAAGTGTCCGGTGATTTCCGGGCCTTCGTAGACTTTGGGGAGCCAGTCAAGGGGGATCTCGAGCGCCCCCAGGATCTCCGGTGAGTAGTCGCGCCGGGCCAGGTCGAGGAGCAGCGTCCCCGCCGCGTCCGAAGCATCGGTGGCGAACCCTCCGGTGAGCCGGTAACGGATGAAGTCTTTAGGCAACAGGACTTGCCGGACTCGAGCGTACGCTTCCGGTTCGTTCTTCCGTAACCAGAGGATTTTCGGGGCCTGGAACCCGGCAAGGGCGGGGTTTCCGGCGATCTCGCGCAGCCGGTAGGGGCCCACCCGCTCCTCGATCTCCTGGCACTCGGCGGCGGTGCGGGCGTCGTTCCAGAGGAGGGCGGGCCGGATGGATTTTCCCTGGGCGTCCACGAACACCGAGCCGTGCATCTGCCCGGTGAGCCCCAGGGCCAGAATCTCGAGCCCCAGTTCCTCAGCTTGCCCGACCAGCCGCTTCAGCACCTCGGCGGAGGCTTCCCACCAGGCTTCCGGTTCTTGCTCCGACCAGCCGGGGCGGGGGGTCAGCAGAGGATATTCGGCGCTCTGTGAGGCCAGGACTTGGCCCTCCAGGCTCACCAGCAACCCCTTGCAACCACTGGTGCCGATATCCAGGCCGATCAGACTATGTCGTTCCATAGAATTCCCCTCGAGTCGAGCTTCGCGGCCAGTATACTCGAGCCCACCCAGCGCCTCTTTCTTGTACTGCCCTTGTAGGGTGGGCTGTCTACCCTACAGTGTCCGGTCATCCTGTGCGCAGCGACTCAGCCTGCACTTTTTGCATCGCTTCCGCGGTTTGTACCCGCGGTATATTTTCGCGGCGCTAGTCGGGTGCACTTGACTGTTGAGCTGCCTTGGGAGATCCGAAAAGCGGCTAGCCCGATCGGCTTCGCCACCAACGGGCCGATCCACTCCGCTCAGGATGACCACAGCTAAGCAAGATACGCTTTGCGCTTCCTGGAAGGCCAGTCTAGAAAGGGATATCCACTTCTTGCTTGGGCCGGGCTTCCTTCTGCTTGACCTTGGGGGCTTTGCCCTCGAGCACCGCCTTCACCTTGAGCAAGTCCGCGACCATGTTGGC
>DASTSL010000154.1:0-24470 GCA_035760705.1 Meiothermus sp. | reverse complement strand
CTCAGGTGGGGGGTTATGTTGCTGGGTTTAGTACGAGCAAGAATCCGCAACTTGCCCCCGCACGAGCAATGTGCCCTCACGCCTGGCGGCCTGCCAGGTGTAAATACCATCGGTGTAGACGAAACGCGGGCGAGTATCGGTGAGGGTAAGTACCCGATTTGCACCATCGTAGAAAATGCGCACCTGGTTGTTCTCGAGATACGTCACCGACAGGCGACCACCCCGGCAGAAGTAAGTGTACGCGCCTGGAACCGGCACAGTCACGACCTGCGTGGGGGTTTCGTCTTGCGGGCGAATCACCAAGCATGAAGAAAGCAAAACGCTAAGGAGCAACAGGGCGGTTATCCGCTTCATGACTCAAGCCTCTAGGAGCATTCTACAGATTAGGGGCAACCACTGTATACCGGCAAGACGATCCTGGCAGGCCGAATGGTACCGCTAGCAACGTTGAAGGTCAGCTGGAGATAAGCCTCCCCGGTCTGACTGGTGGGGGGTGGGTTAATCGGTGTAACGTCGATGCTTTGGGGAGCAACCGAGTACGGCGAGTCGCCCGGGGCAAACGTGCGGGTCACGGTGATGGTCTTGCTAGCGGTGTCTACCGTTACTCCCGAGGAGTTGGCATTGCGGGTTTCGGTGAAGTTGAACTGGCTGGAAGCCTTTCCTGTCCATTCTTCTGTCCAGTTGTTGATGTCTGATAGACTCGTGTACTTGAAGCTGTACTCAACAGTAGTGTTGCGGTTATCACAAATCACTGGAACGTTGTCAGAAGTGCGCACCCAGGAAGTACGATAAGCCAGTCCCGACACCTCAGGAGGAGCAATCACCACCAAACACCCGCTGAGCGCTAACGCCAGCCCTATTCCCAAAGCAATGATTCCGGGTTTTTTCATAGTTCTACCTTACCTCCGATCTTGGATTTACTTTCGTGGGGTAGCCAACACCGTGGAGCAGGCTGACCCACCTTGTCGGGGGCCAGCCCCATAGCAACGACCGGTTACATGTGTCGGCTAGTCGACCGTTCACGTACAGCGTTCCTTGCTGACCCTGGGCTTCCCAGCGGTAAGGACCCCCACTGTACACGTAGCGCCCATCGCTGGACTGAACCAAGTTGAGGAGGCGAAAATCTCCGTCGTAGAAGATGCGTACCTGGCTACCGCTGTAGGTCACCGATAAACGGCCACCCCTGCAAAAGTAGGTAAAGGAGCCGTTCAGACCTGGGGGATTCGGGACGATTACCGGTGGGTTCGGCTGAGGCGGCGGGGTGACGGCCCGCAGGGTAGCAAACACCCGCTCGGTCTCGCCGGGCCGCAGGTTGACGGTGGTGCGGAAGGTGGTGTAGCCCCCGGCCCGCACCTCCACCACGCGGTTACCCGGCGTGGCGGTGACGTTCACCGGGACGTTTCCTACGAAGCGCCCGTCAATGTATACCTGGGCCCCCCGGATGTTGGAGTCCACCACGATCCGGCTGACCAACAAAGCCTGCAAGTCTGCGAACACCCGCACCTGTTCCCCCACCCGCGGGTTGATGTTGGTGCGGTAGGTGGGGTAACCGGCCCTCGAGACCTCCACCGTGGCCGGGTCGGCGTTGATGGTGAGGGTCAAGGGGGTATTGCCGACCACCTGCCCGTTCAGCCGCACGGTGGCCCCGCGCGGGTTGGAGTCTACGCTGAGGGTCGCGGTAGGCGGCGGGGGAACCTGGCCGACGATGAAGTAAGCCTCATCGCTCACCCAGTCCTGCCGAGGAACCGGGGTGACCACGATGGAGAGGGCTCGAGCCAGGTTCTGTACCCCCTGGATGCGGGCCTGGCCGGTCTGGATATCTACGATCTCGGAGACGTCGAGCGGGCGGCGGCTGGCGACGGCCAGCACCCGGTCCTGTCCTGCCGGGGGGGCCACGGTGAAGTTATACTGGGCGCCCAGCGGGGGGTAGGTACGCACCTCACCGGCCCGCAGGAAGTTGTCCTGGTCGAAGGCGTTGGGCAGGATGCCCACGATCTCGCCGGTGGCCCGCACGCTGAAGAGGTACACGTAAGCGTCCTGGGTCACCTGCACCGAGATGCTGATGGGGTCGCCAAAGTCGTAGACCGGGTTCCCCTGCCCGGTCGGGTCGCGGTCCACCCACACCCGCACCTGCAAGTCCGCCGGGGGCGTGGGGTTGACGATAATGCTCTGCGGGCGGACCTGGGCGGCTGCAAAAGCAGTCACACAGGTCAGTAGAAGGGCTAAGGCTTTTCTCATAACGATAACCGTTCACCTCGTTTCCAAAATGCGATTCTTGAGGCCGACAGCGCGACAGCGCTCGTTACAGCTTAAGGAAGCGTTCAGTCAGGGCGTGTTGGATTCCTAAAGTCAGCACCGCACACCCCCTCTCGCGTTTCTATCTTAGACCCTGGGGAATATCTGTCTTATGTGCTATCGGCTAAAGAGAATTTACCTTAATCGTTTTTCCGACCCTTCCTACCGAACCGGCTGGACCCTTACTTGGACGTCACTCGAGGGTGCCCCCTGGGTCAGCACGGGGTAAAGGGTAGTAGTGGTGAACCAGAGTTCGCCGTCTACGGTGATCCGCACCCGCAGGGCGTAGCTGTGGTTGGGCAGGATCTGGCTGGCATCGTAGCGGAGTTCGAAGGGGAAGGGTATCTGCTTGCCCTCGGCCATGATGTGCTGTTCGGCCAGCACCGGGGCCGGGGCGTCCTGGCGGGACACATCCTGAAGCTCTACCTGAATCACTGCCTGGGGAGGCAAGGCCATGCGGGCCAGATAGGTCACGGTTCCGTTCAAGACCCCATCCATGCTCACCTCGCGGCAGTTCTGGGCTAGCACCTGATTGCTGCGGAGGCTCGAGAGGCTGGCCTCGGGCCCCTTCCCCCGCCACTCGGCCCGCCCGTCCGAGTAGCGAAAGCCCGAGCCCGAGATCACTTGGGGGAGGGTGTAGGTCTGGTTCTTGAAGATCACCGCGGCCTGGCCCCGGATATATATGGCCTGGACGCGGACTCCACCCTCACAGAGGTAGCTGACCACCCTCCGGATAGCAGGTTCCGTGCCGGGCACTGTGGTGCTTGGCACCTCAGTGCTCGGCACCTCAGTGCTTGGCACCTCAGCCTGGCACGCCCCCGCGACCCTGACCCCGTTTTGCTCGAGAAAGCCCTGCTGCCCCTTGCCGTACCAGACAAAAGAATCCCCCTCGTACTGCACCCCCGAAGCAGCGGGGCGCTGCCGGAGGGCGTGGGTTTGCCCCTGGAACGTTAGCTCGGCGTTCTCGCCCGCGAAGCGCAGGCTCAGGCTCACCCCGCCTGCACAGACATACTGCGTCACCGGGGCGCCCTGTACGGTCAAGCCCTGTGCCCAAGCCAACCCCAAAGCTATCCCCAGCCCGATCACCGCGCTCCACCCTCGCTTCATGAATCCTCCTGACCCCATTGTGGCGGATCCCCGGCGGAAAGACTTTGAGGTGAGCTACCGGAGACCATCGCTAGGGGGCCGCGCTTCCCGGGTACAATGGGCCGGTATGCGACGGCTTATCCAGTTCCTCGCGATGTTGTTCGTGCTCAGCCTGGCCCCCTCGTTGGCCCAGTCCGCCACCCTGCGCACCCAGGGGAGCCTGGGGTTTGGGTTGGGTTCTCTGGGGGCCGAGGTAGAGTGGCTCGACCCCACCCTGATCGTCTACCCCAGGGGCAGCGTAGCCTATATGGTGGGGGCGAACGGTTATCTGGCCCCGCAGGCCATCTGGGGCCTAGGGGTCTATGGCGGGGCCGCCTATTACCTCGAGCCGGACCGTCAGGGATTATTCGGGGCGGTGCGGGCCGGTGGGGCTTTGTTCGTACAAAACTCGGTCGGGGCTTTTGCCGGGACCGCTGCCTTGAGCGGGGGCTACCGCTTCGTGACGGGAGGGCTCGAGTTCGGCTTGGAAGGCGGCTTGTGGCTCGCCAGCTTCGACTTCGGCAACAACAGCGTGGTAGCGATTACGCCGACCCTGGCGCTCACCGCCGGGTTCCGGTTTTGAAATGGGGGGTGAGGGGAGAAAAAGCCAAATCACCTGAGGTGGGGGTCCCATTCCCCCTCTCTTTCATCTCACCTCCGCCTTCTCCCCCGCCGTTGCTGCTTCCCGGCGGTGGTGGGCTCGGGCAGACCCATCAACCGGGCCTCGAGGCTACGCATCTGGTCGCGGATCTCGGCGGCTCGCTCGAAGTCCAGGGTCTCGGAGGCCCGCCACATCTCCTCTTCCAAGTTCAAGAGGGCCTCGCGCAGATCCTCGGGCCGCTCGAGTAGGGCTTGAGTGGCTTCTTCCTCGTAATCGTCGGGCTTGATCACCTTCCGCACCGACTTCTGCACGGTTTGCGGGGTGATGCCGTGCTCGAGGTTGTAGGCCTCCTGGATGGCCCGGCGGCGGTTGGTCTCCTCCACCGCGATCCGCATGGCGTCGCTCACGGTCTCGGCGTAGAGATAGACCTCGCCCTGGGCGTTCCGCGCGGCCCGTCCAATGGTCTGGATGAGCGAGCGCTCCGAACGCAGGAAGCCGGTCTTGTCGGCATCGAGGATCGCCACCAGGCTCACCTCGGGCAAGTCCAAGCCTTCGCGGAGCAAGTTGATCCCCACCAGCGCGTCGAAGTGGCCCAACCGCAGGTCGCGCAGCAGGGCCTGGCGCTCGAAGGCGTCGAGTTCGTGGTGCAGATAACGCGCCCGGATACCGTGCTCGACGAGGTAGCTGGTGAGTTCCTCGGCCATCCGCACGGTGAGCACCGTGACCAGCACCCGCTCTTTCTTGGCCGAGCGAGTGCGGATCGCCCCCATCAGGTCTTCGATCTGACCCTTGGCGGGTTTGATCGTGACCTTGGGGTCTAAGAGCCCGGTGGGCCGGATGATCTGCTCGACGATGCGCCCCGAGACCTCCTGCTCGTAGGGACCGGGGGTGGCCGAGACAAACATCACCTGCCCGACCCGCTCGAGGAACTCGCTAAACTTCAAGGGGCGGTTGTCGAGGGCGGCGGGCAGCCGGAACCCATAATCCACCAGGGTCTTTTTGCGCATGTAATCGCCGTTGTACATCCCCCGAAGCTGCGGCGCGGTCACGTGCGACTCGTCGAGGAAGGTCAGGTAGTCCTCGGGGAAGTAATCCAGCAGCGTGTAGGGCGGCTCGCCGGGGGCCTTGCCGGAGAGGTAGCGGCTATAGTTCTCGATGCCGGGGCAGGTGCCCATCACCTCGAGCATCTCCAGGTCATAGAGGGTGCGTTCGCGCAGCCGCTGCGCTTCGAGGAGCTTGCCCTGTTCCTCGAACTCGCGCAGGCGCACCTCGAGGTCGGCTTTGATCTGGGGGATGGCCTCGCGCAATCGGGCCTCCGGGGTGGCGTAGTGAGTCGCTCCCAAGAGCACGAAGCCGGGCAGGTCTTTGAGCCGCTCCCCCGTAACCGGATGGGTCACGCTAATGCGCTCCAGGGTATCGCCCCACATCTCGATGCGGATCGGCTCGGTCTCGTAGGCGGGCCAGACCTCCAGCACCTCGCCCTTAGCGCGAAAGGTGCCGGGCTCGAGCTGGAGGTCGCCGCGTTCGTACTGGAGGTCCACCAGCCGCTCGATGATGGCGTCCCGGGGCAGGTCTTGCCCCACCTCCACCACTAGGCTCATGTTCTTGTAGTCCTCCGGCGAACCCAGGCCGTAAATCGCCGACACCGAGGCCACCACGATCACATCCCGCCGGGTGAGCAAGCTGCGGGTGGTGGAGTGGCGCAACCGCTCGATCTCGGGGTTGACCGCGGCGTCTTTCTCGATGAAGAGGTCGCGGCCCGGTACGTAAGCCTCGGGTTGGTAGTAGTCGTAGTAGCTGATGAAATACTCCACCGCGTTCTCCGGGAAGAGTTCGCGGAACTCGCTGGCAAGCTGCGCCGCCAGCACCTTGTTGGGGGCCATCACCAATGCCGGGCGATCCAGCTTGGCGATGGTCTGGGCCATCGTCACGGTCTTGCCGGTTCCGGTGGCACCCAAAAGGGTCACGAACCGCTCGCCATCCCGGATGGCCTCGGTGAGTTGGGCAATGGCCTTGGGCTGGTCGCCTTTGGGTTCGGGGCCTTGGTAGCGAAACATAGATTCTCTAGTTTACTTGAAACGGGGACATTATGTCTATATCGAAATCTACGAGAGATGTCTGTTAGCATAACGCGCACGAGTCGGCTCGAGCCCTCGTAGCTAAAGAAGTAGGCGGGTTAATCGTCCCGAACCCGGTTATTCCCGAAGTGGATTACTTTTTGGGCCGTTACATCGGTTTACCAGCGCAACTCGACTTTTACGGCGAGCTATCCGGTGGGCATTATCTACCGGCGGAACTCTCCGATGCCGGATACCGAAGGGTTTTGCAGCTCAGTCAGTAGTACCGAGACCTCCGACTGGGCTTCGTAGATGCAGCCGTTATCGCCATCGCCGAAGAGCTAGGCGTAGGGCGGATCACCGCCCTCGACCGCCGTCACTTTGGGGCGGTGCAGGCTAAGATCAAGCTCGAGCTGTTCCCCTAGGGCTGGAAAATCGCCACAACCTTACAGCTAAAGCCGATCAGCAAATCCGGCGATTGCAGGATGTCGGCTTCGCGGAAGACCTGCGTCACCCCGCTCGGGCTACAGGCCTCGACCTGTCTGGCTTTGGGGTACACCAGCCAGACTTCGGACGTACCCGCGCCGAAGTAATCCTCGAGCTTTTCCTTGATGGCTTCGGCAGTATCACCGGGCGAGATCACTTCTACCACCAAATCGGGTGCGATCTGCCAGAAGCCCTGGGGAACCCCACCCTCTGGGATGCGCTCATTGCGGATAAAGTACACGTTTGGGGCTCGAACTTGGTCAGGATTTTGCCTGACCACAAAACCCGCCTCCTGGCCTACCCGCCCTAAACCAGTCTCCTTGACCCAAGCCCTGAGGATAAAGTTGATCTCCGAAGCAATGTCTCCGGGTACTCCGCCTGTAGGCATCCTGTCTACCATCTCACCCTGAATTAGCTCGGCGTGCCTGTGCTCGGGGAGCAGCCAGAATTCTTCTGCGGTGAGTAGTTTTTTGGCAACCGCCACAATGCACCCCTGGGCTCAATGTAGCAAAAAGAACCCCCGCCCGGAGGCGGGGGTAAGGGGCTTCTAGGGATTAGAAGCTCAGGTTGTAGAAGATGCGGAAGCCACGGCCCACGCTGTCCACGGTGCCGTCACTGCCCAGATCGTAGTCGAAGACACCGTACCAGATGCCTGCACCCGCGTAGGTGTAGGAGAAGAAGAGGCCCTTGAGGGTGTAGGCGTTGGCGGTACTCACCGGGGTGATCGGGCCGAAATCGGTGCCTGGAGCGCTGTACAGACGGTCGTTGTCGATACTGAAGGCCTGGTCACCGTCGGAACGGGTGGTGGTGGTAGCCACGTTGGTGCCCTGCACCTGAGCCGCGTTGGCGCTGAAGGTAGCGCCGGGCAGCAGGAAGTCGGCGAAGCTCAGGCCCACTCCGAAGCGGGTCTCGGAGGCATCATTGCCCGTAGCGAAGTCAGTCGTGCGGCTGGCGAAGTTGCCCGAGAGGCTCGGCTTGATGAAGCCCAGGTTGAGCGTCTGGGTTTTGGCCTGCACGCCGTACTTGAGGGTGGTGTAGCTCTCTTCGGTGCCAGGGCTGCTGGCGGCGGCGTAGCTGTGGTAGCGAACGTCGGGAGTGATGCTCAGGAAGCCCAGGTTGAGGGCATAGCTGGCCCCAGCCGCAATATCGGTACGCGAGCCGCTCGAGCCAAACGCGGCATCCGTGCCCTGAGACTGACGGTACTCGGCAAACAGGTTGAGCCCGCCAATGAGGGCATTGGAGGCCGAGCCATCGTGGGCCAAGCGCACCCCGAAGTTTGACCCGAAAGCCGCCCGAGTGGCCGGACCGTTGGTGTTGTAGGGGTTGCTGCCCACACGTACCTGGGTGCTACCCTGAGCAGTGTTGTTGAAGTAGCCAGTCAGGCTGAAGCCCGCGAACAGGTTGGCGCTAGCGCCCACCCCAAAGGCGGTTTGCGGGTTGGCAAGGGCAAAGTCGGTGAGGCTGTCGTAGTAGCCGTTGACGCTCAGGAAGCCCAGGTTGACCGCGCCAAGGACGCCGAAGCCGCGCTCGTTCAGGGTGAACGGCTGGTCGTCGTTGTTGTTCAGCAAGCCCGCGTTAGCACCGCTCGCATCGAAGCGGGGGTCAACGGCGCGGTAGTTGCCGCTGAGGCTCACCGGACCCAGGCTGACGCCGACGGTGGTGTAGAAGACCTGCGGGTCGGTAGCGAAGTTGATGGCGGCGTTGTTGTTGGACTTCGAGAGGAAGTAACCGCCGTTGAGGTCAAGCAGGCCGAAGAGCTTCCCGCTGTAGTCGGCACCGAAGCCGGAATAAGACGGGGCGTTGCCCGCATCGAGCACGTTGCGCTCAGCGTAGTTCAGGCCCACCTTCAGACCCAGCAGGTTGACCGCAGTGCGGATACCGAAGAAGTCGTTGGAGCCGCTCCCTGCGTCGGGGCTGGTGCCTGCAGCAGACGAGCTGCTACCCAGCACGACGGTGATGTTGGGGCTGAGGAAACCTTTGCTGGCGTTGAAGTTAACGATGGCTCCGCGGTAACCGCTGCCACCGTCATCCTCAAAGAAGTAATCGTTGAACTTGTAGACTAGGGCACGGGAGTAGGCAAGGCTGAAGTCCTGGCCATCCAAGTTGCCCTTTACCGTGAAGCTCTGCAGACGCAAGTCATTATCCGCACCATCGCGTACCCAGAGGCTGCCGTTGGGGCTGCGCCAACGCAGCGCCACGCTGGCTTCCGTGAAGTTGAAGCCACTGGTGGTGGTGGCAGCCCGCTTCAACGAGAAGGCGAGGTTGCCCTCGAGCCGGGTATCAATGCCCGCGCCGAGGGTGGCGGTGTTGGGAAGGTCTACCGCGTCATCGTCCGCGCCGAAGCCAGTCGCCGGGAAGAGGCGGTCTACATCGAAGTTGGCCCCGGTGGTGTAGCGGTAGCCGTAGCGAGCCAGGATGCTCCCGGTCAGGCTGGGGCGAGTGCCTTCCACGGCGGTGAGGCGGCTGTTGATGCCGTCCACCGTGGTGGACAGGGCGCTCACCCGGTCGGACAGGCGCACCAGGTCGCCGCGCAGGGCGGTAGCGAACTCCTGCACCGCCGCCACGTCTTCCTTGGTGGCGAACTCGCTAAAGTCCTGCTCGCTCAAGGTGCCTACGCTCTTCTCCAAGGCCGTCACCCGGTCTTGCAGGCTGAGCACATCCTGATTCAAGAGCACCGAAAGCTCGTTGAGGGCACGGATGCTGTCGGCATCGGCCTCGAGCTGGGTCTTGACGGTGGCCAGGTCGCCCTCCACGGCATCGAGGCGGTCGGCGAGCTGCTGGGCCTGGGCCAGCGCGGTGTCGGCGGCCACCGAGGCGGCCTCGACCCGGTCGGCCAGGTCGGAGAGGGCCTGCTGATCCATGCCCTGGCCGGGCTGGGCCTGGGCCCCCTTGAGTTCTTCGATGGCGGCCTCCAGACGGGCGATGTCGTCCTTGGAGGCGGCGTTGTCCTCGAGCGCCGAGACCCGCACGCCCAAGGCAGCCAGCTCAGCCGCCAGCTCCTGCACCGCGTTACGGATGGTGTTGAGGGTCTCCTCGTCGATCTGCGGAGCGGGCTGGCCCTGCTGCCCCTGGAGTTGCTGCAGCAAACGGTAGATGATCAGGGCCGCCTGGTAGCGGGTCAGGTTCTCGTTGCCCCGGAAGGTGCCATCGGGGAACCCGACGATGAGCCCCTGAGCAGCGATGGCTTCCACGGCTTCCTTAGCCCAGTGCCCAGCCGGTACGTCGGAGAACTGGGCGGAGCCAAAGCCCATGGAGAGCACCGTCAGGAGCCCTGCCAGTAGGATGACCAATCTTTTCTTCATATGCCTCCTCACACCCTTACTCATGAAGGGTTTCTGGCATAGGAATTAGTTCATTGGCCTCGGGCGAGTTGCCGTGTTTCCTCTCCTACCGCCGTTGAACCGCCTCCGTAGCCAGGATGCTTGCCGGTGCAACCGTAGCCCTTATCGGGCTCACTCAGGTCTCACCTTGCACATCCGGGCGCATCATACTGAGGTTTTATCGTCCCTGTCAAGAGAGAATGAGCCCCTAGAGCCGAAAATCTTAATGTATACTCACGTTGGGTACGATGTGTACCTTACGGAAAGGGGGTATAAGACTCAAAGCGGATAGCGCAGGGGGTAAGCCGGGGACGGCGAAGGGATGCAGTAGGCTTGAAAAGATCCTCCCGCATCTCCAAACCCGCGACCCGTTTACCTTACGAGGAGGCGGACTCCAAGTCTGAACTCGGTACAAATATTTGATCATGGCACCGAGACAGAGAAAGAGATAAGCAGCCCACCCGGCTGTGAAAGATCGAAGATCCGCGGATGCCGCCAGGGGAATGCCCTCCCCTTCCGCCCAGATAAGCCCCTAGGAGAAAGCCCGGCGCGCGAGCACGGGACAATCCGGGAGCAGGGCCCAAAAAGAACCCAACCTCAACATCGAACGGCATCAAAGCTTTCTCCCATAGCGCGCCGCGCCGGTCTTGGCGTTCGGCATTCAGCTATGAGCGCACAGCGAGGTCATACATGTGTGGAATCGTTGGCTATGTGGGTTTTAGAAATGCGACCGACGTGCTTTTGGAGGGGCTGCGCCGCCTCGAGTACCGGGGTTACGACTCGGCGGGGGTGGCGGTGAAGGTGAATGGCCACCTGGAGGTGGTCAAGAAGGCCGGGAAGCTCTCGGTGCTGGCGGAGACGCTCGAGACCCAGCATCTTTCCGGCTCGTTGGGGGTGGGCCACACCCGCTGGGCCACCCACGGGGCCCCCACCGACCCCAACGCCCACCCCCACACTACCGAAGACGGCAAGCTGGCAGTGATCCACAACGGGATCATCGAGAACTACCTGCCGCTCAAGGAGGGGCTCTTGAGCCGGGGGCACGTGTTCACCAGCGAGACCGACTCAGAGGTGCTGGCCCACCTGATCGAAGAGAAGTACCGGGGGAACCTCGAGGAGGCCGTACGAGCGGCACTCCAGGAGGCTTACGGGGCCTACGGATTGGTGGTGGCGCACCAGGACAACGAGGAGATCATCGTGGCCCGCACGGTGAGCCCCTTGGTGATCGGGATCGGGGAGAACGAGAACTTCGTGGCCTCAGACGTGCCAGCCCTCTTGCCCTACACCCGCCGGGTGATCTTCCTGCACGACGGGGATATGGCGGTCATCACCCGAAACGGGGTGCGGGTCACCGACCTCCAGGGCAACCCGGTGGAGCGCGAGGTGGTGGAGGTGGACTGGAGTCTCGAGGCTGCCGAGAAGGGCGGCTACCCCCACTACATGCTCAAGGAGATCTACGAGCAACCTTGGGTGCTCGAGAACACCCTGGGCGGGCGGCTCCACGAGGAAGAAGCGGGCGTGGAGTTGGGGCTCAGGCTCGACCCCACCGCCTTCGATAAGGTGCATATCGTGGCCTGCGGGACGGCCTACTACGCGGGGTGGGTGGGGAAATATCTGCTCGAGACGTTGGCCCGCATCCCGGTCGAGGTGGACGTGGCGAGCGAGTACCGCTACCGCAACCCGGTGGTGGACGATAAAACCCTGGCCATCGCCATCAGCCAGTCGGGCGAGACCATCGATACGCTCGAGGCGGTGCGCGAAGCCAAACGGGGCGGGGCCAGCACCCTGGGGGTGATCAACACCAAGGGTTCCTCGATCACCCGCGAGACCGACGACACCCTCTATATCCACGCCGGGCCGGAGATCGGGGTGGCTTCGACCAAGGCCTACACGGCGATGCTGGGGGCCATGGCCCTCATCGCGGTGTGGATGGGGCGCGCCCGGGGCACCCTCTCCGAAGCCGAGGCCCGGAGCTTTCTGGCCGAGCTGCGCAAGCTGCCCCGGTTGGTGGAAGAGACGCTCGAGATGCGCCCTACTATCGCCCACGTCGCCGAGAAGTACCACCAGGCGGTGGATTATCTGTTCCTGGGCCGCCACATCCAGGCCCCCACCGCCTACGAAGGAGCCCTCAAGCTCAAGGAGATCAGCTACATCCACGCCGAAGCTTACCCGGCGGGCGAGATGAAGCACGGCCCCATCGCCCTCATCGACGAGCGGCTGCCGGTGGTGGTGCTGGCCACCGAAAATCCGCTCTACGAAAAAACCGTTTCCAACATTCAGGAGGTGCGGGCCAGGGGCGGGCGGGTCATCGCCATCGCCACCGAGGGCGATCATGGGGTCAAGAAGTTTGCTCAGGACGTGCTCTACGTGCCCAAGACCCACCCCCTGCTGGCCCCGGTGGTGAGCGTGGTACCCCTGCAACTCCTGGCCTACGAGACCGCGGTGCTGCTGGGGCGCGACGTGGACCAGCCGAGGAACCTTGCCAAATCGGTGACGGTCGAGTGAGCCCAGGCCAGTGGCTCATTCGGCCTAGGGCTCGAGCAGGCCGTTTTTACCCCGGGTATGAATGAACCCCACGACCCCTGGCTGTTCGGCTGGGACCCCACGCCGGGCATCGTGAGCGTGTGGGCTTCTCCCGAGGGCCGGGCCCTGGTCTGGCGGCGTCTGGGGGAGCGGGTGGTCGCCGAGGCCGCCCGCTTTCGCCCCTGGCTGTACGCGGCCCACCTCAAAGACTTAGCCCCCCTGGGCTCCAAGCTCGTCCGGGACGACACCGCCCCCTTCTCCTACCGCGAACTCCCCGGCCCGGCGGGCTCGCTGCGCTACCTTGTGAGCGCCCGGGACGGTCGCTCGCTCGAGCGCATCCTGCTCGAGGGGGCCAGCCGGCGGTTGGGCCGGGAGGTCGGCAGCCTGGACGAACTCGACGACTACTACTGCCCCGGGGCAGTCGAGCAGTACTTGATACAGACCGGGCGCAGCTACTTCCGCGATCTCCCCTTTAGCGCCCTGCACCGTCTCCAGTTCGACCTCGAGACCACCGACCTGACCCCCGCCAAGGGCCGCATCTTCATGGCCGCGGTGCGCGATTCGCGGGGGCTCGAGCAGATCTTGGAAGCCCCCCGCCCCGAGGACGAGCCCCGGTTGATCCAAGATCTCTGTGCCCTGATCCGGGAGCGCGACCCCGACGCCATCGAGAACCACAACCTGATGGGCTTCGACCTGCCGTTCCTGGCCGGGCGGGCCAAGGCCCAGGGGATTCGCCTCGAGCTGGGCCGTTCCCCGGGGCCGCTCGAGCTGGTGCAGCTCGAGAACGGGCGGGGCACCCGCTTCACGGTGGCGGGTAGAGAGATGCTGGACACCCTGGACGCCACTTGGCGGGTGGACTTCGTGGTGCGGGCTCTGCCCAGCCATGGGCTCAAGGACGTGGCCCGCTTCTTCGGGGTGGCGGCGGAGGACCGGGTATACCTCGAGGGTCACACCATCTACGAGACCTACCAGCGCGACCCCGAGCAGGTGCGGCGCTACGCCCTGCAGGACGTGGGCGAGGTGGACGCCATCGCCCGGCGGCTGCACACCTCGACCTTCGCCCTGGCCCGGATGGCCCCCCGCCGCTACGAGCGGGTGGCCTACGCGGGAACCGCCACCGGCATCCTCGAGCCCATGCTGGTGCGGGCCTACCTCCAGGCGGAAGCTGCCCTGCCGCGCTCGGAAGAAGCGCCCTCGAGCGAGCCCCACGCCGGGGGTGCTCTGATCCTCTTCGCCACCGGGGTCGCCGAGCGGGTGGTCAAGGCCGATATCGCCAGCCTCTACCCCTCGCTGATCCGGCTCTACGGGATCGGCCCCAAGTGCGACACCCTGGGGGCTTTCGTGCATCTGGTGGACCGGCTCACGGCGCTACGGCTGCTGCACAAAGCCGCCGCCCAGCGGACCGAGAAGAGTTCGCTCGAGCACGGTGAGCACGAGGCCATGCAGGCCGCCATGAAGCTGGTGGTGAACTCGGCCTACGGCTATTTGGGGGCTGGCAGGATGGCCTGGTTCGCCGACCGCCAGGCTGCCGACGAGATCACCCGAAGGGGCCGGGAGATCTTGCAGCAGGTCTGCCAGGAACTCGGGGCGCGGGGGGCGACCCTGATCGAAGCCGACACCGACGGGGTATATGTCAGCGTGCCGGAGGGGTGGGACGAGGCCCGAGAGCGGGCGCTGGTGGTGGAGGTCGCGGCCACCTTGCCCGAGGGGTTGCGCCTCGAGTTCGACGGGCGCTACCGGGCCATGTTCAGCCATGAGGTGAAGAACTATGCCCTGCTCGGTTACGACGGCAGGCTGGTGGTACGCGGGGGGGCACTGCGCTCGAGTCGAGCCGAGCCCTTCGCCGAGGCCTGGCTCCAAGGAGCCTTGCGGTGTCTGCTCGAGGGGGACATTCCGGGGTTGCGGGCGGGGTTTCTCGAGACCGTGCAGCGCCTACAAAAACGCGAATATACCGTGGCGGAAGTTTCCAACCGGGCCAAGCTGAGCAAGACCCCCCAGCAGTACGCGGCCTCGAGCCGTAGCGAAGCCGTCTACGAAGCCATGCTGGCCTCGGGGCGCAGCGAGTGGGCGGTGGGCGAGCGGGTGCGCATCTACCGGGCTTCCGGCGGGCAGTGGCGGGTGCTCTCGGAGAAAGAATCCGACGCTCGAGACTACGATATCGGCCACTACATCCGGGTATTGCGCGAATCCTACGCCGAGCGGCTGCGCAAGGCCTTCACCCCGGAGGACTTCGACTCGCTCTTCCGGCTCGAGGTGCAACCGGGGCTCTTCGATACTCCGCTCGAGGCGATCCAGCCGCTCAAAATCAGCTAATCGAGCAGTGGCCGGGCGAGGGCCCGCTCTACCTGGCGCAAAGCGCTATGGCGCAGAGCGCTAGGGGATCTTGCGGCGCGGCCACCACCAACGGCTAGAGGTACAAAGTACGCCATCGGGGAGTGTCGGGCGCTCACCCTGAGTGCTTCGCACCCTCGAGTCCCGGCTTCCTGATAGACTCGCAACAGGATGATTCGGACAAAAACGCTTCTGCTGGCGGTGCTCGCGTGGGCGGGTGGCCTGGGGCTGGCCCAGTCGGGCGGAGCGATCCCACTGGTGAGCATCGGCAGCGAGTTCAAGTGGCTCACCGAGGGCGAACAGTACCGCATCGTGATCCCCGAGGAGGCAGCGAACAAGCCGTTGAACCTCGAGGTTTATTCGCCGGCCCTCAACCTCAACGATTACGTGAACGGGCGGGCGGTGAGCGGCTACTACGGCGACGAGCGCTATGGGAGTGGAGCTTTCTCCACCACCTTCACCCTTACCGGGCCAACCGGGAAAGTGCTCGAGAAGACCTACCAGACCTCCACCGCGCACACCTGGGAGCGCTGGATCGGGACTCCGCTGCCCGCCGGGACCTACACGCTCAAGGTGGTCTCGAGCGGGCGGGGCAAGAACGCCTATGCCCTGCGGGTAGCGGCCCCGGCCCAGATCCAGGCCAGCACCTTCACCGTGAACGCCCGTGGCCGGCCCGACGAGGACCTCCTGGCGGCCCGCTTCCGCCTCCCGGCGGAGCTGGTGGGCAAACAGATTCGCCTGCTCAACTACGACGGCGACGGGGCTTCCGAACTCCAGCTTTTCGCCCTCCAGCCGGGCGGAACCCACCGCCCCCTGGCGGTCTCGGGGAACGGCTCCACCGCTACCGACGTGATCAGCGTTACCCAGGAAGGCGTGGGGGACTGGAGCATCGTGGCCCGCATCTCCACCGCCACCAAGCAGTTCTCCAACTCCTTCGCCCTGCGGCTGGAGACGCTTCCTTCGCCGCGCAGCGGGGAGGCCGACGGCCAGCCCTTCTTCGCCACCCTGCCGCCCTTCGCCGACCCCCAGGGGGCCAAGCTTTTAGGACCGGTGGTCGTCGAGGTGGTAGACCCCCAGGGGCGGCCCATCCCCGGAGCCAGCTACACCCTCGACGGGGACACCGCCAAGCCGGTGCTGCCCAGGGGTTACGTGGCGGTTTCGGCCAGCGTCCCCGAGGGCAAAGGCCAGGTGGTGGGCAACGCCGAGGTGCGGGTCACCGCCCCGGCCCGGGTCCGCTTCGTGGCCCGGCCCAACCAGGGTGGGTTGAACGTGGAGACGGTGGCGCTGGTCGGGGGTCAGCGAATCCCGCTGAGCGGGGTGCCGTTCCAGGCTGCCGGGCAAACCCTGCGTTCCCCGGCTAACCTGCCGCTGGCCCCGGGCGAGTACCCGGTGGCCCCTACCCCGCTGCCCGGCGCGAGCGTGGAGGCCAAGTCCGGCACCGTGAAGGACGGGCAGACCACCACGGTGACGCTCGAGTACCGGGTCCAGGTGGCGCTGCAGCTTCTGGTCTCGCCCGACGCCGTACTGGCCTGCCAGACCACCAACCTCACCGCCATCGCCAGCACCGACTTTCCCTACACCCTGCCCTCTACGCTCAAGCTCACGCTGCCGCGTGGCTTTACCAGCGACGCCAAGCTCGAGGCTAGCGGCAGCCTCTCAGCCCAGGAGGCCCTAACGCTGGCCGCACCTACCCGGGTTTGTTCGGCGGGAACGGTGCGGGCTAGCCTCGAGCCGGGGGGCCTGGCCGCCGAGGCCGCCGTACAGGTGCGCTCGACTAGCCTGACCCTGAGCCGGGTGACGCCGGGCGGGGGGGTCACGCTGGCCAAAAGCCTGGCCTATGACGGGGCCAACTACACGGTGAGCCTGATCCTCACTGTGGATAAGGCTGTGGATAACCTCCGGGTGACCGATCCCCTTCCGGCGGGGGGTGGCACCCCGGCGGTACGCGGTACGGCCAACCTGCGCCAGGGCCAGGGGCAGCCCAGCGCGGCCCGGCTCGAGGGCAGCACCTTCAACCTGGGGAAGCTGGCCCCGGGGACCTACACGGTCTCCTATACCCTCTTCACCGACCTCCCCCCGGAAAAGGCGCTCACCGACCCCGACCTGACTTGGGATGAGGGGAAGTAGGGGGCGACCTCTCTGCGCGCTCGCAACGACAGAAATCCCCGGATGCTACCCTGAGGCTATGCAAGGATTCCTGCTCCGGCTCATCTTGAACAGCGTGGCTTTGTGGATCGTGGCCCAACTGTACAGCGGGGTCTTCTTCGCGCCGGGTTCGGGGCTGGTGGATTACCTGGTAGCCGGGCTCATCATGGGGCTGGCCAACGCCCTCATCCGGCCCATCTTGCTCCTCCTCACCCTGCCCCTCAACCTGATCACCTTGGGGCTTTTCACCCTGGTCATCAACGCCATCGTGCTGGTGCTGGTGGCGAATTTTACCAACCTCGAGGTGCGCGGCTTCACCGGAGCCTTCATCGGCGGGATCATCCTGGCCATCGTGAGCTACCTGCTCAACACGCTGGTCGGGGACAGAAGATAGGAGGCAAGCGTTAACAGCTAAGGGCGAACAGCCAACCGCCAATAGAGGCCGTTAGCCGTTTGCTGTTCGCCATCAGCTAGGAGTTGATGTACTGCTGCAACTGGGCGATCAGGAACTCCTGCTCGGTCATGATGGCCTTTACCACGTCCCCGATGGAGATCACCCCGGCCAGTTGGCCTTTGTCCATCACCGGCAGGTGGCGGATGCGGTGCTCGGTCATCAGGGCCATGCACTCACCCACCGTGGCCTCCGGGCTGGTCATGACCAAATCGGTGGTCATGACCTCGTGGACCAGGGTCTCGCGCGAGGCCCGGCCCATCAGGATGATCTTTCGGGCATAGTCGCGCTCGGAGAAAATCCCCACCAGCCGGCCCTCCTCCAGCACCAACAGGGCCCCCACGTCGTACTCGGCCATGCGCTCGAGCGCCTCGTATACCGTGGCCTGGGGGTGGATGTCAAAGACCCGGTTGCCTTTGAGCTGCAACAACTGCCGCACCGTCGCCGTCATGAGCACCTCCCGAACTCGTACTGAGGGTTGTGGCTCCTAGTTTACCGCATGGTTCGGGAAGGCTTTCTTTTGTTTTCTCCGGGCGCTTCGCGCCGCCCTCTCCCGCCGGATAGCACAGTAGCCCCCTTTTCCCTCTGGGATGGGGGTACCAAGGGGAGAGCTACCGCACGATCAGCACCGGCCCCTGCGAGGCTCGCAGGGCATACTCGGTGGTGGAACCCAAGAGCAAACGCCGTACCGGGCCGCCACCGAAAGCGCCCAGGGCCAGCAGGTCGGCGGGCCCTTGGGCTTCCAGCAACCGCTCGGCGGGGTCACCCTGAAGCGCCACCGGTTCAGTGTTCAGGCCGTAAGCCGCCAGGTACTCGGCTCCCTCGTGGGCCAGGTCCTCGGCTCGGCTCAGGTTATCGTCCACGCTCAACACCTGAACCCCCAGGCCAAGCTCCACCGCCAGCGGCGCAGCGAAGTGCAAGGCCCGCACCGCCGGCTCGGAGCCGTCGTAGCCGATCAGGAGCCGCTCGGGGCGGGTATAGGGGGGCGGGGTCAGGAGGACCGGGACCGGGCTGGTGCGCACCACCCGTTCGGCGGTGCTGCCAAGCGCCTCGCCCTCGGGGTGGTTCTCCCCCTGGCGGCCCAGCACCACCAGGTCGGCGGTGCGGGCCTCTTGGGCGATCACCTCGGCGGGAACCCCGGTCTCGAGCTTAGAGGAAAACTGCACCCCGGCGCTACGGGCAGAATCCTCGATCCGCTTCAGGAGGCCCTCGCCCTTCACGGTAAGGGCCTGCTCGATCTCCTGGTGGTAGGCCGGGAGCGGGACCGAGAGCGCCCCCAGATCGAGGAACTCCGGCAACCGAATCCAGCGGCTATCCCGCACGAAAAGACCGACCAGGTGGGCCTCGAGTTCGTACCCTAGCCACTGTGCCAGGGTTTCCGCACTCCTGGCCGGAGCCGAGCCATCGCTAGCGAGCAGGATGCGTTTGACCATACCCCCATTGTGCACCCAAAAACAGGGGTGTGGATGTCACCCGACCCCGCAAAACGCCCCAAGTAGCGCTCCGCCGTAGCGCAAAAGGGCACGGGGCGGGAGAATCAATCGCCTCCCAGGGCTACTTGGGGCCTCGCCTCTCGCACTGCCAAGGACAGGGTAAGGGCAGGGATCAGCAAAAGGCCCATCACGCTGAGGCTTTCAATCACCCCGAAACGCTCAATGATCGGGCCGACCACCCCGTAGAGGAGCCCGGCGAAGCCCCAGGTAAAGCCCATCAAAAGCCCCGAGACGGTAGCCATCTGCTTGGGCTCGTGCTCCTGGGCCATCGCTACGGCGGTGGGAACCCCCGCGTTCATCAAGGCCCCGGTGAGCGAGAGCGCCAAGACGAAGAGCCAGTTCTCCGGGGGCAGCGCCAGCAAAGCCACGTACAAAGGGATCGCGCAGATCATGGTTCCCACCAGCACCGTGCGCCGCCCCAGTCGGTCGGAGAGGGTTCCCCCCAAAAAAGCCCCCGCGGTGGCCGAGACGCTGTAGACGGTGAGGGTGATCTTGACCCACTCGTCGGAGAGGCCGCGCTGAGCGAACCAGAAGGGGATGGTGGTGGAGAAGCTCATGAAGACGATGCTGCGCAGGGTGGAGACCGCCCACAAGCGGGCCACCTGGCCCTTGAAGACTCGAGCCAAATCGCCAAAGGTCGAAGGTTTGGTCTGCAAGCGGATCGCCGGGGCTTTCCACAAGAGCAGCGCCGCCGGGATGAAGGCCAGGGGAACCAGCCAGCCCAGCGCCTTGAGCCCCCCGGCGTTCACCACGCTGAGCGAGAGGGCCGGGGCCATCGCCATCCCCACGTAGCCCCCGGTGGAGAAGAAGCTGAGCCAGAAACCCCGCCGAGCGGGGTTCGCGTATTGCCCGACTAGGGCTGCCGCCGCCGAGTGGAAAAGGGCCGAGCCCAGCCCGGAGAAAGCCAGCATCAGCCCCAGCGCCAGCGGGGTGGGGAAAAAGCCCATCAACCCGCCGCCCAAAGCCACCAATACCGGCCCCAGCGCGGCCAGCACACGCCGGTCGTAACGGTCGGCGATCAACCCGGCCAGCGGCTGGAGCAGGCTGCCGCTGAGCGAGTACATCGCCACCAGCAGCGAAACCGTCCCGTAGCCCACCCCGAAGGCCGCCTGGAGCTTGGGCAGAAGCGGGGTCAGGAAGGCCCCGAAGAGGTCATTGGTGGCGTGCAGCCAGGAGAGGAGCAGCGGCAGCATAGGCTCAAGCATACCCCTAAACTGACCCGCCGGTCACTCAGCGAGCTCGAGGGGGCAGGTGGTGGGTTATAGGAAGTAGGATTTACCCACTCCCTTCAACCCACATCCCTAGCCGGTGTGCTAGAATCCGCTCTGGCTATCTGCTGGCGAGACTATGGTTACGCTCCGCGCTCGAGTTCAGACTTTAGCTCTGCACCGTGATTGCGCGAACAAACCAGGTTCATCAGGGGCTAAGCTTGTTGGGATAAAAAATAAGCAGTGGCGCGCCCGAGAGGACTCGAACCTCTGACCTTTGGCTCCGGAGGCCAACGCTCTATCCAGCTGAGCTACGGGCGCGCGCATCAGCAAGGGTAGCACCGCCTAAGGAGGCAGTCAAGTGTTTGGAATCAACAAACGGGTCATCACCATCATCTTTGGTTTCCTCGCCCTGGCGTTCTTGGTGGGGGCAACCATCCTCTTCGCCCTGCAAGGAGGGGGCAACCTGAGCGGGAATCGCAGCGAAGGCCCGACCGTGATGTGGGTCAACGGTCGCCCGGTCTCGGAACTCGAGCTGGCCCGCATCCAGTCGCGCGACCCGCTCCTCTCGAGCAACCCGCAAGGGCTCATGAAACCCCTCTTGGACACCTTCTTCATCGAGCAGGTGATCCTCACTAAGGCCGTGCAGCAGGACTCGAGCCGGGTGCGGGTTTCCAGCGGAGAGGTGCGCAAGGCCCTCGATGACCTCAAGCAACGCGCCGGGGCCACCACCAAGGAGCAGTACGACCAGCTTCTGAACCAGATCGGCTACACCGACTCGCAACTGCGCGACGAGCTGCGGGACAACCTGAAGATCCAGAAACGGGTCGAGGAGATCCAAAAGAAGGCCACCCCCACCCCCGAAGAGGTCAAGCTCTACTTCGACCTGAACAAGGCCAACTACAAAACCGAGGACCGGGTCAAGGCCCGGCAGATCGTGGTGGATGACAAGAAGCTGGCCGATGACCTCTACGCCCAGCTCAAGGGTGGGGCCGATTTCGTCGAGCTGGCCAAGAAGAACTCCAGGGTGGCCGCCGACCAGGGCGGGGCCTTGGGCGCCGAGACCGGCAAGAGTGAGCCGGGGCTGGTCACTCGGGTGATCTTCCCCAGCGAGGTGGCCGACGCCGTCTTCAAGCTCAAGCAGGGGGGCCTCACCGAGCCCATCGCCTCCGGGGGCCGCTACTACATCGTGAAGGTGGAGGAGTTCAAACCGGGTGGCGACCCCAGCTTCGAGGAGGTCAAAGACCGCGTCGCCGAGGACGTCAAGAAGATCAAGGGCGATCAGGCCCTGGAGGCTTACCTCCTCGAGCTGCGCGAGAAGACCCAGGTGCGCTTCGCCCAGAACGCCACCTATAAGTACGAGAACCAGGTGGTGGCCAAGGTCGGCGAGAGCGAGATCAAGCTCCCCGAGCTGACCCAACTGGTCTTCACCAACCAGCAGATTCCCCAGCTCATCCAACAGGGCTTGGGTGACCTGGCGGTGCAGTTCTTCATGCCGCAGGCCCTCGAGCAGCTCATCACCCGCGACATCCTGGTGGCCCAGGCCAAGAAGATGAACCAGCCCTTCGTGGGGGCACGCGAACAGGTGGCCCGCGAAGTGCAGGCCTACCACACCAAAGACCTCACCGTGACCGACCAGGAGGTGCGCAAGTACTACGCCGATAACCCGGCTTCCTTCACGGTTCCGGCCTCGGCGGAGGTCAAGGGGGTGGTCTTCAAGAAAGAAGACCAGGCCAAGGCCCAGGCCTTCCGTGCGGCGGCCCTCAAGGGTGGCAAGCTCGAGGATTTGGCCAAGGCCAATGGCGGCACCCTCACCGACTACGGCACCGTAAACCCCGGCACCTTGCCCCCGGTCGCCAACCGCTTGGTGTTCCTTACCAAGGGGAACTTCCCCAAGGGGCCGCTAGGCGAGGTGAGCGAGGTGGTCAAGCTCGATGACGGCAGCTACCAGGTGCTCATCGTCAACAACCGGGTGGCCGAGAAGCTCAAGCCCTTCGAGGAAGTAGCCGAGCAGGCCCGCCAGCAAGTGCTGGCTCAGAAGCAGAGCAAGGCCGCCCAGGACTGGGTCGCCGAGCTGCGCAAGCAGACCAAGGTGGAGAACAACCTCACCAAGGTGCTGGCCGAGATCACCCCCAAGGAGATCAAGCCCGCCAACTCGAACCCGGGCTCCGGGCAGCAGACCCCGGCCCAACCCAACCCGCAGAATCAGACCCCGGCCCAGCCTAAGCAAGAGAACCAGACCCCCGCGCCGAGCAAACCCTAATCCCCCTCCCGAGGTCCCTGCTACCCGGCCCACCCCCCAAGGGGGTGGGTTACTTCATGTAATGGCGTCACGGGAGCTTAACGAGCCCCGAGGGGGTGAAGGGGCAGGGCCAATCCAATAGACTCTAAGCATGATTGACGCCGGGCTCGACCAAGCATTCGACAAGGTGCGTTCGCTCTTAGAGGGCGACTTGGAGCACCCCGGCCTGACCCTCTACGACCTGCGCCAGATGGTGGGCTACCCCGAAAAAGGCGAAGGCCCCCTCTCCTATACCCTGCCCAAAGACCCCAGCCTGCACGGGGTGGCGGCGGTGCGGTTTTTCTACTATCCCCGCGACCCCGAGATCACTCTGATCGTGGAGATCGAGGACAAACAGGGCAAGCGCCATCTGCGGCACTTCCGCTGGAACGGCACCGGCTGGGCCGCTCCCAAGGGTTTCAAGGGCGAGATGCTGGCTACCCGCGAGTCCGGGGCCGGGCTATTGGAGATGGCCGGGGACTTCTTCGTGGGCTACCCGCTCGAGGAAGCCGAGAGCCTGGCCGAGAACATCCGCCGGGGCGAGGCCGCGGGGACCAAATACCTGCTCTGCACCCGCGACAACACCCGCATCTTCTACGCTCCCAGCATCGCCGCCTCGGGGCTGGCCTGCCCGCGCTGCGGCAACACCATCCTGCTCTACAAGACCCTCTCCTTCAGCAACCCCGAAGACCGCCTAGACCAGATCCTCCGCGAGCAAAAGGCCATGCGGGTGGCGCTCGAGGAGCTGATGCTCTACCTCAAGCGCAAGCTGGGGCCCTAGCGGGCCGGTTCTTCCCGACCTTCTCAGTCGTACCTAACCGCTCCGCCCTAGACTGGAAGGCGTGAGACCAAAAATGCTCCGCCTGCGAGGCCCCTGGGCCTGGCTGGCCTTCGGCTTGGCCGCGGCGATCGGGCTGTTTGTGGTGGTTTGGCTCCTCACCACCCTGTGGATTCTGGCCCTGATCGGGGGATTGATCGGCCTGGCCACTTTGGGTTGGCAGCGCTTACGGCTACGCCTGGGAGGTGGCTGGCGGCGCACCAGGTCGCAGCCCAAGCTGCGAAGGCTTCCCCCACCCGGGCGGTAAACGCTGCCGGGCCGACGCTCAGCGCGTCGGCCCCGGGCCAGGGGTGCATTCTGAGGCCCTCTCATGGATCTATACTCCACGAATCCCTAATGTCGCCCGGGCTTTACCGAATCTTGAGCCAATCCCCATACAGCACCCCAGGCGTGGGTTTGCCCTCACCACGGCGCTTAATTCGCTTCACTCAGAAGTATAGATGGGATTCGCTCTGGTTTTGCATGAGACAGATGACAACGCGGCCAATAAAGCCCAAACCCGCTTTTGGGAGTCTCTTCACCTAGGGTCAATAGGGTGAGGGTGTGCAGGCCAGCCCCATGCGGCTTGCAGTCCCAAATTCTCGGAGGTGTTTGGATGCGTAGAAAACTATGGCTCTCCTCAGTTTTGGCGTTGTCGCTGGGCTTGGGCTCGCTGTCGCTGGCACAGGCCCAGAACCCGCCGGCCAACTTCCGCGATGTGCCCGCCGGCCACTGGGCGCGGGAAGCGGTAGAGTACATTACCCAGCGCGGCCTCATCCAGGGCTTCCCCGATGGCACCTTCCGGGGTAACGAGAACCTCACCCGCTACCAGGCGGCCTTGATCTTCTACCGCCTGCTGCAATCAGGTGCGCTCAACCAGGTACCGCAGCAAGACCAGGGCATGGTTCAGCAGGGAATGCAGCAGGTCCAAGCCGACTTGGCCGCGCTGCAAACGCGCTTCGCCGCCCTCGAGCAGGCCAACACTGCCCAGGATCAGCGGGTAGCGGCCCTTGAGCAGCAAGTGCAGCAACTCGCAGGCCGCCAGGCGCCCGACACCACCGACCTCACCAACCGGATCACCGCGCTCGAGGAGCGGGTGCAAAGCCTCGGGGGTGAGCCCGCCCAGGCTCCGCAGACCGACGCCCTCGTCACGCGGATCACCGCCCTCGAGGAGCAGGTGCAAAAGCTCAGCCAGGCCCCGGCCCAACCGGCCCCCGCAGCTGGCCCTGACCTGACCCCCCGGGTGACCACGCTGGAGCAGCAGGTGCAGCAGCTCAGCCAGCAGGTGGGCCAGCCCAACACCGCCCAGGCTGACCGCATCGCGGCGCTGGAGCAGC
>DASTSL010000153.1:0-9959 GCA_035760705.1 Meiothermus sp. | reverse complement strand
GAATCAGTCTGGGTCTGGGTGACCAAGAGCCCCTTATAGGGGTTGTTGGCCCCGCTGGTATCGTAGGCGTAGGTGATCGCTGGCCGACCCTGCTCGGCCACGGTCTTGATCCGCCCGTTCTCGTAGGTGTAGCTGGTCTCTCGCCAGCCCCCGGCGGTCTGCACCCGCAGCTTATTGAGGCGGGTGGTGCCGGGGTCGTAGACGAACTCGTAGGCGCGCTGGGTGTCGGGAATGAGGTAGTAGTTGTTGACCTTGAAGGTGACGCCAGTAAGCGGGTAGCGCCCGCTAGCGTCCGCAGTGGCCGGGTAGGAGAACTCGATCTTGCGTACCCAATCGTTGGGGTCGCCCTCGTTGAGGGTGAGGACCCGCACCGAGTTGAGGCGCTGGGTGGCGAGGTCCCAATCATAGACGGTGGTGCGCCCCCACTCATCGCGGACTTTCTTGATTAGCCCCAGGTTGGTATCCCAGTACTCGAACTCGGTTTTGGGTCCGGTCCGGCCCTCAGGATCCCCGGCCTGGGCGCTTTTCAGCTGCTGGTAGAGGGTCTGGGCGTAGTCGGTGTAGGGCCCGTCCGCGTTGAAGGTGTAACGGGTACCGTCCTTGGTGTAGTAGTGGGCGAATGTTCCCTGGCTATTCTGCACCAGTACGATCCACTCCGAGGCGTACTTGAGGCCGGGCTGGGGGAACAGCCCGTAGAAGGCGTAGGCCGAGGGGTTGGCGCTGTACGCGTCCTTGTAGCGCTGGATCCAGGAGGGAACACAGGCGTCGGCAGCGTCGTTCGAGGCGTTCCAGGTGAACGTGGGGTTGCCGCTTTGGGCTGGGTTCTGGCAGCTCGAGCCTGGGGTCATCTTGCTGAAAATCGAACCGCTGCCGTCCCCGGAACCTAGGAAGAGGTTGGCTGGGTAGTCGGCCAGGCTGCTGGAATACCAGGAGCCGGTACCTTCCAAGTCATTGACCCGCCGATACCAAAACACAGCGCCGGAGGAATTCAAAGTATAGAAGTTTCCACCGCTACCGATATAGCGGTTGAAGCCCCAGCCGGTGCGGATTTGGTTGCTCCCCCCACTATTGGCATGCCAGTATCCGCTACCGTCCAGGTCGTTCACGCGGCGGTACCAGTACACGTTTCCGGAGCCGTCCACCGCGTAGATAATGCCGTTGCCGCCCGAGACGTAGTGGGCAAAGCTCCAGCCACTCCCGATGACGTTGGAATAGTCACTCTTCCAGTGCCACGACCCGGTGCCTTCCAGGTCGTTGATCCGGCGATACCAGTGCATCCCACCGCCCCAATCAATCGCATAAATGATGCCGTTCTCGCCCGCAATCAGGTTCCTGAAGCCCCATCCGCTCCCGATACGGTTCCAAGCTCCGCTGTTGGGGTGCCAGTAACCGTTCCCGTCCAGGTCGTCGACTCGCCGGTACCAGTACATGTTTCCCGCGCTGTCGACCGGATAGATAATTCCGTTACCGCCCCAAACGTAGTCGGCAAAAGTCCAACCCCCGGCCCCAATCTTCTTGCCGCTATTGGGGTGCCAGTACCCGCTCCCATCGGGATTGGTCATCCAGCGATACCAGAACAGGTCTCCGGCACTGTTCGCCGCATAGATGACCCCGTTATCACCCGAGATGTACTTGGTAAACCACCACCCGCCACCGATTTGCTCTCCGCTCCCCCCGCGCCGGACCCAGTTCTCCAGCCGCAGCCGGGGGGCATAGTTCCAGCCGTTCCCCTGACCGATCAGGTTCAGGTTCTCACTGAGGGTACTGGATCCGGTCATCCCCGGTTGGGACTGGCTGTTATAGGCCACCTGGTCGAGGCCCACATACAGGTTCCCGTTGGCCAGGTTGACCGCCTGCTCCAAATCCCCAAATCCCGGCGCGTCAAAGGTCATGACCTCGAGCGGCAGCCGCGAGACCCCCAGCCCGGGCCGGGCATACCAACCGGGCGAGGCCATGGCCACCCCCATGGGGAAATAGTTGCTGAAGACGAACAGGAACAACAGAGTTGTGTTCAGCCGACGACGCACGTCTGGGCGCCAGAGCCAGAAACCATCTTTCATAGGGTCACCGATCCTCGCGGGTTACTGGATAGGGCACTGAGGATTATCGGCCAAGCGGCAGGATTTCGAAGCGTCCAATCGGGCTCCCTGTGACTTTGATCGTGGCGGTGCCGCCGCTCGGGGTGAAGGTGCCGCTCACCACCACCACGTTCCAGCCTTGCCGTATTCGCTCGTCAACCTGCACGGCAATCCCCCCGCCGCAGGTGCCTGAGCCCCGTACTGTAGCCGCGCGGTCGACGTAGATGAGGAAGCTGATCTCGCCGGTGTCGTCATTACCGCGCTTCCCCCGCTGCTCGATGCGCAATTCACCCCAGGGCTCGGCACGCCCGGCGGCAAAGACCTTGAGCGAGGCGATGGCCGCCCGGGCCCCCACTGGGTTGACCATGGGGGTGAAGTTGCACCCCGGCTCCAGGCGCAACGCCCGGGCCAGGCTGCCCCAGGCGTCGGCAGGAACTGTGGGTGCCTCCAGGGAAAGGGTGAAGCGACCATCCGCTCCGATAGCCGCAAGCGGCGAGGCGGGGCCCTGGGAGCCCTCAAAGCCCAGACGGAGTTGGGCGCTGGTCCCTTGCGGCCAGCCCGGAGGGGGCCAGGATTCCAACCGACCGGAGAGGCCGGCTGGCTGGGCCAGGCTGAGCCCAGAAATGATCAGCAGCACCAGCGGGGCTGAGGCCAATGTGGCTTGATCCAGGGTTTGGTAGAGGTTTCCCAGCAGACGGTACCCGAGCTTACCCAGCAACATAAACCTCCCACGACCAGAGAGAAGAATGAGCTAACGTTTAGCTCAGGCTGAGTAAGCTGAGCTAAAGATGAACTGAAAATGAAATTAGTGGTTCATTCCAGGGAATTCAAGAGATATTTATAACTTGGAATCCGTACCGATCCATAGCAGGGTGGCGACTCACGTAGATCCCGGGTGCAACCGCAAAAAGACAGCAGGTCGGGCTCGGTGCGCTCCAGGCCTACCACCGCACCCGGCTGAGCACGAGCTGTTACGGAAGAACCGCGGGCTCTTGCCCGGTCGCTCATCTACCCAGGGGGCAAGGTCCGCCGCAACCCCGTGACCACGGCTTAGTCGTGGATGGACTCACTTCCCCCCTCGGGCTCGGTAACTGCCGGGCCGGCGGCCCGCCGGGGGGCGCACCACCTCCAGGAGCCCCCGCTTGACCAGCTTAGTGAGGGCGTAGCCGCAGGGCTTGTTGGACATCCCCAGTGCCGCCGCCCCTTCAGGTGTGCCCTGATACAGGCGTTGCGGAGCGCAGGGCTCACACCCAGCCCGTAGCGGAGCGCACCTAGCCGCGATTCGCGGGGGCTGCTCGAGGACTTATAAGTCATCACCCGCCAGCTCGGGCAGAGGTCGTCCGGGACGTCTGGGAAGCCCCGGTGAGGCCGCTGGGTGTCGCCCCCACCGACGGGACTAGCCTCTTTCGGCAAAATCCTGACACCTACGGGACCGGCTGGAACCCCCCGTCTGCCCCAGCCGACCCCTTAAGATGAGATCGTGTCCTATAGCTTCCTCCAGCTCAGCAACCGTTTCCGCAAGCGCCTGAAGGAGCTGCGCCAGGCCAAAGGCTTCACCCAGAAGGAGGTAGCCGAGTACCTGGGCATGAAGACCGAGCAGTACCAGTGGCTCGAACGCGGGCGCAACAAAAACCCCCAACTCAAAACGCTGTACCGCCTGGCGCTGGTTTTCGACACCGACCTCAAGGATCTTCTCCCCAGTATCTACGAGCCCGGCGAGAAGCCAGCGGCTGAGCCCGCCGCCCAGCCTGCGCCGCGCAAGGCCCGCCGCAAGCAACAGGACCCGGTAGAATCCGAGCCGTAGCTCACGACCCACCCCTCCTCTGCTCCTGGGGATCGCACACCGGCTCCTCGGCTCTCTCGAGGTCGGTCACCTCCTCCTGCCCTCCCTCGAGCCAAGCCCCCAGGGTAAGCGGGGGCTCGTGGTAGAGCTTGCCGCCGATGCCCCGCAGGGGCCGCAGGCTGAGGTATTTGGCCCAGTCGGGCTGGGCCATCCCCGAGCGGTGGCGCTGTCCGCGCCGCGACGAACCCCAGCTCTTCCGCGCCAGGTACACCAACCGCCTTACGTCCTGGTGTACGCCGTGAAAGCGGGGATAGAGCATAAGGCCCTCGAGCCGCCGCGCCAGCGTACCAGGGCGGTCTTCCACCGCCCGAGCAACCTGGGCGGCCAGCTCGGAGAAGTGTCCCTCCTTGAGCCGCCAGCTCCAGCGCCCCCACTCGGTCCGGTAGAGCTGGTAGATGCCCCGCCACACCAGGGGATGCCCTGGGTCGTCCACCCGGTAGAGCCGCTCGCCCTTCAGCGGGCCGGAGGCCAGAAGCACAAACGCCCACCGCTCGCCCTCAGGGGACGGGTGGGGTTGGGGGGCTAACACCAGGCGGGCGGTAGGATGGCCGATCTTCTTAAGAGCGGTCTGGTGGTTGGGGTGGAGCAGGACATGGTGGGCCGCGTCGAGCTTCTCCACCAGGTGAAGTGTCCGGCCTGGGCTCACCTCGCCGTAGTGGTGGAGGCCGTAGCCCCGCCCTACCAGCGCCAGGATGGCCCGCAGGACCGCCGTGGTGGATCGGAAGAGAGGATACTCGTTCGGCAGCATCCTTACACGTGATTTTAGCAAAAAAAGAATATGTATATATTGAGGTTGCTAGCAAAAATCGTTCAAGAGGGATAAAATTACCCTTGTATGTGTGCGCCGACTCCCCTCGGCTCCGCGAACTTGAGGCTGCCAACCTCGGGCCTGCGGAAGCTGCGTGCCCTTAATCGGGCTGGCGCGGCACACAACCGAGCGCTGGTCGCGCGAGCGACCTTCGACTCGAATGATGGGTTTGGCGAAGTTGGGCGACGCGGGAACGGGCCAACGGGGGAGGCCTTGGTAGGTTCAAGGCTGAAACCGGAAACCCGGCCAGGTCAGAAAGGGATTTGGGCGATGCTCGAGTCCCCCACGGGGCGTTCCGAAAAAGGAAGGGCGCGACGTGTGCCGCACAGGTGGGCTGCTGAGGTGGCGGTGACGCTACAGGGGGCGGAGGGAGACTGGAGGCCCTGGCACCAGGGGGATAATCCCTGGGTCGCTGGACAGCTCAAGCCTGTAACGGCGGGTGCGAACCCCGCTGTGCGGAAAGCGGAAACGCCGGGTCGCAAGACCCCCGACACTGTCGGTTGGCAGGCCGGATGCGCTTTAGTGTTTTTGGGGGGTAGATGCCTGCTCGCAACCTCGGGGCATCGAAAGCCGGACGTCAGGTTCGGAGAGGTCTTCTTCAACACTCCCAAAGGCAACACACCGGCTAGGCGAATGTACGGCCTGGCGAACGCGGGAAGCTCTCAGAGGAGCGGTTGGCAGCCGCTGTGGTTCCTCGAGCCCGGCAACGGGCCACGCTTCCGAGCACTGGCCGATCCCGGCCGGTGTCCGCGAGGCAGGAGAGCGGGAGACTGGGCGAGTAGGTTGGAGGACGGGCGAACCCGAACGCGCGAGGTAGGGCTCAGGCCGTCCGAGGGGCAACACCCCGCCGAAAGCCCGGAGCAGGCAAGGAGTCCGAGGGGAGATCGGCGGCGCTACCTCGCAAGGGGTCAGTGCCGCCGGTAAGCTCGGCCCGGTACAGGCCGCGCGGGAGCGCGGAAGAAGGAGTGCCGGAAGGTGCCGTAGCCTCACGAACACGTACAGAGGGCCGGGTTTACTCGGCCCAGGTCGGCGGTGAAACGCTGACCCAGCAGGACCCCACGCTGCCGGGGTAGAGCAGCCGCGAACACCGCGTTGGGGTCGTTCGGTCGCAGTTTGACCGGGCGTAAGCAGGGGCTCGAGGGCCGTGATCCGGGATTGGCTTTCGAGATGGATTGCTCAGACTTTTCTGAGCTTGTAAACCGGTTCTACCGTCCGGGGATACGGCGAATCCCCTCGCTGGCAGAGCTGCCGCTGGCTTTACGGCAGCGTGGCCTGGTCAGCCATTCGGCCCACAGGCCGGAGTTTCAAAATCACCGTGCCGCAGTGAAGGCGCACCAGCGCCCCGGCCATGCCGGTACTCACAGGCACCACCCCCGCGCTCGGGTATAAACAGCGCACGAGAGCCGACACCGACTGACCTACGGTCGTCGGTTCTCACCTTTTTCAGTAACCTGACGAAGGTATAGCCTTCGTTCAATTTGCTGCAAATGTAGCTTCTGCCAAAAGCAGCATCTTGAAACCACCTTGTCGAGATTGCGCCCTTCACCCCTTGAAGCTAACTGTACGGATCAATTACAGCTGAGTCCCGAGTATTAAGGTGCTACCCTTGCGACCCTCTTGCAGTCGGAGGTGGGGTCGGCTAGTGTGAAGTTGTAACTCCTCCAACGATTGTTTAGCCAATAATTAAGTCCTCCCATACAGCAAAAAGGATATTCCCCCAGTGTCGGCGGGCGGGTCTTCTCGACCCCCGAAGCCTACGGAACTCAGGGTCGTGTGCCCTTGTACCCGGTCTACCGTTTCCCATAGCTGTGTGCCCTTGAGTTCAGGAGGCTGTCTATGAACCGAACCATAGGTTGGGTGGGGAGAGGTTTGTTCGTGCTGGGTGTATCCCTGGTCCTGGTGGCGTGTGGCTCGAGCCAGCCCCGACCGCAGCCGCCCACCGCCGAGGTGCCCAGGGTAATGCCCAAGCCCAATGGCCAGCACAAGCTGGGGGCCTCGGTGCTGCCCCGCTCCGGGGTTAGGGCGGCCTCTCCCAGCAACTACATCACCTCAGTGGGGGTCAACCTGAGCTGGGGCGGCGACCCCAACCAGGTGAGCATCGCGGTGGAGTTGGGCTTTGCCGAACCCCTGGACGCCGAGGACGCCGCCAACGCCGAGCAGGCCCTGGGCTTGTTCCCCGGTGCCTATGCCCCTACCGCCAATCCAGCTAGCTTCACCCCCTTGCAACTGGCGGCGGTGTGCGACGGGCGCTGGCGAGTGACCAACCCCAACGACAAAGCCCTCTCCTTCCGCTGGGAGGTGGAGAACAGCACCGAGCGGGGATTGGGTACGGTGCCCGCCAACGGCCAGGTGCTGTTCTCGAGTTCCAAGGGGGCCAAGAACCTGCGCCTGCTGGTGGGGAACAGCCTGCAAGGGACGCTGGCCTCGAGCGCCCAAGCCTGTACCTCCCTGCTGTGGGACGTGAGCTGGACGCCGGGGGCCAACACCCTCACCGCGACCTGGGCTGCGACGGTGCCGCAGGGGGTCTACACCCTGGCGCTGAGCACCGGGCCGAACAACCTCTTCCTGGTGGCCGAGCCCTGGTCGTTCACCTTCGACACCAGCGGGACTTCGCTCGAGGCCGAGTTCGGGCCGGGGGGAGGGTATCTGGCTATAGGAGACCAGGTACTGGTACTTGCCCAGAGTGCCCTCGAGGCCCCCGCGCAGTTCAAAATAGAAACCCTGGCCGAGGCTCCGGCTCCCCTGCCCTCAAGTTTCCCGATAGCCCAAGCCAACCCCGAACTGGTCGGTTCCTTCCGGGTCTCCTCCACCGCCAGCACCCTCTTACAACCCTCGGTGATGGTCATGCCTGTACCTCCCGCCAACCTGCCCTATACAGATGTCATCACCGAGATGTACGTCTGGGACGGGAGCCGTTACGAGAAAGAGCAGATCGGGGACGCCAACTCGCACTTCGCCGCCTTTATCTCGCCTGGTTCGGTCGGCTCGCTCAGTCTGCAAAACGTAGGGCCGGCCTCGCCCCCCTACCAGTACGTGAGCCAGTACGCGATATTCCGTACCAGTACCACCGAATTGAGGAGTCAGTGCCTAAACCAGGGAGGAGCCTGGAACAACAAATACTGTGAGTTTCCCCTGCGCCCCGTGAGCGCGACCCAGGACTTTACCTACAAGGTCATGTCGTTCAACGCCGGGAATGGCATCCCTGCCGGGATATACGGGAGCAACTTCTACTGTCGGCCCTACCAGTACAAGCTGTGCAGTCTGGCCGACGAGGAGAAGGCACGAAGGGCGTTGGAGGCTCAGAATCCGGCCCCGGAAATCGTCGCCGTGCAGGAGGTGTGGCACAACTACTGCAACTACAACACCCCCCAAGAGGACGCCATCCAAACCCTGGACGACCTGCTCACCTACACCTACGGCCCGTTCAAACCCGCCATTCAATTCTTCTTCAACTTCACCATCGCCAACACGACGGTGGACCGCCGCTCGCTGAGCGATTACGTCTGCTCAAACCCCGGTCTCGCTTCACCCGGCGGCTCGACTCAAATGGGTCGCATCGTGGGGCATACCGAACACACCATCCGCTGCACCATCGGGGAGGACCGACCAGCCGAGGGCAAGGTGATCAACGGGTATGAGTGCCTGGCTTTGCGCAAGGGCAGCAACCTGCCCACCTTCGCCAACCTCAACCCGAACGGCGACGGGCCGACCCGCAGCCAGGAGCAGGTCTCGCCCCGTGTGGGCGACCCTTGCTCAGCGGATACCGGTTTCCAGCTCGAGCGCATCCAGATTAACCCCTCGGATGCCACAGGCCCGCTGGGGCCGTTCTTCGAGATCGCCAACGCCCACCTGGCCTCCCCGGCGGACTTCAGAAACGGGGTCTGCCAGGGCAACCAGCTCAGCGCCCTGGCGAACCGGGTCGTGCAGTTCAACGCCCGCTCCCTCGTTGTCGGCGACTTCAACATCAGCCGGTCTCCCGTAACTGTACCTGTGCTTAACATTTCGTTCTTCACCGAAAGCTCGAGGGTGCTCACCGGGCCGGACGGGCTGGTGAGCCCGTGGGGCACCGCGCAGGAGTCCTCTACCTTCAGAAACCCCGACAACCTGCAAGAGGGACGGCTGGGTAGACCGTACATGTGGTACTTCCTGAGCGACCCCGGTCAGGCCACGGCAAACTTCAGCGGGGTCAGGGTTGGGCTCGACCACGTGATCTCCAATTTTGCCTACCTAGCCGAGCCCAACCAGCCCTGCACCCGAGGCAGCGCCGGGGCGAGCTTCGACCACCAGTACACCCTGTGCACGATCACCGGGTTTACCTCGCAAACCATACGCTTCCTGGTCACGGAAGACCTGCTCGACTACCCCCCGCCGGAGACGACCAACCCCATTCAAGAGCCGTTCCCGGCCATGTTGCTAACCCAGTTCGGCGTGTCGCGCTACGGGGTGCTGCTCTCCTACCCGCGAATCCTTAGCGACCCCAACGACACCCGAGGCTTCCTCGACCTGGCGATGCCGGTGGGGGTGGGCCGGATGAATTTCTACAACAGCCGCTGTGTCAACACCCGGCCCTTCCACACCACGGTCACCGTTCCCAAAGTCATGCCCGTGCCGCCTCCGCCCCGAATCCCGGTGACTTTCCAGACGCCGAAGGGGGATAATAACTGGTGCTTGTAGCTTATGCGTGAGAGCATCCTCTCGTTGCTGTATGGACTGTCCTTGCTAGGGCTGGCCCTTTGCGGGCTAGCCCTGCTTGGGGGGCTTCTGGCTTTTTTGAAAAGACAAACCCCTGAGCGCTCCAACCAGGCTTTTATAGTGTGGGCCTGGACACCCCTCCTTGGCACAGCGTTAGTACTGGTATCCCAGATAGCTGCGGCGTTGACATTTGCTGATTCATCGGTTCTCGCGGTGGCTCAGGCCATTGGCTCCTCACTGCTGACCCTGACCTGCTGGGGGTGCTTGTTTCGGGGCGTACACTTGAATCCGCGCGCCCCCCGTGCGGCGAATGGATTCTTTAGCGTCAGCTACCTCTCGGCGGTGGGTGTGGGGTTGCTCCCTTTTCTCCTGTCCTTTTTCCTCTCTCTAGCGAGGATCACGTGGTAATACAGAGCCCCTGGGAGCAAGTGACATACCTATTGGTTTACCTGCTGCCACAGTTCCTGGGGGTGTTGGCGATTTTGAGCGCCTTCTTGGTGGGGGTGGTCAGGCTCGGTCGTGCGACCGAGCCTGACCA
>DASTSL010000152.1:0-4121 GCA_035760705.1 Meiothermus sp. | reverse complement strand
ACTGGACGACCCGTGAGCCCTATCCGCCCTCGTCCAGCACCTCACCCAGCGTCTCCCGCAGAGGGCCGCAGAGCGCCTCCAGCCGTGGCCCAATCTCCTGCAGGATTTCCTCCAGGACGCGATGACCCAGCCGGGGTACGCTGGCATACAGCGCGCCCAGGGCGCGGTCCTCCTTTTCCAGCGCGACCAGCGCATCCAGAGCCCTGCTCAGGACTCGTTCCAGGTTCTTTGCTCTGAGCAGGGCTCCCCCTATGGCCCCCTCGAGCCGCCGCCGCTCCTGTGGGTCGAGAAGCCGCTCAGCGCTCGCACGCCACCCCGTCGCCGTCCCGGTCCAGCGCCGGGCGGTACCCTGGCTGCCCCCGGTAGATGGGGGCGGCCCCAGCGGCGCGGGCCTCGGCGCAATTGCGGTAGTAGACGCCCGAGGGCGCGGGGGTAGGGGGACTCGAGGGCCGCGGCGTCCCGGCAGTGGGCGGGTGGGCCGGGTGTCCCAGGTGTACGGGCAGAGCCCGTCCCGAGAGGGGATCGTCCCTGGGGTTAGAGCAAAGAGGGGGTGTGGGGGAGCTATAATCCCCCGGACCTTCAAGACGTGTTGGCCCTTCAGGCCAAGCAACTAGTCCGTGGGATACATGGGTCAGCGAAGCTACATGCGACCGCGATGCTTCTTTCGCCGCGAAGCGGGGTGTCAAGGTTTTTGCTGGGCTCGGACGGATCTGCCCAGCCGAAGGCTGGAGGAGGGGGCGGTGGCCACCCGGCCATCGCTGCGAAACTGCGCCACCAGGCCTGGACGGGGCTGCGGGGATGGGCACGGCATGGGCCGTCCCGTGGTCACGGGCGCCAGCCTGTACCTTGTGAACCGAGAAGCCACAAGGACGTGTTTGCTGTGCAAAGCAGCGGACTTCCAGTCCGAGGAGTCATCACGCAGTTTAGCTGGGGGGACGGCAACGAAGGTCAATTTGGCAAAAATATGCTAATATTGGCAATATGCAAATCACCCTGGACAAGTTTGGGCGGATACTTATCCCCAAAAAGCTACGCGAGCGCCTGGGCTTGAGGCCTGATGATGTCCTCGAGCTGTACCTCGAGGACGGCAAGCTGACCTTGCTGCCTCAGCGCACCCCACCCCCTTTGCGGCGCAAGGGACGGGTCTTGGTGGTGGAGAGCGGGGCCACGGCGAACCTCGGCCAAGCCCTGATCCATCTGAGGGAAGAACGCCTGGACGAACTCTCCCGATGAAGCTACTCTTCGACACCTCGAGCCTGGTTGCTGCCTTTGTCCAGTCCCACCCGGCCCACACCGCAGCTTGGGAATGGCTCGAGCAGACCCTCGAAGGGGCTCACGACGGCGTGGTAGCCACCCATACCTTGGCCGAGCTGTACGCGGTGCTGACCCGCCTGCCCCTGCGCCCCGCTATCCTGCCCCCGGTAGCCTTACAGCTCATCGAGGAAAACCTCCGGGGCTTCCAGACCATAGCCCTGAGCGCAGCCGATTACCGGGCGGTGCTGCAGCGGCTGGAAAAGCTGAACCTTGTGGGCGGAGCCATTTACGATGCCCTGATCGCCCAAGCTGCCCTCAAGGCCAAGGCCGAGCGGCTGCTCACCCTCAACCCCAGCCACTTCCGCAGGTTGGGCCAAGACGTTGAGGCCGTGGTTCTTGTACCGGGGAAGAAGGCATGAAGTTCAGCAGCAACTGGAAGAAAGCAAGAGTTCAGCGCATTTATGCCCGCATCGCCAATGTTCGCCGCGACTTCCTGCACCCCACATTCCGCACCCTCCTCACTCCAGTTGGCCTGCTCCCCTGGCCTTTCAGGGAGGCCAGGAAGCGGGCCCGGGCCCGTTCCATGACCTTGTTGAACAGGGCCTCTAGAAGGAAGGCGAAGCCCGGATGCTCCCCTTGGGCCATGCGGCCGTAGAGTTCGTCCACTAGGCCGTCCAGCCAGTCTGGAGCCTGGGTCTGCAGGGGCTTGCCCCCGCCACGTTCCTTTGCCTTCGGCATCTTCCTCAACCTCCTATCCATCCTCAGCACCCTTTACACAATTTTCCCCAGCCCCAATTCGGAAAAACGACCCCACCCTATCTCCAGCCTGCGCCCATAAGAGATCAGGAGCCGCCAGGCGGGGTCGTGCTCCATCCGCTTGAGCAGACCATAGCCCAGCAACACCGCATAGATGTGAAAGATCAGCCCCTGGGTCTTGCGGTAGGGGCGTTCGCTCAGCCCCAGTCGATCCAGGCTGGAAAAGACGCTCTCGATGATCCGATGCCCTCGCAACAAGTGAAGCCGCTCCAGCGGTCCGGCCAGGCCGGTACTCAGGCGCCGCTCCCGCTCGCTATGGGGCCGCATGTTCCGCTTATGCCGGGCAATCAGATCCACCCCCTGCCGGGCCACCTCCGCCTTGAGCCCTCGGCTCAGGTAGCCCCTGTCTCCTGGGACCACCCCATACTTCAACCCCCGTAGCAGCCGCACGGCCACCGCGACATCATGCTCCTGGGCCGGGCGCAACAGCACCCGGCGCAAATAGCCCCGGTCGTCCACCTGGGCGTGCAGGCGCAATCCGTAAAAGTGCGTGCGGTTAGCATGATCCCGCCCTATACGGCCGGGGAGTCTAACCCGCTTAGCCCGCGCCAGAGCGGCGGTGGGCAACTTCTTGGAATCCATGCGCATTGGAATCCATGTGCAGGCGCAGCGGAGGGTTTAGCAGAGCCGCCAGGGCCTTGACGGCCAGCACCATCTGTCCGAGCAGCTGGGCTTTGCGCTCACAGAAGGTAGAGGGTGCAGGAACCCGATGCCCATGGGTACGCAACCAGTGCAGCAGATCCTGGGCGTAGCGGAAGCGCCAGAGATGCTGGTAGACAGCCAGGGCGATGATGAGCTCATCGCTGTAGCAGAGCTTACGTCCTTGCGGGGCTTTCTTGCGTCTGGGCAACAGCAGGGCTTCTACGGCTGCTGCAATCTCTTGCAGGGACGGGTAGGATCGCATGGCTAACCTGTCCCTTATTTTCTAGTAGGTGTCAAGTCCTTTTCCGAATTGGCGTAGTACACCGTCGTATTATTCGCCTTACACCCCATATTTATTGGCTAACTTTTGCCGGGCATCGTGTACCGTGAACTGCCAGCGCACCGTGATCCTCCGTCGGTTGCGCTCAGCCACCCAGGCGCGTACCTCCCGCTCTAACGCTTCCTGTGTCCCAATCCGGCGCTGCAAGCACTGCCGGGAGAGGGCCGATAGCTCGATCTCCACCATGTTCAGCCAACTGGCCCTGGGAGGGGTGTAGTTCCACTCACACCGCTCCATTAGGTCAAAGGCTTCCTCCGCGGGCAGATGGGCATAGAAGGAGGCGGGGCTGTGGGTGGAAAGATTATCCTGCACCAAGCGAATCCGCTGGGCTTGGGGAAACTGCTTCTGCAGATACTGCATGAACTGGGTGTACTCCCGGCCGCTTCGCCGGGCATAGACCTGAACCCAGCGCTGCCCGGTAGCCGGCTCAAAGGCCACGAACAGACTACAGCTTCCGTTCTTCTGGTAGGCGTAGTGCTGCCGTTTAGCCTGCCCTGGCTCCATCGGCACAGGACTCAGTACCTCGCCAATCAGGAAGCAGGGGCGTTCGTCAAAGCAGACCAGGGGATACGCGGGATCATAGGGGAGCGCGTACAGGTGCAATAGGTGCTCCATCCGGGCCAGAAAGCCCGCGTCCAGCTTGCCTAGACACCAGCTTCTGACCTGTTGGGGTTGGTTTTTTTGAGGATGCGTCCTACCGTATCAAAGTGGATACCCTCCACCCAGCCCAACTCCACCACCCGATCGGCCAGCAGCCGCAAGCTCCATCGGCCATACCCCTCGGGAAGGTCGCTGCAGGCCAGGGCGGTGATCTTGGCCCGAAGAACCCCGTCAAAGCGCGGTTTGCGCCCTGAGCGGGGCCGGTCATAGATGCACTGGATGCGTTCTTGTTGAAAACGTCGCCGCAGGTTGACCAGGGTGATGCGGCTGAGGCCTACTTGCTGAGCGATGGCCTGATCCTTCAGGCCCTCATGGGCCAGGAGCAGGGCCTGGGCCCGTTTGTAGACCCGTACCTCCACGATGCGCTTTTTGCACAGGTGCAGCAGGCTGCTGCGCTCTTTCCTTTGCA
>DASTSL010000151.1:0-13123 GCA_035760705.1 Meiothermus sp. | reverse complement strand
CAGGGGCTTGGTTCCGGCGACCTTCACCACGTCGTTGATGACCGGGCCGTAGCGGCTTTCGCGCACGGTGATCTTCACGTCGGGCTGGCCCTTCACCTTGATGGTCTCGGTGCGGGTCCGGAAGGGTTCGACCCCACCCTGGTAGCGGTAGCCGTTCCCGGCTTCGTCGAGGATGTATAGGTCTTGCACATCGGCCCCGACGGTGGTCACGCCCCAGCCCACACGGTCGTTGCGCCCGATCACCACCGCGGGCAAGCCGGGGAAGCTCGAGCCTATTGCGCGGTAGCCGGGGGCCTCGAGGTCCACCAAAAACCAGACCGAGGGCACGCCCAAGCCCAGGTGCGGGTCGTTGGCGAGCAGGGGTTTGCCGGTGGTGGTGCGCGAGCCGGAGATCACCCAGTTGTTGGAAGCGCGGGCCTTGTCGTCGCTCGCGAGCACCAAATTGTTGGGCAGGGAGTGGGCCAAGGAGAGCAGGGTGCGGGCCGGTTCGCTCTCCCCCGGGGCCGGGGGCGGCAGCTTGAGGTCTTCCGATTGCAGCACGGTGGGCGCATCCTCGGGGTAGGGCGGGCGGAGCTGGGTCATGCGCTCGGGGCTCATCCCCTGGGCGGCCCAGGCATAGCGCTGGAGTTCGCTGCGCCAGTTCCCCGAGAGGTCGTAGGCCATCATCTTGGCCCAGACCATCACGTCGGCGGGTTTCCAGGGCTCGGGGCGAAAGCCTAAAAGGCGGAACTCGAGGGGCAAGGGAGGGTTGGTGGCGAGGTAGGCGTTAACCCCAGCCACATACGCATCCACCGCGGCCTTGGCCGCGGGAGAGATGCTTTGGTAAGCCTGCTCGGCAGCCCGGTAGAAGCCCCAGGTGCGGAGGAATTTGTCCTGCTCGAGCGTGGCCTTCCCGATCACCTCCGAAAGCCGCCCGGCCCCCACCCGCCGCTGGAACTCCATCTGCCACAGGCGCTCCTGGGCGTGGACCACTCCCAGCGCGAAGAACACGTCGTTTTTGTTCTCGGCCTTGATGTGCACGATCCCGCGCGGCTCGCGCAACACCTCCACCGGGGCCGAGAGCCCCTTGAGGGCCAAGCGCCCATCGTGCTGGGCCAGGGTAGCGCCGCGCAGCCAGAAAAAGCCCACCACGCCCGCCACCACCAGCAAACCGAGCAATACCCCAAGAAAACGTCCGAGACCACGCAAGAAACGGCGCATCGAATCCTCCCGAGTTGACTCGAGTATAACGAAACTAACCCAAACGCTGCCTCCCCATTCAACGACTCAAGGTGATCCCCAAGGGCCGAATGCTTCGCATCGAGCGTTAGGGCACGACCTCCTCCACTTGCAGAGCAAAGAACAAAAAAGCCCCCCTTAGGGATTTAAAGGAGGCTCGCAACTAACGCGCAGGCTATTGGATTTCTCTGGTCTCCCCCCGCCAGAATGCCGCCCCACCCGATTTGCGCCGGTCGAGGAAGAGTTCGACGGTGTTGCCGTCGGGGTCTTGCAGGGCCAGCACGTGGGCGATGCCGCGGTCTTCGAGGGTGTGGCGGACGCCCTCGAGTTCCACGAAGCGCTTGGCCACCGCGAAGTCTTCCTCCGAGGCCGCCGCGAAGCCTATGGTCACCGGGCCACCGGGTTCCCCTTCGGTGAGGGCCAGTTCAAAGTGGGCGTCGTTTTCCGAGGAGACCAGGAGCGAGGTGCCCCCAAAGCGCTCGGAAAGCTGCAAATCCAGGAACCGGGTGTAAAAGGTCACGGCGGCCTCGAGGTGCCGCACCGTGAGGTGGACGTAAGCGAGCCGGGTCAGGTACATCGGGGATATTGTCGAAGGTCGGAGGTCGAACGTCAAACGTCCGCCTCGAAAACCTCCCGGGCTTCCGGTTCGCGAGGGTGGGGCGCGAGCCGGGACGCCAGGGCGCCAGTTTGCGCGGCGAGGCGCATGACCTTAAACCTCAGCAGCCGGGGTAAGCTCGTCAATCACCTGCAAAAACACCTCGAGCGGCTGTGCCCCCGAGAGCCCGTACTTGCGGTCGAAGACGAAGAGAGGCACCCCCTGAATGCCGAAGCGGGCCGCGAGCTGCTGGTCTTGCTCGCGGCGGTCCTGGAGTTCCCGCTCTCTAAAAAGGTCCGTGCCGCCTCGGGGTCGAGGCCCACCCAAGCCACCACCTCGAGCAGATCGAAGGGGTCGTTCAGGTTCTTCCCATCGGCAAAGTGCGCCTTGAAGCGCGTTATGCTCGTTCCATGAGCGCTTTCTTCGCCGCCAGCCTGGGTGGGATCACCCTCGGACTCGTCTTCTGGCGTTTGAGCCTGCCGGGTGGCCCGGTGGTGGGGGCCATGATCGGTGCGGCGTTGTATCAGTTTCTGGCCCCCTCGAGGGCGATCACCCCGAATGGGATGGATCTGGTGGTGCAGCTCGCCGCCGGAATTCTAATCGGGCTTTCCTTCAACCGCGAACTGCTGCAGATCGCCCGGCAAACCCTGCCTTGGGCGGTGGGGGCCGCACTGGCTTTTATCGGGTTGGGGGTGGGGCTGGCCTGGATCGTCGCCCGGTTTTCCGGCATCAGCCTGACCACCGCGTTATTCGGGCTGGCTCCCGGAGGCATCACCGGGATGGGAGTGCTGGCCCAAGCCGAGGGCGGTAAGCCTGCCCTGGTGGGGGTTTTTCATACCGTGCGGATCATCCTGACCTTCTTGCTGGTGCCCCTGGTGGGGCGGCTCCTGCACAGGTAAACTTCGGCTATGAGGATCGAATTTCGGGAGAACGGGCCGATGGTGCTCGAGACCGGGGGCCGCTACCTCTACCGCCACGGCGAGGTCGAGCAGGTGATCGAAAAACCTAGGGTTTCGCTGTGCCGCTGTGGGCATTCGGGGAACAAGCCCTTTTGCGACGCCACCCACAAGCGCATCGGGTTCGTGGCCCCGGCGGCGGTAATCGAACTCGACGAAAAGACGCTGCTAGCGAATCGCTAGGGCGCTTACCGTCACCGCTGCACGGGATAGCGACGGGAAACGGGATGGGGAGGCAGTTTCTGTGCAGTCCTAACGCAAACCGCCCAAATCGCCGCTAAGGATCTCCCCAGACAGGATGGGAGGTAGCTCACCAGGCCACGCCGCCGCACACCCCCGACACCCACCCCTCTACCCTGGGCGCACTTAGCAAGACCACAAAGTTTCCCCCGCCATCCGCTATAAGCTATCGGTGGAGGTTTTTCATGCCGATGCGCTATCGCAAACTGGGCCAGTGGGGCATCAAGGTTTCGGAGATCTCGCTGGGCGCTTGGACCACCTACGGGGACGCCGTCCAGGACTTCCAGACCGTCCGGGAGATCGTGCGGATGGCCTACGAGAGCGGGGTCAACTTCTTCGACAACGCCGACGTGTATGCCAAAGGACAAGGCGAGGAGTTGATGAGCCGAGCGTTGGCGGACTTCCCCCGCCACACCCTGGTGATGTCCACCAAGGTCTTCTGGCCGATGTCCGACGACGTGAACGACAAGGGGCTCTCGCGCAAGCACGTGATGGATGCTATCGGCAAGAGCCTCAAGCGCATGGGGACCGACTACGTGGACCTCTACTTCTGCCACCGCTACGACCCCGAGGTCACCATGGAGGAACTGGTCCCCACCATGTCTGCTCTGATTGACCGGGGCTGGGTCTTGTACTGGGGCACCTCGGAGTGGCCCGCCGCGCGGATCGCCGAGGCGGTGAGCTTCGCCCGGGCCCACGGCTTCCACCCGCCGGTGGTGGAACAACCGCAGTACTCGATGCTTTACCGCGAGCGGGTCGAGAAGGAGATCCTCCCTGAAACCGAGAAGGCCGGGATGGGTCTGGTGGTCTGGAGCCCGCTGGCCCAGGGGATGCTCACCGGGCGCTACGACCAGGGCATCCCCGAGGGGAGCCGTTTCGAGCGCTACCCGCAGTTTGCCAGCCGCTACATGACCGAGGAGAGCCGTCAGAAAGTGCTGGCGTTGCGGGAGGTGGCGGGGGACCTGGGCCTGACCCGGGCCCAACTGGCCCTGGCCTGGGTGCTGCGCCAAAAAGGGGTCAGCAGCGCGATCACCGGGGCCAGCAGCCCCAAACAGCTCCAGGAAAGCCTGGGGGCGGCGGGGGTGGATCTGACCCCGGACGTGGTGGGGCGGATCGAGAAGATCCTGAACCCTAGCGCCTGAGCGGTTGCGTAGGGACGCAAGGCTTTGCAGAACCCACGCAGATGGCCTAGGTCATGGTCATCTTTGATCCGTGGACCAGGCGGCCAATCGAGCCTCGAGTTTTGGCGAGGTAATGACGAAAGGGGAAAGTTTTTTGGTAGGGGTAGCGGGCTTTCCAGGCAGACCCCAACGCTCCCCAGCAGGCCGCCGAGATGGGCGGCCTGTTCGCTTGAGTCGTGGGTGCCGTCACACGGTGGAGAACCGATAGACGGTGGTCTGCTGGTAGATCTGGCCGGGCCTAAGCACGGTGGAGGGGAAGTTGGGGTGGTTGGGCGAGTCGGGGAAGTGCTGGGTCTCGAGACAGAAGCCTGCACGCCTCTGGTAGACCTGGCCGCCTTTGCCGATGATGCTGCCGTCCAGGAAGTTCCCCGAGTAAAACTGCACGCCGGGCTGGGTGGTGAGCACCTCCATCACCCGCCCGGTCTGGGGCTCGTACACGGTGGCGGCCCGCTCGAGGCCCGCCCCGCCGCGGTTTAGCGCCCAGTTGTGGTCGTAGCCGCCCGCGTAGACGAGTTGCGGGTGATCCTGCTCGATCCGCGCCCCGATGGCGGTAGGGCGGGTGAAGTCCAGCGGGGTGCCGGTAACGGGAGCGATCTCCCCGGTGGGGATCAGGCCCTCCCCGACCGGGGTGAAGTGATCGGCGTAGAGCGTGAGTTCGTGCCCCAGGATGTCGCCCTCTTCGGCCAGGTTGAAGTAGGAGTGCTGGGTCAGGTTGACCACGGTGTCGCGGTCGGTGGTGGCGCTGTAGTCGATGCGCAGGGCGTCGTTGGTGAGCGCATACCTCACCGTTACCGCGAGGTTGCCGGGGTAGCCCTCCTCGCCGTCTTTGCTGAGGTAGGAAAGCTCGAGCCCCACGCCCGGCACCTCGCGAGCCTCCCAGACCGCCTTATCGAAGCCTTTGAGCCCGCCGTGCAGGTGGTTCTCCCCGTTGTTTTGGGCCAAGGTGTAGGTTACCCCGTTCAGGGTGAAGCGGCCCTTGGCAATGCGGTTGCCGTAGCGACCGATCAAGGCACCGAAGTAGGGGCTTTTTTGCAGGTAGCCCTCGAGCTTATCATAGCCCAGCACCACGTCGGCGAACTGGCCGGTCCGGTCCGGCACCCACAGCGAGACCACGATGCCACCGTAGTTGCTGATCTCGGCCCGCAGCCCGTTCGGGTGGGTCAGGAGGTAGAGGTTCACCGGGGTGCCCTCCACGGTTCCGAAAGGTCGCCGCTCGATCTTCATAATCCGCATACTAACGTCTGTTCGCCGTTCAGGAGCGAGCGGCCCAACGTGACGGGACCAGCGGGCAGTTCGGCGGGTGATTCACGAACCTAGATCTGCTCTAAACGATGGTGCGGAGGGACGGTACAGTTAAGAACCGGCAGGTATCCTCGATCTAGTCCAGCCGGGGCTTTGGAGGTTTGTTGATGACTCGAGCAGCGGGCATTGTGGTTTTATCCGCCCTATTAGCCGCCTGTACCCCGACTCCGTCCACCGGCCCGGACGCCGGGAAAGATACCCAAACCATCCAGGGCTGGCCCAGCGGGGAGATCGGGCGGCTCGAGCTGATCGAGAACAAGGGGGACCAGCCGGTGGTCGGGCGGGGCAACGTGGACGGCAGCGGAAAGGTCAGTTATAGCCTGGGGGTCCCCGCCGCGCTGCGGGCCTTCACCCCCGGACCCCTTATCATCAACCCCCCCGACGCCAAGTACCAGAACCTGATGCTCATCAAACCGGTATTCGACAACCCCGCAATCCGGGCAGGAGACATTCGGATTGCGAACCGGCTCAACCCCACCCCCCAGCCGGGTGACCGTCAGGCCGAACTTATCTACGTGGACCGCGACGTGAGTCTGACCGGCACCGCAGGTACCGACACCTATAACTTGGTCTTCAAACAAGGCTGGAACTACCAGATCGTGACCTTCGGATCATCGGGCCAGCTCACCTACACCGCCTCGCGGACCCTTCCCGATGACCTCCAGTGGTTCTACGTCCCGCTCCCGCCAGGCTCAAACTGACGGCCCGTCCTAGTTCGCCAGCGGTTGGTGGCACAGCCAAACCCCGCTCTTGGCCCGCCAGCCCTCGGGGAGTTCGATGGGGCCAGGAGGAGGCACCGCCAGCACCTTCTGACCCACGATCTCGAACTCGAGCGCGGTGAACCACTTGTCGAGGGCCCGGCCCAGCCTTCGGGTCTCGAGGAAGTTGAGCCGCAGACGGGGCAGCTTGGCCTCGAGGCTCTTGAGGCCCGCGTAAGGGAGCAGCTCCGCCGGGTCACGCCACACCCGGGGCGGCCCGATCAGCAGCTCGGCCATCACCAAGGCCAGACCGGGGTAGTGCCGCTGGAACGCTTCAGGGTCGAACTCGAGGGAAAGCTCGAGGTGAACCTCCACGTCTTGCCAGACTTCGCGCTTGACCCGCTCCATGTCTCTTTGTAGCACACCTTGGGCGTCTGTCAAGTTAGATTAATCACGTCCAGGACCATAAAAATCTCGTTTATATTTTGACACTCGAGGCCGCTTTCTGTCACTCCACGCCCTATAACCTCCGCCGAGCGGCATTAGTAACTTGGTGGACGTTACCTCCCCGGAAAAGCCAGAGAATGGGCCCATGGATCTACTCATACTCGGAGGGGGGCAGTTCGTCGGGCGGTACATCGTTGAGGCGTGTGTTTCGCTGCGCGAAAGCAGCGAGGCGGCCTTGGGGCGCGGCCATAGGGTCTCCACGTTCAGCCGGGGCAAGACCAACCCCGGCCTCTTCCCCCAAGCGGAAAAGCTTATCGGGGATCGCCAGGCCGGGGATCTGGAGGCCCTGCGGGGGCGCTCCTGGGATGCGGTGGTGGACGTGAACGGCTACCTCCCCCGCGAGGTGCGGCAAAGCGCCGAGTTGCTCAAGGATCGGGTCGGGCGCTACCTCTTCATCTCGACGGTCTCGGTCTACGCCGACCCTAGCAACACCGCCGAGAACGGCCCGGTGCAGAAGCTCGACGACCCCAGCGTGGAGGAGGTGACCGGCGCCACCTACGGCGGGTTGAAGGCCCTCTGCGAGGAGGTGGTGCAGGAGGTCTACGGCGAGCGAGCCACGGTGGTGCGCCCCCATCTGGTGGTGGGGCCGCACGACCACACCGGGCGCTTCACCTACTGGCCCTGGCGTGCGGCACAGGGCGGCGAGATGCTATTCCCGGGGACACCTCAGACCCCGGTCCAGTTCGTGGACGTCCGGGACCTGGCGGCCTTCACCCTGCACCTGCTCGAGACCGGCACCCCTGGCATCTTCAACGGGGCCCGGCCCCACATCTCGATGGGGGAACTGGTGGAGGCTCTGGGCGAAGCCACCCACGACGCCTTCGGGCCGACCTGGGTGGACTGGCCCTTCCTGAAAGCCCACGGTGTCCGGCCCTGGATGGACCTCCCGGCCTGGTTTCCTGCCGATGACCCGGCCTCGGGGCTCTCCCGCACACCGACGGCCAAGTCGGAAGCTGCTGGCTTGAAGTTCCGAAGCGTGCTCGAGACCGTGAGCGACACGCTCGAGTGGGCCAAGTCGCTGCCGGAGGTCAAAACCGCGGGCCTCAGCCGCGAGCGCGAGGCAGAGCTTCTGCACGCCTGGCACGGGTCGAAAGGGTAAGGAAGTGTAGCCAGTAGTCTGTGGAAAAAGCCTTTCACCCCTGACTATTAGCCCGTGTTCGGCGTTCGGCATCCGGCCTTCACAGTATGCTTGAACTATGCTCCAAAGCTTGAAAACGCGGCTAGGCCAAAAGGTCAGCACCTCCCCCACCGACCTCGAGACCCACGGGAAGGACGAGGGCTACCCGCTGCGGCATCCCCCGGCGGCAGTGGTGTACGCCGAGAGCGCGGAGGACATCCGGCAAACCCTGGCCTGGGCGCGGGAGACCAGTATCCCGGTGATCCCTTTCGGCGCCGGGACCAGCATCGAGGGCCACACCCTCCCACAAGGGGAGTGCGTCAGCCTCGATCTATCCCGGATGAACCGAATTCTCGAGATCCGCCCAGAGGATTTCCTGGCGACCGTCGAGCCCGGCGTGAGCCGCGAGCAATTGAATGCTGCCCTCAGGGGAACCGGCCTCTTCTTCCCAGTGGACCCCGGTGCGAACGCTTCGTTGGGCGGGATGGCCGCCACCAACGCTTCCGGGACCACCACCGTGCGCTACGGCGGGATGCGACCAAACGTGTTGGCCCTAGAGGTCATCCTGGCGAATGGGGAGACCCTCGAGCTGGGCCGCGCAGTACGCAAGACCAGCGCCGGGTATGACCTCAAAGACCTCTTCATCGGCTCGGAAGGAACCCTAGGGGTCATCACCCGGCTCACCCTGAAGCTCCACCCCCTTCCCGAGCACGTCCACACCCTGCGGGTCTTCTTCGAGAGCCTCGAGGCCGCCGCCGACGCGGCTTACCTGCTGATGGGTTCGGGGCTCCCGCTGGCCCGACTCGAGCTGGTGGACGAGCTAGGCTTGCAGGCGGTGAACCGCTATTTGGGGCGCGATTACCCCGAGAAACCGGGGCTCTTCGTGGAGTTCCACTCCTCCACCCGGGAAGCGCTCGAGGCCGAGTCCCAGACCGCCCTCGCCCTGATGCATGAGGCCGGGGCCCTCCAGGTGGACGCCGCCCGCACGCCGGAGGAGCGCACCCTCCAGTGGGAGGCGCGGCACCAGCTTTACTGGGCCCTGGTGGCCCAGTACCCCGGGCACCAGTTCATGATCACCGACACCGCCGTGCCGATCTCGAAAATGCCGGAGCTAGTGCGGTTCGCCCAGACCACCCTGAGGGAGATGGACCTCGGCGGGAGCATCGTGGGGCACGTGGGCGACGGAAACTTTCACACCCTGGTCGCCACCGACGAAGCCCTCTACCCCAAAGCCGAAGCCTTCGCCGCGAAGCTGGTCGAGCACACCCTGAGCCTGGGGGGAACCTGCTCGGGGGAGCATGGCGTGGGCTTGCGCAAGAAAAAATATCTCCAGGCCGAGCACGGAGGGGCCATCGCCTGGATGCGGCAAATCAAGCGATTATTCGACCCACGGAACCTGCTGAACCCCGGTAAGATCGTGTAGAAAATCTTAGGATTGCCCTACCCCATGATCACTACCCTTCTCTGCGACCTCGACGGCACCCTGCTCGACACCGAGCCCGGCATCCTCGAGGCTTTGCGAACCCTCTTCGAGCGCTACCGGATGGTGGTGGCGACCTCCAAGCACCGGGTCTTCCAGCAAATGGTTGAACACTTCGGGTTTTCCCGGTACTTCTCGGCCATCTACGGCTAAGCCCAGAAAACCTCTCCGAGCCCAAATCTTCCTTGGCCGGGCGTATCCTGAGCGACCTCGAGCTCTCCCCCTGATGACCGGGGACCGCGAGTTCGACATGATCGTCGAGAGAACGGGCTTTGCACGATCGGCGCTTTGTGGGGCTACGGAAGCCGGGAAGAACTCGAGCAGCACGGGGCAAACCTGCTCTGCCCCACCCCCACCGACCTCCCCCCGCTGGTCTATAGCTTTTCTTAATTTCGCCCCCGATAACCTTGGCAGTTTTCCAGTCTTGGCTAGACTTAAAGGGATCCTGACCCTGGTGATCCTCCTGGGGGTCCCGGCCACGCCAAACCAGCGGGACCCCCAGCCTCCTCCACCTCGAACCCCTTAGTTCTTCGCGCCGATCCCCGAACCGCAGGTCGGGCGGTGGTATTTGAACTGGTTGAGGTCGCCGTCCGCGCGGTGGGCCATGGGGATGCCGATATCGCTGTGGTTGGAGACCTCTTGCCGCAGGGTTCCCCCCGTCTTGCCGTAGGCATCGGTGTAGAAGATGGTAGGGCCGGAGCCGTTATACCAGTAGGTGGGGCCATGGTAGGCCTCGCGGTCACAGCCTTTGGGGTCCCCGGCGCTGGGGTAGGCGTCTTTGCTCAGGGTGAGCCTCGAGCGGTCCGCCGGGTCCATCGCCGTGATGGGGTCGAAGACCGCCGTGGAGACAATAGCGGTAGCCTTTCCTACCTCCAGCGAGAAGGTCCAGATCTCGTAGAGCGAGCCCAGGTCGCAGCCGGTGCCGGGCAGCGTGACCACGGTGCGGCCAATGTCGTTGCCCGGGTCGCCGTCGTTGAGGGTAGCGTCACGCTGGCAGATCGAACCGGCCAGCTTGGTGTCGGCCAGACCCTGGAGGCTCACCCGTCGCCCGCCGTCGGCGACCAGGTCGAACATCAAGGAGTGCAGGCTCTGGGTATAGCGTATAGCGCCGCACCCCGCCGGTGCCCATGTGGGCCACGATCCAGGAGCTATGAAGGGCTACTCGCCCCTCGTCGTTGGCGGTTCCCTGATTGGCCACGAAGACCTTGAAACCCTCGTGGGCCTTGTCCAGCCGGGCCTGGCGGTTGATGTAGCCGAAGGGGGGAAGCGCCGGGTTCGCCAGGCTGGTGCGGGGGTCGTCGCCGTGCTCGTGGTCGAAGGTGCACCAGTAGTCAGGGTCCACCTGGGGGTGCCAGGTGCGGTACATCAGGCCGTCCGGCCCCTGCACCTGGTAGCGGTCGTGCACCCACTGCGGGCAGGTTTGCCCGGCGACCGGGACCGGCTCGCCGGGCGGAACCTTGGGCAACCGGCCAAAGCCAAAACCGCCAGCGGGTAAAGGGAGAGGCGTTTCATGGGGTGTCCTTGATCTAGAAATATCTCGAAATAGGGACTCGAGAAAGCCAGTTTGTCCCTGGAGCCGCGTGAAGTTAAAGCTACATTAATCCGCCCCGCGGGGTGTAGGCTGGTTGGGCTATGGCGCGTAAGTGGTGGCAGGACGCGGTGATCTACCAGATTTATCCGCGCAGCTTTCAGGACTCCAACGGGGATGGGATCGGCGACCTCGAGGGCATCCGCTCGAGGCTGGGGTATCTGAAGGATCTGGGGGTGGACGCCATCTGGCTCTCCCCCTTCTACAAGTCGCCGATGAAAGACTTCGGCTATGATGTCTCGGATTACTGCGACGTGGACCCCATCTTCGGCACGCTGGCGGACTTTGACCGGCTCCTTGCGGACACCCACAAGCTGGGGCTCAGGCTGATCATCGACTTGGTGCCCAACCACACCTCCGACCAACACCCCTGGTTTGTGGAGTCGCGCTCGAGCCGGGATAACCCCAAGCGGGACTGGTACGTCTGGCGCGACCCCGGCGCGGCGGGCGGGCCACCCAACAACTGGATGGCCTTCTTTGGCGGACCGGCCTGGACCTTCGACGAAAAGACCGGCCAGTACTACCTGCACCAGTTCCTTCCCGAGCAGCCCGACCTCAACTGGAGAAACCCCGAGGTGCGCGCGGCTATGTACGACGTGATGCGCTTTTGGCTGCGCCGGGGGGTAGATGGCTTCCGGGTGGACGTGATGTGGCTGTTGGTCGAGGATGCCGAATTCCGCGACGAGCCGGAGAACCCCCACTGGCAGCCGGGGATGTGGGACCGGGGCCGCACCCTGCACATCTACACCGAGGACCAGCCCGAGACCCGTGAGATCGTGCAGGAGATGCGCAAAGTCCTGGACGAGTTCGATGGCGACCGCATGATGGTGGGCGAGATCTACCTGCCCTACGACCAACTGATGCCCTACTACGGAACTGCCGAGCAGCCCGGCTGCCACCTGCCCTTCAACTTCCACCTGATCTTGCGGGGGCTTCCTAGCTGGACGGCGGAAAACCTCCGGCTCATCGTGGAGGAGTACGAGGCCAGCCTGCCCGACTGGGCCACGCCCAACTGGGTGCTGGGCAACCACGACCAGCACCGGCTAGCCACCCGCATAGGCCACGCGCAGGCCCGGGTAGCGGCGATGATGCTCTTTACCCTGAGGGGCTCCCCGACCTGGTACTACGGTGACGAGATCGGGATGGTGGACGGGGATATCCCCCCCGAGAAGGTACAGGATCCGGCGGCTTTGCGCCAACGCGGGATCGCGGGCGATCTGGGCTTGGACCCCGGGCGCGACCCCGAGCGCACCCCCATGCCGTGGACCCCCTTCACCTACGCGGGCTTTTCCGCGGTCGAGCCCTGGCTGCCGGTGAACCCCGACTACGCCGAGCGCAACGTGGAGACTCAAGATGCCGACCCCGAGTCCATGCTGACTTTGGTGCGCACCCTGCTGGTGGTGCGCAAGGAGACCCCGGGCCTCTTAGAAGCCCCCTACGAGAGCTATAAAGCCCCTGAAGGGGTATTCGCCTACCTGCGCGGACGGGTGGTGCTGGTGGCCCTCAACTTCACCGCCGAGCCCAAGACGCTGGCGGTGCCGCCGGGCGAGATCCTGCTCTCGACCCACCTGGACCGCTATGGGGTGGTGGAAAACGCCCTCGAGCTTCGCCCCAACGAGGGCGTGATCCTCCGGCTACAATAAGGCCATAAAGTCGAGCTTTGCCACGAAGGAAGTATCGGGTGTGACCCTCCCGGCAGCCGAGTTGGATCAGTTGGTGCGGCAGTATCACCTCACCCTGCTCGCCTTGTTTGGCTCAGCCACTCGAGAAGACTTCCGCCCAGACAGCGACGTTGACGTGCTGGTGGATTTCGCAGCCGACCAGGTTCCGGGCTTCGGATTCGTGGTACAGCAGGAGCTTTCTAGGCTGCTGCATCGGACGGTGGATCTGCACATCCCCGCAGCCTCTCCCCCCTCTTCCGAGAGAACGTGATGCAGATCTTCGGCGAAGCCGCCCGAAACGTATCTTCAACCGTACAGAACGCCTATCCTGCCATTCGATCCTTCGTGGCTTAGAACAACCATGATCCGAGTGCTTTTCGTCTGTTCCGGCAATATCTGCCGCAGCCCGATGGCCGAAGGCATCTTCCGGCGGATGCTGCGCGAGCGCGGCTTGGAGGCCGACTTCGAGGTGGACTCGGCGGGTACCGGCGCCTGGCACGTAGGCGAGGAAGCCGATCCGCGCGCCAAGGAGGTACTGCAGCGGCATGGGGCCGACTTCCCCCACATCGCCCGCCAGCTC
>DASTSL010000150.1:0-19577 GCA_035760705.1 Meiothermus sp. | reverse complement strand
ACGACCTCGAGGCCGACCGCGCCCGGGGTTTCATCGTGACTCCCTCGGGCGTGGTGGTGGTTCCCAAGAGCTATCGTTTTTAGCGGTGCGCCCTAAGCAAGTCGGACGGTTGGCTCATTTCGCTTTGGGTCGCCGTACATGGGTTCATTCACTATTTCCTTGCTACTCCGATCAGGCGAAGCTCCCTCTTCCTGCTCTCGAATGCGGGGGTAGGCCAAGCGATCACAGGTGATGTATTTTGCAGCAGTGTCGGTGCGGCAAAATTCTCCAAGTGCTTGATGCAAAGCATTTGATGCAAAGCATTAGATGCGAAGCATTCAGCACCCTACCCCTCTTCTCTGGCGCACAGCGTTTGGCGCAGAGCGCTAGGGCGGCGTACGTGAGCGGATGGGGTTTGTGTACGTGGGAGGATTTTGCAGTACAGGTTTCGCCAAGACCATGAGGGCTTCACCGACTCCGTCCACGACGATATTTTTGTCCCTCCTGGATGGCTCGTTCTTAACTTGCTCAGCATAAACGCCCGACTTCGGTTAGAATCTTTTCCGTCCAGCTATCAGCCTTCGGCGTATGGCATTACCTATGGATAAGCACCCTGGCAAGCTGTTCTATCGCCTCACCCGCCTCTTCCCCGGAGATGATCTGCCGGGAAAACGGGTTCCGGCGGCCAAGGTGTATGCCAACCCGCTGGAGTCGGTGGACCTCCCTGAACCCGCCAAGGACGGCGGGGCCCCGGTCTGGCGGGTGCTCTCGCGGCTGGTCCCGACCCAGCCCCGGGTGGGGGCTACCATCACCCAGGCCGAGCTTTCCCAGGCCCTTTTCCCACTGGCGGTGCGGCGGGGCGGGCGTGGCTACCCCTCGGCGGGGAACGCCTACCCGCTCGAGGTCTACGTGGTGGCCCACCGCTTGCAAGACACCTTCCCCGGCACCTATCACTACGCCGCCAAACAGCACCAGCTCGAGCAGCTTTCCACCAAGGTGGACATAGAGGCTTGGTGCACGGCCCTGATGGACCTGGAGGCCGTGGAGAACTCGGCGGCCCTCCTGGTGTTCACGGCTGTCCCCGAGCGCAGCGAGGCCGTGTTCGGGCTGCGCGGGTACAAATACGGGCTCCTCGAGCCCGGCTACGCGGTGAGCCTGGTGATGCTGGCCGCCACCTCGCTGGGCCTGATGGCCTACCCCGCCGAGACCTTCTACGACGAACAGGTGCGCAAGCTCTTAGCGCTGCCGGACGGAGAGTACCCGGTGGTGGTTCTCCTCCTGGGACGCTAAGTGTCTCCAACGTGTAGCTGTCCGATGGCAGGGGATGACCCCTGTGGGGATTGCGCCGCTCACCCTAGGGGTCCCTCCGACTCCCCCTATGACCAACTTACCCTGGCGCAACTTAGAGGCTGGAAGTGAAAAGCGCGAGGTCATAAGCTTTAGCTCGTGCTTCCAGCTAGCGACCCTCAGCCTTTGGCAGTCTTCGTCTACGGAACCCTCAAACAGGGCGAGCGCAACTTTGCGGTCTCCCAGCAGGCCGGTTGGGTGCGCTCGGAGCCGGGCTGGCTCGAGGGCTTCCGACTCTTTCACATCCCCCAGCGGGAGCGCCTGCCCTACAGCTACCCCGCCATCGTCCAGGGGGAAGGCCGCGTGTGGGGCGAGGTGCAGCGGTTCAAAGACCTCGAGTTCGCCCTCTCCGTGCTCGACCCGCTCGAGGACCAGGGGCGGGAATATCTGCGCATCCCCGCCACCGCCCAGACCGAATCGGGGGCGCTCTTGGTCTGGGTCTACGTGTACCCGAGCCTCGAGGCCATCCGGCGTGCCCAGGGGATCCTGATATCGAGCGGGGTATGGAGCGATCCTCCGGGTGAAGAACCTTTAGGTTTCCTCTAACGGATTGCTAGAATGTGACTCCATCCGTGGCCGGTCGGGTCAGCTTTTTGCATGTTAGAAAAGCACGGTTTGATTGCTGTGCCGGAGGGGTCTTTGATCGGGTGGGTCGGTTGGGATGGGCGCTCCTCCGCTCGAGGCTGAGCCTTAATCCGGCGAGGGTCAGGAGGGAACAGGATGAACAGAAGCAGGGCATTGCTGGTAGCGGGGATGGTGCTGCTGGGATCGGCGTTGGCCCAGACCACCATCAAGATCGGCTTCGTGTCGCCGCTCTCGGGGGAACTGGCCCCCTACGGCGAGCCCACCAAGAACGGAGCCCAGATCGCGGTGGAGCAAGCCCAGGCGCGCTTCGCCAAGCTAGGCTTCAGGCTCGAGCTCTCGGTCCAGGACGACCAGGCCAACCCCGACACCTCGGTGGCGGTGGCCCGTCGGATCATCAACGACCCCGACGTGCTGGGGGTGGTAGGGCCGCTGACTTCGGGGACGGCCATTCCGGCCTCGGTGGCCTTCAAGGAGGGGAACCTGGCGATGGTGGCCCCGGTGGCTTCCAACCCCACCCTCACCGAGCGCGGCCTCAAAAACGTCTTCCGGGTCTACGGACGCGACGACGTGCAGGGGCCTGCCGGAGCGGAGTACGCGGTCAAGACCCTGGGGGTCAAGCGGATCTTCGTGGTTCACGATAAGGGCGCTTACGGGCAGGGGGTGGCCCAGGCCTTCGCGGACCGGGCCAAGGCCTTGGGAGCCCGGGTGATTGCCCTGGTGGGCACCGAGGAAAAGGTCAACTTCCAGCCCCTGGTGGTGCAGATGCAAGCCGCCAAGCCGGACTTGGTCTACTTCGGCGGCTACCACGACCGGGCCGCGCCCTTGCTCACCCAGATGCGCCAGCGCGGGGTGACGGCGATGTTCATGGGGCCGGACGGCTTCGATAACTCCGAGTTCGCCCGTCTGGCCGGGGCCGCCACCAAGGGGGTCTACTACACCTCGCCCGCCGGACCGGCCAGCCAGTACCCCAGCGCCAAGCCCTTCGTGGACGCCTACAAAGCCAAGTTCGGTAAAGAGCCCGAGCCCTTTGCCCTCTTCGGCTATGACTCGGCCCAGGTGATCATCGCCGGGCTCGAGGCCGCCATCAAAGCGGGCGGCAAGAAGCCCAGCCGTGAGCAGGTGGTGCAGGCCATCAGCAAGGTCAAGCTGAACGGGGCCACCGGCGAGATCGCCTTCGACGCCAAGGGCGATCGCACCCTGGCCCGCTACTTCATCATCCAGCTCAAGAACGCAACCTTCCCCGGAACCGTCCTCAAGTCGATCGCGGTCGGCGCGGCCAAGTAGCTTGCGATTTTGCTCTTCGCACCCAGTGAGGTGCGGAGATTTTTTTGCAAAGGCCTGGCTACTTGTATTTCGCGGGGTTCTCTCACCCCGCTTTCCCACTCGAGAGCGGGGGTCAGGTGCCGAGCGCTTTGAGCCTGAGTATCTCCACAATAGAAACGTTGGAGGCGGGGGAGGGGTAGCTGACCAGGCCGCGCCGCCGTACACCCCGTATACGCAATCTCCCGCTGAACAACCTGATACTTCTATCGTGGGCGTACTTAGTGGCCAGCTCTGGTGCTCATTTTCGGCTTGACGGGCAGGTAAAGTAAGCCTATGGCCGAGCTTCAGCTTCCTAAACCCCTGGTCAGCGCCGAGTGGCTTCTCGCTGCTTTGGCACAGCGCAACCCACGTCTCGAGCACCCGACCGACCCCGACTTGAGGATCGTGGACGTGCGGTTCTCGCTAGCTGACCCCTTGGCGGGGTACATGGCTTACCGTGAGGGACATATCCCCGGTGCGGTCTACCTGAACCTCGAGACCGACCTCTCCGCCCCCCTCCAGCCCGACCGCAAGGGGGGCCGCCATCCCCTGCCCACCCCCGAAGCCTTTGCCCGGACGCTCTCCCAGGCGGGAATCGGCAACGAGCACTGGGTGGTGGTGTACGACGACAACGGCATGGTGGCGCCCCGGTTGTGGTGGATGCTGCGCTGGCTGGGCCATGACGCGGTTGCGGTTTTGGACGGCGGGTTCAAGGCCTATGTGGAGGCAGGGGGGAGGCTTGAAGCAGGGGTCTCCCCCTATCCGCCCGCGACCTTCACCCCGCATCCTCGCCCGGAGATGGTCCTGGATGCCGCGTCCGTGGCCAACCGCCCGGCAGGCACCATCTTGATCGACTCTCGAGCCCCCGAGCGCTATCGGGGCGAGGTCGAGCCCTTGGACCCGGTGGCCGGGCACATCCCCGGCGCGATCAACCGCGACTGGACCGATAGCCTGGGACCGGATGGCCGGTTCAAACCCGCCGAGGTGCAAAGAGAGCGCTTTGCCGGGGCCGAGGGTAAGGACCTGATCGTCTACTGCGGCTCAGGGGTGAGTGCTACCGCCAATTTGCTGGCGCTCGAGGTCGCCGGGATCAAGAACGCCAAGCTCTACGCCGGTTCCTGGAGTGACTGGGTGAGCGACCCCCGCCGCCCGGTGGTGAAGGGGGGGCAGCCCTGACCGGCTGGTAGTACGTCCTATGTCATATGCTAGAGAGCTTGAGCGTGGCGTGTACGCCGGCGGCGGGCGCTTCACGCCTCGTCTCGTCCGTGCACCTGCGCCGGTGGGGCGGTGGCCTCGACGGCGGTGAAGGGCTCGAGGATCTCGTAATGGTGCTCGGCCCCCTTGGGAACCAGCCAGGAGTTGCCGGGCTCGAGAGTGATGGTCTGGCCCTCGAGGTGTAGGTTGGCCCGCCCGGAGATCACGTAGCCTACGGTCTCGTAGTCGCGCCGGGTCGGCTCCTTGCCGGACTCGCTGATACCCTCCCACAGCCGCAGCGAGACCGCTTTCCCCGAGACCAGATAGGTCTGGCCCATCTCGCCCTTAGGGGAGAAGCGCGAGTTGACTTTTTTGATGGCGGTGTCGTGAGGGTTCATCCGCCCACCTCCTAGCGGCCAGGGTAGGCGCTCCGGCTTTGGGGGCGCGTGGGTCAGTTCACAGCCCTCGGGGGCGTTTTTGGAACCGCCCGAAGGCCACGCGGTCCATCAGCCGGTCCGGCAGCACCCGGCTCAAGAACGCCGCGAGTTTGGCCCCCCGGCCCACCACGTAGCGGGTGCGGGGCCGGGGCGCGGTGAGGGCGTGCTCGACCACCTTGGCAACCTCGAGTGGGGGCAGCCCCTTCGCGTCCATGCCCTCGATGTAGCGGAGGATCTGGTCCATCCCCGTGCCGTAAAGCTCCTTGGCCCGGGGGGGCAGTTGCTCTAGGAGGCGTTTCCCCCAGCTCACCCCCTTGCCCCAGATGGGGGTCTGGATGTTCCCCGGCTCGATCACCGCGACCTCTAGGCCCCAGCCCATCAGCTCGCGCCGGAGCGAGTCGGACAGGGCTTCCAGGGCGAACTTGCTCGAGGCGTACGGCCCCATCATCGGCGAAGCCACCCGCCCGCTGATCGAACTCATCATCACGATGCGCCCCCGGGCTTTGCGCAACAACGGGAGAAAAGCCTGGGTCACCGCCACCTGGCCGATGACGTTGACCTCGTACTGGCGGCGCAACTCCTCGAGCGGCAGGAACTCGAGCGGCCCCGCCACGGCGATCCCGGCGTTGTTCACCAATCCCCAAAGCCCCGCCTGGCCCACGGCTTCGGCCACGACCTGGGCGGATTTCTGAATGGAAGCGAGGTCGGTCACGTCGAGCAACAGCGGGGTGAGGTACGAAGCTTGAGTCTTCAAGTGGTTCGCGTCGGTTTCCCGGCGGACCCCGGCGAACACTTTGAACCCCTGTCGGCTCAAGTGCAGGGCGCACTCTAGGCCGATCCCGGTGGACGCTCCGGTGACGAGCACGGCCCTCATACCGACTCCAGGATCACCACCGCCAGGGCGTGTTCCTTTTCGTGCGAAAGCGTGAGGTGGGCCCGCCAGCCCTCGGAGGCCATCCGCTGGGCGATCTCGGGGATGTAGCCGAGCCGGGGCCGCGCCCCCTCTTTCTCCACCCAGACCTCGCGCCAGCCGAAGCTCTGCGGCCAGCACTTCTGAAAGGCCTCCTTGGCGGCGAAGCGGGCGGCCAGCGCGGGCAGGGGATCGGCCTGGGCCAGACAGTAGGCCGCTTCCTCCGGGGTGAAGTGACGCTCGAGAAAGCGCTCCTTATGCCGCTCGAACACCCCGCGCAAGCGCTCCACGGCCACGATGTCGGTTCCAATCGCTACGACAGGCATCCGCTAACATATTACCGTTGTGCAGCTACCCAAGCCCTTTCTCAGCCGGATGAGCGAACTTCTGGGCGCGGAGTTCTCGGAATTCCTCCGCGCCCTCACCTCCGACGACCGCAGCTATGGCCTGCGGGTCAACACCCTCAAGCTCTCGCCCGAGCAGTTCCAAGGCTTGAGCCCCTGGCCCTTGGAACCCATCCCCTGGTGTGCGGAGGGCTTCTACTACCCACCGGAAGCCCGCCCTGGCCCGCACCCCTTCTTCTACGCCGGGCTCTACTACATCCAGGAGCCCTCCGCGCAGGCGGTGGGGGCCCTGGCCGACCCTCAGCCGGGGGAGCGCGTTTTGGACTTGGCGGCAGCCCCCGGGGGCAAGACCACCCATCTCGCCGCCCGCATGCAGGGTGGGGGGTTGCTCGTCGCCAACGAGGTGGATGGAAAGCGGACCCGTGGGCTCCTGGAGAACGTCGAGCGCTGGGGAGCCCGGCTCGCGGTGGTGGGGGCCCCGGTGGAACGCCTGGCCGAAGCCTGGGGGGCCTACTTTGACCGGGTGGTGCTCGACGCGCCCTGCTCGGGCGAGGGGATGTTCCGCAAGGAGCCCGAAGCCGTCCGCCACTGGGGGCCTGCCGCTCCCGAGCGGGCCGCTCGGGTCCAGCGTGGCCTGATTGACCACGCCGCCGAGTTGGTGCGGCCCGGCGGGGTGCTGCTGTACTCGACCTGCACCTTCGCCCCCGAGGAAAACGAGCAGGTGATCGCCCACTTCCTCGCCCGCCATCCCGAATTCGTGCTCGAGCCCGCCCACCTCCACCCCTCGTTCGCGGCGGGCATCCCGGCCTGGGGTGACGGCAACCCCGAACTCGCCAAGACCGCCCGCCTCTGGCCTCAGCGCTTGCGCGGCGAGGGCCACTTCCTGGCCAAGCTGCGCAAGACCGACGGCTACGAGGGGTCGCCCTCCTACGAGCGGGTTGCGCCCTTGTCGAAGGAGGCCCGCTCTGCCTGGCAGGCTTTCGCCTCGGAGCATCTGAAGGTGGGACTCGAGAGGTCTACTGGGGTCCGAATCGGACCCCTCGAGGGGGAGATCTGGGAGCGGGCCGGGCACCTTTACCTGCTGCCCGAGGGGTTGCCGAGCCTCGCGGGGATTCGCGCCCCGGCGCCGGGGCTTTACCTGGGTAAGGTGCAGGCCGGGCGGCTCTTGCCGGGGAAACCCCTGGCGCATTTTTTGGGCGCGGAACAGGTCGGCCCCATGGCCGAGCTGGCAGACCACGACCCTCGAGCCCTCAAGTTCGCCCAGGGGGATCTGGTCGAGTTCGACGGCCCGGATGGGACGGTCTGGGTGGGCCTGAAGACCCAGGCCGGGACCTTCGGGCTGGGGTGGGGCAAGCTCAAGGGCGGGATCCTGCGGCCGGGCCGGACCGGCTTATAAGCTCCTGGAACTCCCCGTACGCCCGTTTCAGGGTTTCGTCGTCCACGGGCTGGACCCGGAGGTCTCCGAGGCCCATGGGCACCACCCAGGAGAGGCTAGCGCCCAGTTTTTTCTTGTCGCGAGCCAGGTAGGGCAGGAGTTCTTCCCAGGAGAGCTCGGGTAGGGGAGGGGGCTCGAGCCAGGTCAAGAGCTTTTGCACCCTGGGCACGAGGTCTTGGCCCCCCAGCGCCCTCCCGACCAGGCTGATGTAGACGAGCCCGTAGGCTACCGCCGCGCCGTGGGAGAGTTGGTGGTCGGTGGCTGCTTCTAAGGCATGGGCCAGCGTGTGCCCCAGGTTCAGCTTCTTGCGCTCGCCTTTCTCGGTGGGGTCGGCCTCGACAATTCGAATCTTGACCGAGACGGCTCGAGCCAGATACCCCTCGAGCCCCGCCCCGCCCGGCCTCAAAGGCTCGAGGTCTAGCAGGGTTTCATCCCCCGAGATCAGCCCGTGTTTGAACGCCTCGACCAGACCCTCCTTGAAGAGGGGGAGGGGGAGGGTTCGCAGGGCCTCGAGGTCGGCGTAGACCGCTTGGGGGAAGTGAAACGCGCCCACCAGATTCTTGCCCTCCGGCAGGTTGAGGCCGGTTTTCCCGCCCACCGCGGCGTCCACGATGGCCAGCGGGGTCGTGGGGAAGGAGATATATTCGATCCCCCTTAGATAACTCGCAGCCACGAAGCCGCCCAGGTCGGTCAGGGTGCCGCCCCCCACCACGTAGAGCGTGGTGTCGCGGGGCAGGGCCTTCCCGGCCAGCCAGGAGAGGCAGTGGGCGTAGGTCTCGAGGGTCTTGGCCCACTCCCCGCCCTCGAGGGCGAGCCGGGTTGAGATATCCAATTCGTCGGCTAGCTTCTCGGCAAAGCCCTGCACCGCCCGGTCGTACAACAAAGCTCGGGGACCATTGGGTTTGGCGAATTGGCTTAGCCCTTGCCCGATCACGACCGGGTAGGCTCGAGGGTTGTCCACCCCGCTAGGCGGCGAAACCTGCACCACCAGCCGGATCATTGGCCCTCCTTATCCGCCGACTCGCTGAAGGAATTGGGGTTGACCTCCTGGTCGGCTTCGGCCAGCGGCTGGGGGGCATCGGGGCCGGGGGGCGGGGCGACCGGGGGGTGAAGCTCGGTGTAATCCCAGAGCTTTTCGATGATCTCCTCCACCACCTCCTGCACCCGCCGCCCGTCGGTGGAGACGTGGATGTGGGCCTGACGGTAGATCGGCTCGCGCTCGGAGAACATGCGCTGCACCCGGCCCAGGGGGTCTTCGCCCTCGAGCATGGGGCGTTTACCGGGTTTGCGGCTGACCCGCTCGAAGATGGTCTCGGGGCTGGCCCACAAGGCCACCACGATGCCCCGGCTCAACAGTTTCCCACGGTTCTCCGGGCTCATGAAGGTGCCGCCGCCCAGCGAGAGCACCATGAAGTCCTTGTGCACCAGTTCGCTTACCGCCTCGGCCTCGAGCCTACGGAAAGTCTCTTCGCCCAGGTGGCGAAAGATGTCGGCGATGGTGAGCCCAGTCTCGCGCTCGATGTAGCCGTCCAGGTCGATGAAGTGCAGCATCAGCTCGTGCGCCAACTCCCGCCCGATGCGGCTCTTGCCCACCCCCATGAAGCCGGTGAGCGTGACCCAGGTGGTGGGGCGGTCAATTTGCAGCATGGGCAGGGGGTAGGGCCTGAGGTGTGGGGGGTGGGAGGCTGGGAAGTCGTACGTCATACGTCCTACGTCTTCCTGAAAAGTTGTTGGCGTATGGCGTACGGCATACGACGTAAGGCGCTGACATGGCTCAATACGTCCGGGCGTACTCTTTGTACCGCTCCACGCGCTCGACGAGTTCTTCCAGGGTGTCGCCCCCGAACTTCTCCAAGTAGGCCTGGGCCAGCACGATTGAGCTGAGGGCCTCGAGGATCACGCTGGCTGCCGGGACTGCGGTGGTGTCGGAGCGTTCGCGGGCGGCGTCGGCGGGCTGGTGGCTCACCACGTCCACCGTCGGCAAGGGCGTCATCAGGGTGGCGATGGGTTTGAGGGCAGCCCGCACCACCAGTTCTTCACCGGTGCTCATGCCGCCCTCGGTGCCCCCGGCCCGGTTGGTCTGGCGGTAATAGCCGCGCTCTTTCTCCCAGTAGATCGCGTCGTGAACCTGCGAACCCGGCTTCATGGCGTTCTCGAAGCCGGTGCCGATCTCCACGCCCTTTACCGCCGGGATGCTCAGGGCCATCTGGGCCACTCGCCCATCGAGCTTGCGTTCCCAGTGCATCTGCGAGCCCAGCCCCGGCACCAACCCCTTGAACCGTGCCTCGATGATCCCGCCCAGGGTGTCGCCCGCGGCTTTGGCTTCGTCCACCCGGCGGATCACCTCCGCCTCGGCCTGGGGGTCGGTCATGCGCACCGGGCTCTCCTCGATCCGGCTGCGCAGCTCCCAGTCAAAGGGGACGTTGCTCCACACCCCCGCCATCCCCGCTACGAAACCCACGCTCTCCACCCCGAAAAAGGAGAGGAGCTTGTGGGACACCGCACCCACCGCGACCCGCATGGCGGTCTCGCGGGCGCTGGCCCGCTCGAGCACGTCCCGCAGGTCCTTGTGGTGGTACTTGATCCCCCCGGAGAGGTCGGCGTGGCCCGGACGCGCCGCGGTGAGCGCTTTCTTGCGCGGCTCGTTGCCCGGGGCCGGGTCCATGATCTCGGTCCAGTTGCGGTAGTCGGTGTTTTGGATGACGAAGGTCACGGGGGCCCCGGTGGTGCGCCCGGCCCGCACCCCACTCACGATCTCCACCGTGTCGGTCTCGATCACCATTCGCCTGCCGCGCCCATAGCCGCCCTGGCGCTTCCTAAGCCAGGGGTTGATATCTTCGACGCTGAGGGGGAGCCGGCTCGGCAACCCCTCGATGATCCCGGTGAGTTGTGGGCCGTGGGATTCGCCCGAGGTCAAAAACCGCATAGCAAGAGCCTAGCATACATACCCAAATGGCTATAGCAGGGGTGAGAAATCCCTCTACTATGGCTTTATTTATACTTACACCGCTTTATGGTCTTACAATTATCGAGATCGGTGTAGTCAGGGTTCGACTCATTGGCGCGTTAGGGCAAATGAAGTTTACGGTGGCTACCGCTGTATAGTTCCCAACGGGCGGATCATTAACGCTGAGGGTTGGTAGCTTCAATGCCGACTTATAAACTAGCGTAGCGGTGTACGAGCTATAATAGAAAATTGATTCTGACACTATTCCATTTGGGACGCTTGACCAATAAATACTAGTTACAGTAGGCGCAATCCCTCCACTGCCTCCATAGCTAGATACATAAAAAGTGACCTCTTGTCTACGTGTACCAGATTTATACAACGTAATTGCAGAGGTTGGTGACGTAAACTCAACCCCAGAGACAGTTCCATCAGTATAAGTGCGACAATTCGCGGAAGTGCTTTGAATACCCACTATACCGTTTCCTTCAGTAAAGCTTTCCTTTTGGCTTCCACAGGCCGAAAGAAGTATCCCTCCTAACATAAAACCAACGAGAAACTTCAACTTATACATAATCCAGCTCCTTTATAAAACAGCCGGGTGAGATAGAGAGAATCTATCTCACCCGGAGAATACGCCTGTTTCTACTGTCCAGCCATTGGCTGTTCCTTAACAATGTTTGCAGTGATAATTATGATTAACTCCTCTTGAGAATTCTCAACGGTCGTTTGCTTAAAGAGAGCTCCAATTAGAGGAATATCGCCAAGCAAAGGGACTTTATTTTCAGTATTCTTTGAAGTGGTCTGTACCAACCCACCCATCACCACGGTCTGCCCGTCTTTGAGACGGAAGTTTGAGAGGGTGCTGTTGACCGGCAGGAACGTGCGGTCAGGTGCTAGAACTTCGGGTTGCCCGCCGGTCTGGGTGTAGACCTCGAGGATGATCTGACCGTCCGGGGTGATGCGGGGGCGCAGCCTGAGGGTGAGACCCACGTCGAACTCCCGGACGTTCTGCTGCGGGTTATCCCCGCTGGTGCTGGTTACGATCAGCAGCTTGCCACCCGCCTTCAGCTCGGCCCCGGCGGCGCTGGCTTGCCGCAGGTCGCTGGTGTCGTTGCCGTAGCCGTTCTCGACGATCAGATTGGCATCGGAGATGCGGCGGGAGAGGTTCTGGCTCTCGAGGGCGTTCAGGGTAGCCCGGATGTTGAGTGAGGCCAGGCTGCGGGTCGCGTCGAAGATCAGGCTCAATCCCTTCTCGAGGATTGAAGCCACCAGGTTGCCGCCCGAGATGGTCTCCCACTTGATGCCCAGTTCGCGGATCACGCTGCTGTTGACCGCTTGGATCCGCACCTGGAGCTGGACTTGCTGCTTGGGCACGTCGAGCTGGGCCAGCGTCACCTCGAAGTTGCGAAGCTGCGCGTCGCTGCCCACCGCGATGATGCTGTTGGTGCTGGGATCGGCAACCAGGCTCGGCAACCCGGAAGAGGTGGAGGGCTGGGTATTGGCGGTGGCCGAACCGCCTCCTACTTTGCTCAGGGCTTCAACCAGGGCCGGGGCGTTGGCGAACTTCAGCTTGTAGACCCGCTGGGTGCGCGAAGCGGCGGCGGCCTGTTCGCCGGTGGGCTTGTCCAGGGTGACCACCAGATCAGCCACTTCCTGCTGCTGCTTCTCGGTGCCCCGCACCACCACCACCGGCTGGCCCTCGATGACCTCGGCGGTGATGCCCTTGACCTCCTTGCGCAGGAAGTCGGCTACGCGGGCGGCGTTGGCGAAGTTGAGGGTGTAGATGCGGCGGACGACGGGTTCGCTGGTCGGGGCCTGGACGATGGGGGTATCGACGGCCTTGATGACCTCGGCGAGCTGGGTGTGTTGGGCTTCGGTGGCGTTGGCGAAAAGCCCGTTGGGGTTGCCGGGGATGGGCTCGAGGCCGATCCCCTTGAGGTCACCGGTCAAAAGCGGCTGGAGCCGAGAGCTGGCCTGCTCGAAAGTGAGGTTTTGCAGGGTGTAGGGCCGTTTGAAGGCGCGGGCTAAGTCGGCGGTCTTGAGCAGTTCGTCGAGCTTCTTCAAGTCGGCGTCGCTGCCGCGGATGTAGGCGGCTTTGGGGTTGGTAGGGACCACCGAGATCTCGAGGCTAGGGAGCTGCCCCAGCAGGAAGTTTTGCAAATCGGCGAAGGAGACGTTTTGCAGGGTGTAGAGGCGCTCGGTCTTGTTGACCTGGGTCTGTTGCCCGACCGGGGTAGCCCCCCCGGCCAGTACCTCGTAGGTGTAACGGCCCTTGGCGAGTGTGTCCTGAAAGCGGTTGTGCTGGGGAGTGGTGCCCACTATGGAGGAGAGGGCGGCCAGGGTGTTGCCCTGCTGCACCACGATCCAGTTCACCGAGAGGCTGCCGAACTCGGTGGTGGCGAAGGGGATGAAGTTGTCCTTGACCCAGGTCTTGGCCTTCTCGTAATCGATCTTGGTGCCGTCGATGTAGACCACCGGGGGGATGCTCACCAAGTAGAGCACCCGGCTACGGTCCCCCACCCGCTGCTGAGCCTCGGAGAGCGAGGTGATGAGCGCGCTGGGAGCCACCACCACGGTGCCGGTCCCGATGATCTGGTAGTCCAGGCTCAACTGGACCCCGTAGGTGTTGAAGATCAGGTCCCACACCTGGCGGAAGGGCCGCCCCTCGAAGTCGAGCTTGATGTTGGGCAGGGTAGGCTTAGCGTTGGCGGCGTTCCCGTCCACCGGAAACTCACGGTAGATGAGGGGCTGTAACCCCACCGATTTGGCCAACGCCTCGAGCACCACGTCGAGGGGTAGGGTGGGAACGGTCTGGGAGTTCGCGATGTTCGCGATGTTCAACCGCACCGGGGCGTCGAAGCGGCTGTCGGTAGGGAGGCTACCCGCCCAGCCAAAGCTCGCCAAGCCGAAGCTGAGCAGGGCCAACATTGCCAGCAGTCGTTTCATAGCTTTACTCACCGCCTTCAAGTTTGATAGGCAAGGACTCGTTACCGCGCACCAGGGTCGCTTCGTTCGCGGTCATAGTCTTGACCAGCACTTCGGTACCGGGGATCTTTTCGCCGACCGGGACCACGATATAGCCTTCCTTGGTCTGGAACACCGCCACGCTGGTCGGGCCGAGGGTGGTCATGGCCAGCTTGATGCCCTGCTCCTGTACGAACCCGGCTAGCCCGGTGGGAGCCGCTGGGGTTTGCGGCGTGGCGAGCTGAGAAGTCGTGGGGGGAGGGGTCTGGGTAGTGGGGGTGGCCGGACGCGGGGCGGGCTGGGCTACCTCACGCTCGAGCGGGGTCAGCCGCAAGGGGAGCGCCCCTCCGGAGAGGTTGGCGACCCCCGACAAGGAACCCGGAACCCCCGCCGTGGCCTGCGGCGCCGCGATCTGCGGGCGCGGGGTGAGCGGGGTGGGGGTCGGGCTGGTTTGGGGCAGCGGGGTGCTGGGCAGGGGAACGCTGGGTTGGCGAACCTGAACCCGGGCCGAGGTGCTGGGGATGGAGGTGGGCTGGGGAAGGCTGGCCGTGGCCTGGTTGGGCGGCGTGGCGGTCTCGATGATCAGCGGCACGAAGGGGTTCGGCGGAGCCTGTACCCGCACCCGTCCGGGCGCGCTGGGGCCGGGGGTGCTGGCCTGGCTCGAGGTCGCTGGTTGGGCCGGGGCCTGGGTCGCCAGGAAGGGGATCGGCAGCACCTCGAGGGGCCGGGCGGGAGCCACGGTTCCCGGGTTCGAGGCTTGGGGAGTTACAACCTGGGGGCTCATTCCCGGCTGCGGGGTGGTCTCGCTCACCGGTGGAAGGGGGGTAGCCGCCTGGTTCTGCCCAGGAAGAAAGAACAGCACGTACCACAGGGTGACCCCTAAGGCCAATGCTGCCACCGCCATCAACACCTTGGTGGATTGGGGGAGTTGTCTGAGCCAGGTCATGGCCGACCTCCCTGGCCCTGGGCCGGGTTGCCGCTGGGGTTACTGCCTTGCCGGGTCTGGGCCGAATTGCCCGGCTCTTGATAGACGTACACCGTCATGGTCAGGCTGGTGTTGATGGGGGGGTTGGCGGTCTGCTCGGCGGTTCCGCCCAGACTCAGGTTGAGCCCGGAGATGGTGCTGAAGCGCTGGAGCTCCTCCAAGCGCCGCAGGAAGACGTACAGCTCGGAGAAGGGCGAGTCGAGCTGGAGGGCCAGGTTCACGCTGCGCACGTTGGGTACGTCGGTCTGGGCCACCGGCGAGCGCTGGATGCTGCGCACCGTGACCCCGCTCTGGCGGGCTTGCTGGGCCAGCGAGGCCAGCACGTCGGCCAGCCGCTCCTGGGGCGGAAGTTCCCGCAGGAACTGCTGCTGGCGGGCCTCGAGTTCGGCGATGGTGTTGCGGAGTTGTCCCAGCGCGGCCTGGGCCTGGCGGCCCCGGTCGCGGGCGGCCTGCAAGTCATCGATGCCCAGATCCTCGGGCAGCGGGCCGTTCACCGGGATGGTGGGCGCCACGGTCTCGCCGTTGCTGCCCAGCCGGACGAACTCGGCCTGTTGGCGCAGGGGCTGCACGATCAGGTAGAACCACAGCACCCCCACCAGGATGGCTGCCACGATGGCGATCAAGGACCACTCGCGCTGTCCGAGTCTAGCGAGCACCTTGCTCACCTCCTTGGGGTTCTTCGACCATGCCTACGGTGGCGCTAAAGGTGTAGAGGCCCCGGTTCTGGTCGAGGGTGGCTTGTTGGAAGTTGATCCCAAAGCGGGGGGAGGATTCGAAGGCCTCGACGAAGCGGACCAGTTGGGCCTGGCCCAAGGCTTCGCCCTGGAGGTTGAACTCCACCTTCACCGGTTTGCCATCGTAGAGGTTTTCGCTGCCTGGGGCGGGCTGGTTGCCCTGGCCCCGCAGGTTGGCCCCGATGCTGCGCAGGGCTACTCCAAAGCGGCCATTCTCGCGGGGGATTTGATTGACGAAGGTGGCGATGTTGTCCGACCAGCGCACCCGGCGGTTCTCGAGCTGAGTCCGTACTTGCTCCAGGGGTTGAAGCTCCTGCTGGCGACGCAACAGGTCTTGCTGCTCGCGGATGGCGGGCCTGAGCACGTCCACCTCCAGCCGCAGTTGGTCGCGTTCGTCCTCGAGGGCCTGGAGCTGGCTCCAGGCGGAATAGTGCAGATAGCCTACGATGCCCAGCACCGCCGCTACGAAGAGGATCGCCACCAGCCGCCACCAACCGGGCTCGACCCGGCGGCGCAGGTTTTTGGGAAGGAGGTTAAGCCTAATCAAGCGGGTTCACCCCCCGTAAGGCCAGACCCAGCGGGACAGTGAACTCGGGGGCTAGGCTACGCAGGTAGTCCCCGTCAAAGCGGTTTTTGTCGAAGGAGATGTTCTGCCAGGGGTCGGCGGGCTCGAGCGGGATCCCCAAGGTGTCCGAGAGGAGCGGGACCAGCCCGCGCAGCTTGCTGCCGCCCCCGGCCACGAAGCCCTGCTCGATCCCTAAGTCGCCCACTTGTACCCGGAAGAACTCCAGGCTGCGCCGTAGCTCGGTGGTGAGTTCGACCAGCACCGGGCGGATGGCGTCGTACATGCGGGCCGGGTTGAAGCGCTCGCGCTCGGCGTCGAAGTCCAAGAGGAGCTCTTCGTCCTCGGTGGGGATGGTGGCCAGGCCGTAGCTCTTCTTGGCTTCCTCGGCGGCCACCGGATCTAAGTTGAAAGCCCGCCCGATGGCGGCGGTGAAATCCTTGCCGGAGAGGTTGATGACGCGGTTCAGCAAGAGCCGCTCGCCCCGCGTCAGCACCAACGCGCTGGACTCGGCCCCGACCTCCAGGAAGAGCGTCACCGGGGCCTGCCCGCCCTCAGCCTTGAGCTTGTGCTCCATCGGCCTGAGCCCGGCGAAGGGCTTCACGTCGATGACCAAGGGCTCGAGCCCGGCGGCCTTGATGGCCTCGACCAATCCCGCCACCGTCTCCTGGCGGGCCGCCCCAACCACCACTTCCATCTGCTCCCCGTCGGCGATGGTCTCGGGGTCATCCAGGGTGGCGAAGTCCAGCACCACCTCGTCGATGGGGAAGGGGATGTACCGCTCGGCTTCCCAGCGTACGGCCTCCTCGAGCTGCTTGGGCAGCATCTTGGGCACCTGGATGGTACGGGTGATCACCGCCAGGTTGCTGGCGGCGGCCACCACGTAGCGTTTTCGGGTGCGCAACTCGCCCAGCATGTCGCGCAACTCTCCGGCCAACACCCCCGGCTCCACAATGGCTCCGTCCTGGATGATGCCTGGAGGTGTAGGACGGATGGCCAAACCGCGGAGGGTGGGAGGGTGGCCGGATAGTTCCACCAGCTTGAGGTTGGCCGAACCGATCTCGAGGCCCAAAGCCTCGACCCGTGGCCTTAACAAGCTGCTTAATAGCTCTCGCACTCTGCCCCCTTTCAACTCACTGGTTTGAAGTATAACAAGCTAAAACCGCTACCCCGTGGCTAATCGTCACACCCTGCCGCGCGTTGCAAATGAGGCACAGATTGGCGACTTTTCTCAATCACGGCGCGCGAAAAACCCTGATCCCTAGCGAATATGCCCGCATCTTACCCCTGGACGTGCGGTTTCTGAGGGGGATCTGAAAAAGATTAAGGACGGCTAAAGCGGTGGCTGATCCAGCAGATTTGTCGTGGATGCGCTTAGAAGCCACCGATTTTTCCGGGGAATTGCTGGATGTGCCGATTTGGCTGTCGTCCTGAGCGTAGTGCTAGCGGAGTCGCTCATCCTGATCGGGCAAAAGGACCGGTCTTTCTACCCGAGCGGTGGGTAATCCCGCAGGAGAGATCCCGAGCGCTCCGCGCCTAACTTCGGTCAGGAGGACAACATTACTTCCGGTGGACCACCAATGGGTAGGCACCCTCCCGAGCTGCCCGTAGAGGTATTGGCAAACGTATCTGCCCGCCAGGACGTGAGACCCTGGCGGGCGGAATCGTGGCGTTTAGGCTGCCCTCGTATTTGCCCTAGAGGGCGGCGGCCACGGTTTTAGCGAACTCGAGGGTGTTGGCTTTGCCGCCCAGATCGGGCGTGACCGGGCCTTGCTCGAGGGCCACGTCCACCGCTTTCTCGATGCGGCGGGCGATTTCGTGCTCACCCAGATAGTCGAGCATCATGGCTGCCGAGAGGATGGCGGCGGTGGGGTTGGCGACCCCCTTCCCGGCGATGTCCGGGGCCGAGCCGTGCACCGGCTCGAAGATGGCGGCTTGCTCGCCGATGTTGCCCGAGGGCGCGATCCCCAGGCCGCCCACCAGCCCGGCGGTGAGGTCGGATAGGATATCGCCGAAGAGGTTTTCCATCACCAGCACGTCGAAGCTCTGTGGGTTGCGCACCAGCCGCATGGCACAGGCGTCCACGATCACCTCGGAGACTTCGACGTCGGGGTAGTGCTTGGCGGCGTCATAGGCGGCCTCGAGGAAGAGCCCATCTGAAAGCGGCAGAACGTTGGCCTTGTGCACCAGCGCTAGTTGCTTGCGGCGGGTGCGGGCCAGCTTGAGGGCGTATTCCACGATCCGGTAGCTGGCCTCGTAGGTGATGACCCGGTCGGCGATAGCCACCTTGCCCTTGGCGTAGCGGCGTTCCTGCTCGACGTAGAGCCCCTCGGTGTTCTCGCGCACCACGATCAGATCGGTTCCCGGCGTGGAGCCTTTGACTGGGTGATGCTTGGCCGGGCGCACGTTGGCGAAAAGGTCCAGCCGACGGCGCAGGTGGCGGATGGCCCCGAAAAAGCCCTCCACTTTCTTGGTGGGGCTGGTGGCGGCCCCGAAGAGGGTGGCATCGGTGGACTTGACGATCTCCACGGTCTCCTCGGGCACCGAGGTGCCTCTTCGCTCGAAGGTCTCCCAGCCCGCCTCGGCCTCCACGAACTCGAACTTGAGCCCGGTGGCCTCGAGCACGCTCCTGGCCGCCGGAACTACCTCGTGGCCGATGCCGTCACCTTCGATCAAGCAGATTCGATAGACTCGACTCATATCCTGGCTATTGTAGCTGAACGGGAATGCCGCAGGTCCTACATCATACGCTGTAGACACGAAGGCTTGGGGTTAAAAGGCCACAGGTTACGCGCCCCCAGCCCGTTTTGACGCTCGACCTAAGCTAAACCCGACCCAGCCAGGCCCAGATCACCACCGCGGCCAGGTAGAGCCCCAGGGCCAGGCGCTGCTTGATTCGCTCCGGGAGGTCGAGGAGGTTGCGCCCGCCCGCCTGCAAGCCCCCCTCGAGGATCACCCCGGCGATCCCCAGCATCAACAGCACGTCCCCCAAGCTCATGACGTTGCGGAAGATCTCGAGCGGGACCGGGATCACATCCCCCAGAAACCAAAGCCGGGTCTGCTCGCTCATCAGGGTATGAACGGCGTCGTAGGTGTTGCGCAGCACGGGCTCGAGGTGGCCCAACCCGGCCTGTCGTAAAGCCTCCGCGCTCACCGGCATGTGCCCCTGGTTGGCGATGATCACCAGGGTGTTGGCCAAAAGACCCAGCCAGACGAACCACAGGCTTTTGAGGCGCAGGTTGCGCCAGAGGCCATAGCCGACGAAGACCAGCACACAGATCTTGGCGATGGGTCCGGCCAGCTCGGGGGAGAGCAACCCTCTCGAGGTCGCAAAAGCCAAGCCGCCCTCGAGCACGGCGGCCAGCAAAAAAGCCCAGGCGGACTTCAGTTCAATTCTTCCGAAGTCCTGTAGGCGGGTTCCGGCGAGGAGGGCACCGAGGAACCCGGCGAGGGCGCTTGCGAGGTATAGGCGCGTAGGAAAACCTCCCGATCCTTCCAGAGCGGGTCTTGCAACCACAGCTCCTGGAATAGCTTAGCCAGCTTGGGGTCAAACTGGCTACCGGCCAGGTCCATGATCTCGCGTAGGGCTTCATCGGGGGTTTTGGCCTTCACGTAAGGCCGCCCGGCGGTCATGGCCTCGTAGGCATCGCCCAGAGCCACGATCCGCGCCCAGAGGTGGGTCTCTTGCCCGGCCAAGCCGTCGGGGTAGCCCCGCCCATCCCAGCGCTCGTGGTGGTGCCGGATGATGGGGAGCACGTCGCGGATGTAACGCTGGGCAGGCTGGAGCAACTTGGTCCCCTCGGTGGGGTGCATCTTGATCTGGTTGAACTCTTCCTCGGTGAGCCGCCC
>DASTSL010000149.1:0-29590 GCA_035760705.1 Meiothermus sp. | reverse complement strand
GCGCTATCACCTGCGCCGGGGGTACTGTTGCGGCTCGAGGTGTCGCCACTGCCCCTACCCCAAAGAGGTGCAAGCCGAGGCGATCCGCCGCCGCCTGGCCGGATTGCCGGTAGACCCGCCGTCCCCTCGCCGGACAGGCGGCTAGAGCCCGTGCCAGGGGTGATCGTCGGGATGGGCTTGGTGGGTCCACCCCTCGAGCAATCGGCGGGGAGTAGACAAAATGGATACGCTCTGTATACTTGCATAAACCGTTTGAGGAGGAGACGAGCGTATGAAGCGAAGGGTTATACAAGCTTTCGTGGGGTTGTTGGCCGGTTTGTCCCTGGCCGGACCGCAGGACAACAGCCTGGTGGTGGGCACCTCGCAGGAGCCCCGTGTGCTGGTGGGGGATTTCGTGAACGCCATCAGCAACCAGAGCATCAAGTTCGAGATCGAGAACTTTCTGCTCCCGCCCCTGATCCAGATCAGCCGCGACGTGGAGAACATACCGGTCCTGGTCACCGAGGCCCCCACCGTGGCCAACAAGCGGGTGCGCTTCAGCAACCTGCCGGGGGGCAAGCGGAGGCTCGAGATTGACCTCACCCTGCGCGAAGGCGCGGTCTGGTCGGACGGAACTCCCATCACCACCGACGACGTGGCGATGTATTACGACTTCGGCAAGACCAAAGGGGTGCCCACCACCTCGCCCGACTACTGGGACCGGGTGGGCTTGCAGGTCAAGGACAAGCGGAACTTCACCGTGACCTTCGAGCCCGCTTATTTCTATGACCTCGACGGAAACCCCATCGGGTATGCCCCGGCCCACATCATGCGGGCCGACTGGGAGAAGGCCAAAGCGGCGGCCCAGGGCCGCGATGCTGCCGGGCAGGCCGAGGTGTTTCGCAACTTCTTCACCCAGTACGCCTCGCCACAGGCGCTCAACGCGGGCAAGATGGTCTACTCCGGGCCCTTCGTGGTCAAGCGCTGGGTCCCCGGCAACACCATCGAGATGGTGCGCAACCCGCGCTTTTTCATCACCCCTCCGGGCGGGGCCGACAAGTACGTACAGAAGGTGACCTACCGCATCATCCAGAACACCAACTCGCTGTTGGTGGCGATCCTGGGTGGGGGGATCGATGCTTCTTCGGGGGTCTCGCTGACCTTCGACCAGGGCCGTGCCCCCCAGCTCACCCGCCGGGCCGAGGGCCGTTTCGAGGTGTGGTTCGTGCCCACCCCCTTCTTTGAGCACATCGAGGTCAACCAGTTCACCAACCTCGAGCAGGTCAAAAACCTGGGTCTGGCCGATAAGCGCACCCGCCAGGCGCTGATGTACGCCATCAACCGCGAGGCAATCAACAAGGGCTTCTTCGACGGCCTGCAGCCGGTGGCCCACTCCTGGGTGTTCCCGCAGAACCCCATGTACAACCCCAGCGTGCGCCGCTACGAGTACAGCCCTGACAGGGCCCGCGCCCTGCTGGCCGAACTGGGCTGGAAGCCGGGGCCGGACGGCATCCTGCAGCGCACCGTGGACGGCAAGACCGTGCGCTTCGAACTCGAGTACCAGACCACCGCCGGGAACGCGGTGCGCGAGCGCATCCAGCAGTTCATCCAGGACAATTTGCGTCAGGTGGGGATCGCGGTCAAGATCAACAACGCCCCCTCGGCGGTGGTGCTGGGTCCCAACCGGGCCCGGGCCCAGGACGGGGCCTGGACCGGCTTCCTCAAGTACGCCTTCAGCATGGGATTGCAAGACGATGGGGTGCGCTCGGCTTGCCGCGACGAGGAAGGCAAGCAGATCTTTGTGCCCACCAAGGACAACGGCTACCGCGGCACCAACTTTGGCGGCTGGTGCAACGCCGACTTTGACAAGCTGCGGGCCCAGGCGGTGGTGGAGTTCGACGTGGCCAAGCGTAAAGCCCTCTTCGCCCAGATGCAGCAGATCTGGGCCGAGGAGGTGGCGATGATCCCCCTGTATTTCCAGGCCGACCCGCGGGTCTTCCGCAAGGGGCTGCTGAACTGGGTCTCCTCGACTTTCGCCAGCTCCGGTTCGCCCACTGTAGAGCCCTGGCTGATCGGCTGGGAGCAGCGAGGGGCGCAGAAGGTCTACGATCAGGCCAAATATGCCCTAACCGTCCCCTCGGCTAGCCGCTGACCAAAAATGCTGATCTGTGAGGGGCGCGGTGATGCGCCCCTTTCTGCTGTGCTGGGGGATTCGTCCGGTGACTGGGGTGATCCTGACTTCAGACACAACTAAAAGCGAAGAAAGTGCGATAAGTTTGCTGGGATGAGCGATTCCCTTTCGATCCCTGCGGAGGCTCGGGCGGTGCTCGAGGCCATCCGCGCCCGCCGCAGCATCAAGCAGATCTACTACCTTCCCGACCCGGTGCCCCGCGAGTACCTCGAGATGATGCTCGAGGCCGCCAACTGGGCCCCTACCCACGGCCAGACCGAACCCTGGCGTTTCACCGTGTTCGCCGGGGAGGCCCGCCGGGCTTTGGGCGAAAAGTTCGCCGAGTCCTACCGGCTGGGCACCCCGCCCGAAGCCTTCGAGATTGCCAAATATGAGCAGCAGCTTAGCCGGGTCTGGAAGGTTCCGGTGTGGATCGCGCTGGGGATGCAAGTAGGCACCAACCCCAAGATCCCCGAGTGGGAAGAAGTGGCGGCGGTGGCCGCGGCGGTACAGAACATGCAACTGGTGGCGCGGAGCTTGGGTCTGGGGACTTTTTGGGCCTCGGGGATGCCAGTGCGCCACGAAAACACCGCGCGGTTCGTGGGGCTCGAGCCTCCGCACAAGCTGTTGGGCTTCCTAATGGTCGGCTATCCGGCCACTCCCTGGCCCGAGGGCAAACGCGGCGATTGGCGCGAGAAGGTGCAGTGGAAGCTCGGATGACAAGTGTCACCCCGCCTATCTGACGCTCTCCACTGAGCAAAAAAGCTCCTCGGTAGCATCCTGTGAACCGGGAGGATACCGATGACCCAAACCCTCACTGCTTCCTACACCGCGGCCCTCGAGGGCCGCGCGGTGGCCCGCTTGGATAGGGTTTCTAAGCGTTTTGGTAAGACCCAAGCGCTCAAGGGGGTGAGCCTGGAAGTCTATCCCGGCGAACTCTTGGCGCTCTTAGGCCCCAACGGGGCCGGCAAGAGCACCGCGATCAGCCTGATGGCGGGGTTGCGGAGGCCGGACGAGGGGATGGTACGGCTTTTTGGCTTCGATCCGCGGGATCCTAAAGCGCGCTTACACCTTGGGGTGACCCCCCAGGAGACCGGCTTGCCGAGCGAGCTGCGGGTCTACGAGGTGCTGGATCTGGTGCAAGCCTACTATCCCCACCCCATGCCGCGGGGGGAACTGCTTGAGCGCTTTGGTCTGGTTGGCCTCGAGCGCCGCCAGTGCGGCGGGCTCTCCGGCGGACAGAAGCGCCGGCTGGCGGTCGCGCTGGCTTTCGCAGGCAACCCCAAGCTGGTGATCCTTGACGAGCCCACTACCGGCCTTGACGTGGAGGCTCGGCGCTCTTTGTGGGAGGGGGTTAGGCGTTACCAAGCCGAAGGCGGCACGGTGCTGCTCACCACCCACTACCTGGAAGAGGCCGAAGCCCTGGCCAGCCGGGTCGTGGTGATCGACCACGGCAGGACCGTCGTGGAAGGAACCGTGGGGGAGATCAAGGCTCGGGTGGGGCTTCGCCAGGTGCGCTTTCGTGCACCCGAGGTGCCCAGCCTGGAAGGGGTCAGCAAGCTCAAGCGCGAAAACGGAACCATCGTCCTCTACACCCCCGACTCGGACGCGGTAGTACGCCAGTTGGTGCAGAAGAACGTCCCCTTTAGTGACCTGGAAGTCCAGTCGGTGAGCCTCGAAGAAGCGTTTGTCGCCCTCACGGGCAGCCGTTAGCGAAATCGTCTGCGAAGGAGAAACACCATGAACCTGATTCTCGCCCAGTACAAAGCCAGCGTTCTGAGCCTCTCGCGTAACCCTGGCTACTTCATCGGCTCCATAGTGTTCCCGGCAGTCTTCTTCTTGTTTTTCGTGCCCTCGAGCGCCCCGAGCACCTTGGAGGCCAACTTCGCGATGGGCTCCTTCATGATCTTCGCGATGATGGGGGCCTTGTTCTTCGGCTTCGCGGTGGGGATCGCTCAAGATCGGGCTTCGGCCTGGGCAGTGTACGAGCGCACCTTGCCGGGTTCGCCTTATGTGCGCCTGGTCTCGAGGGTTTTGAACGGTTTTACTTTTGCTGTTGGTGCTGTAGTGGTGATGGCCGTGGTCGCCCACCTCACCACCCCGGCACACTTATCCGTGGCCGCTTGGGGCCGGTTGGTTCTGGCCCTGGTCGCGGGGGCCATTCCCATTAGTCTCTTGGGCTTTGCCATCGGCTACCTCGCCTCGCCCAAGGGAGCCGGAACCCTGGCCCAGCTCTTCTACCTGCCACTTTCCTTCCTGGGTGGGCTGTGGGTTCCGCCGCAAAACCTGCCCGAAGTGGTGCAGAAGATCTCCCAGTTCACCCCCACCCGCCACTGGGGCGATGTGGTCTGGCCGGCTGTGACCGGGCAGGCCTGGAAGGCCCAGGACTTCTTGAGCCTGGCGGTTTTCACGCTGATTTTCGGAGTGCTCGCCCTGTGGGGCTACCGGCGTGACCAGGGACAGCGGTTTAGCTGAGGAGGGAGCGTGTTCGTTTCTAAACCCCTCGACCCTCCCGCCCAGAAAAGCTGTGCCCAGGGGCTACACTGGGGTATGGACCGGGGTCGGTCAGGCAATAAGCCCAGGGACATGTGGCCGTACTTCTCGCTGGCCTACTTGCTCCTGGGCTTCATCCCGCTTTCCTACCCGGACGCTACTTGGTTGAACTGGGTCGGCAGTCTGGTCTCGGTGGCGCTCTTCGTGCCGCTTTATTTGCGGGCTTATCCGGCCAAAGGTCGGGCGGTGGTGGTCTATACGCTGTTGATGGCGGCCTTGGGGCTGCTGACGCTGCCGTTCAACCCCTGGCTGACCGGGACCTTCATCATCTCGGCGGCGGCTTGCGTCGCCGACCTCGAGCCCATCTCCCAGGCCCGGCGCATGATCGCTTTATTCGCCCTGGTGGGGGTGGGGGCGGCTTTTTTCACCAGCTCCGATTGGTCGGTGCGGCTCATCACCGGCCTGCTGTGGGTGTTTTTCACCGTGTTGACGGGGATTTCGTCGCTATATGGGGCCGAGCGGCGGCGGTATACCCGGCGGCTCGAGCAGGCCCGGGAAGAAAACCAGCGCCTAGCGGTGATCGCCGAGCGCGAACGGATCGGGCGCGACCTCCACGACGTGTTGGGCCATACCCTCTCCTTGATCGTGCTCAAAGCCGAGCTGGCCCGCAAGCTTTCCGAGAAAGCCCCGGCCAAGGCCGCCCTGGAGATGGCCGAGGTGGAGCGGGTGGCGAGGGAGGCTTTAGCCCAGGTGCGCGAGGTGGTGAAGGGTTACCGGGGGAGCTTAGGAGAGGAACTCAAACAAGCCAAAAGTGCCCTCGAGTCTGCTGGGATCGCCTACAATCTGCCCTCCATCCCGCCCAGCCTTCCCCCGGCCTACGAGGGCGGATTAGCCCTGGTGCTCCGCGAGGCGGTGACCAACGTGATCCGGCACTCCGGGGCCAGCCGGGTGCAAATTGGCCTCGAGACCCTTCCCGAAGGGGTTCGCCTGACCATCGAAGATAACGGTCAGGGGCTGGGGGCTAGGGTGGAGGGCAACGGGATGCTGGGGATGCAAGAACGGGTTACCGCCCTGGGCGGCACCCTACGCGTCGAGAGCGGGCCGGGAACCCGGTTGAGCGTGCTATTGCCGCCCACCGAGAACCGCGATACCGTGAGCGCATGATCCGGCTGTTGCTGGCTGAAGACCAGGGGCTGGTGCGCGGGGCTTTGCGGGCCTTGCTCGAGCTAGAAGACGACCTGGAAGTCGTGGCCGAGACCGGGAGCGGGGAAGAGGCGCTCGAACTGGCCAAAAGCCACTGCCCGGATGTGGCCATCCTGGACATTCAGATGCCGGGGATGGACGGGCTCGAGGCCGCCGCCCGCATCCGCCGGGACTGCCCCGAGGTCAAGGTCATCATCCTGACCACCTTTGCTCGAGCCGGATTCTTAGAACGCGCGCTCAGGGCGGGAGCTCTGGGTTATCTGCTCAAGGATTCCCCGGCTGAGAAACTCGCCCAGGCGGTGCGCACGGTGATGCAGGGGAGGAGGGTGGTGGACCCCGAACTCGCCCTGGAGGCCCTGGCCGAGCCCAACCCCCTCTCCGAGCGCGAGCGGCAGATTCTCTTGCTGGCCGAGACCGGGCTCTCGAGCAAACAGATCGCTTCCCGGCTCGATTTATCCGAGGGCACGGTGCGCAACTACCTCTCCGAAGCCCTCTCCAAGCTGGGGGCGAAGAACCGGCTCGAGGGCTTGCAGACGGCGCGGGCCAAGGGGTGGTTGTGAAAAAAGCGTGTTGCGGATCGCCAATCGCATATCGCTGAAATTTTTGCGATCCGCGATATGCGATTGACGATAAGCCCGACAGGGTGTATACCTTCAACCCCGCCGCCGTATATTCATGTCATGAGTAAAACTGCCCTCCTCCAACGCCTCGAGACCCAGCTCTCGGCCCTCGAGTTGATCCTCAAAGCTCCACCAGAAGCCCTGGATGCCCACCCCATCCCCGAGAAGTGGTCGGCCCGGCAGAACCTGGCCCACCTGGGGCGTTTTCACGAGGTCTTTCTGGCCCGCCTCGAGCAAATCCTGGCCGAAGATAACCCCCGCCTGGCGAGCCGCACCCCCGAGAACGACCCCGATCTGGCCGTCTGGATGGAACTCCCGACGGCAGAAGTCATCGCCCGGATCAAGGCTCTGCGCCCCAAGATGCTCGAGCGCCTGCGCGGCCTCTCCGACGCGGAGTTCGCCCGCACCGGGGTCCACGCCCTCTTCGGCCCGATGAATATCGGGGAATTGCTCGAGCATTTCCTGGTCCACGAGGGCCACCACCTCTACGTGGCCTTACAGCGCTCGAGGGGGCACTAAGGATCTCCCGGAAACGGGATGGGAAGGGTGGCTCAGCAGGCCGCGCCGCCGCACACCACCGACACCCACCCTTCTATCGGGCGCACCTAAGACGATCTTTCCGGCTAAAACCGGGTCACATTTTCCTTTACCGGCAGCAGCTTGAGCTGTTCGGGGGTAGGGGTGACGAGGGCCTTGAAGGACCATAGCACCAGGTTCTCGTTGGTGGTCAGGGCCAAATAACCCTGCTTGGGTAGGGGTTTGAGCGCCACGATGTGAAAGCTCATCCCTCCGGCCTTCAGGTACATGGCTCCGGGCTGCCAGCCTTGGGTCTGGCTGCGGTCCACGATGAAAAACCCGCCCACCACCCAAATCTTGCCGGTGCCGATGAGCACTTCGAACTCGGTAGGAAGCTTGCGCCGCCGGGCGGTCATGCCGATACGGGGCGCTTCTTGGTTGCGCTGGCGGCGGTCGGGATGAGCCTCAGTGATGGCGCCCTCGAGTACGTCGAGGGCTTTACCCGATCCCTGAATGATGGCTCCGGCCAAGTCCATGGTTCGCTGTTTTGAGTCTAAGTGCCTGAGCGCAGAAACTGTGTGCATTTGCCGGGGCAGTTAAGCTAGGGGATGGGGAGAGGAGATACCTAACCGGCCAGGTCGCTGGGGAAAAACACCCTCAGGCGCCCGATCTGCTCCGGGGTCGGCTCGAAGAGGGCATGGAACTCCCAGGTCACCCAGGCCGGGTTCTGGCGGGGATCCTGGCCGCGCCCGTAAAGCTTCCAGGGGAGGCTACGGGTGAAGGGTTTGAGCGAAGCCAGGTGGAAGCGCAGGGTCCCGGCGACCAGTTCCATCGCGGCGGGTTTCCACCGCCCGACGTCGTAGCGGTAGAGCACCAAGTACCCGGTCGCCACCCACAGCCTGCCGGTGCCCACCAGGGGCTCGAGTTCGGCGGGGAGCCGCCTACGCCGGGCCAGCCCACCGGTGCGCGGAGGGCCTTGGTTGCGGCCCCGGCGGTCGGGGTGCAGGTGCAGGATGTGTCCCTCCACCACCCGGATCACTTCGAGAGAGCCCTCGGCGGTGGTGCCCCGGATGACCGCTTGGCCTAGGTCCATAGTCTTGGCTTTAGTTTAGCGGTGCTGGGCGGGCGGTTCAAATCGCCGAGATGCCCCCGTCCACCGCGATCACCTGCCCGGTGATGTACGCCGAGGCGTCCGAGGCGAGCAGGACGGCCAGACCCTTGAGGTCTTCCGGGCCGCCCAGACGGCCCAGCGGGATGAACTGCAAGATCAGTTCCCCGGCCATCTCGAGGGTTCCCCGGGTCATCTTGGTGGGGAAGTAGCCGGGCGCGATGGCGTTCACGGTGACTCCCTGCGAGGCCCACTCCGCCGCCAGGGCCCGGGTGAGGTTCACCAGCCCGCCCTTGGAGGTGTTGTAGGCCAGGGTCGCCATCATCTGCGGGTGGTTGCCCTGCAACCCCGCCACCGAGGCCACGTTCAAGATGCGCCCATATTTGCGCGGCAGCATCGAGAGCTTTCCCACCGCCTGGGTGAGCAGGAAGACCCCGCGCAGGTTGAGATTCATCACCTTGTCCCAGGCTTCCAGGGGGTGCTCCACGGTGGGAGCTCCCCAGGTGGCCCCGGCGTTGTTGACCAGGATGTCCACCTGGCTCCACCGCTCCAGGACTTGCCGCACCAGCGGCTCGGCAGCCTCGGGTCGGCCCAGGTCGGCGGGGAAGACCAGGGTCTCGACTCCCAGGCTATGCAGGTGGGCGGCGGCCTGGCTCAGCTCCTCCACCTTGCGCGAGGTGAGGGCGACCCTGGCCCCCATCTCGCCCAAAGCCTCCGCGATCTGTAAGCCCAGCCCCCTCGAGCCTCCCGTCACCAGCGCCACCTTACCGCTCAGGTCGAATAGCTGTTTTACGCCCATAGCCTTAGCCTACTGCGAAAAAACTCGAGCCCCGGATTCCGGGGCTCGAGCGGGAGCGAACTCAGCTTTAGGAGGCGTAAACCGGTTGGAGTTCCCCGCTCGCCGGGAGCGCTTTGGGCAAGGCTCGAGCAGCCAGGATCTCCCGCGCGGCCCGCCGCCCGCTGGCGTAGGCCCCGTGGACGGTGGCGGCCCAGGCGTTCGAGGCGGTGTGCTCCCCGGCGAAGAAGAGCCGGTTGGCTATCGGTTTGGCCAGAGTGGCCCGCGCGCCAGAGGCCCCCACCCTAGCTTTGCTGTAGGCTCCGAGCGCGTAGGGATCATCGCGCCAGTGGGCCAGGTGGGCTTTGCTAGGGGTCAGATAGGGTTGGCCCAGGGCCTGGCGCAGGGTCTCGAGGCCCATCCGCAGGGCCTCCTCCGGGGGCATCCGCAGGAGTTCGCGGGCCCTCGGGCCGGTCGCCAGCGAGGTCAGGATCTCGATCTCTACGCCGTGGCCGCGCGAACTGCTCCACCACTCGTCGGGGTTCGCCCCGGGTACGTAGAGTTCATTGATGCCGGGGGGGAAGATCGGGCGGTCGAAGTGGTAGAAGAGCTTCACCGCGTCGGCCACGCCCAGTTGCTCGACGGCCTCGAGCTTCTCCGCGGGCAACTCGGGGATGAACCGCACCCGGTTTGCCTTCAGAACCCCCAAAGGCAGCGTGATCACGGCCTGGTCGGCGAGGTAGACCCGCCCATCGGTGGCGGTGACCCTTACCCCGAAGGCTCCCCACTCGAGGGTCTCCACCACCACCCCCAGCCGGATATCCAGTGGGGAAGCTCGCGTACTCCCATGGGTTGGGTCTGGAGCTAGACCCGCTAGTTTTATCGCGAGTTAGTCATAGCCGTCGAGGATGCGGTAATCCCCTTCCTCGGCGGATTTGTCGCGCAGGAAGTCGAGCGCGGCCTTGGCGCTCAGGGCTTCCGGGTGGTCGAAGTCGGAGATGTACTCTTGCAGCTTGTAGGGGATTCGGGTGCCACTGAATCCGTTACGCTCGAGGTATCGGGCCAGCGACTCCTCCCCTATAGCCTCGGGCCAGGCTACCGCCCGGATGTCGGAAAAGCACTTCTGCTGGCACCCGACCTCCGCCACCGAGCGCAAACGCCCATCCGGCAGGCGCACCAGGGTGTCGTCTTGCTGGTTGATCGGGTGGGTTTTGAGCTGGAATTGGCGGGCTAAGGCCCAGGTGGGAACTTGCGAGGAGTGGATGAACTCGGCTCCCAGTTCGATCGGTACGGCGGCAAAGCTACGGCTGGTGTGGATGCGTCCTCCGACGCGGTCGCGGGCTTCGAGTAGGGTAACCTGTTGCTTCGCTCTTTTTAGGTCTTGGGCGGCAGCCAAACCGGCCACGCCGGCTCCTATGACAAGCGTTTTCATTGAACACCTTTTTTACACTGCTTCTGACCTTTCTCCCGAGAATTGTTGTGGATGCTCGGGCATCACCCTGCCGACTCAAGTGCTCCATCGTGCCGTGGCATACGGCATGGTGGCAGTTCGTCGAGGTTCGTTAGTGCCGCCCTTGGGCGGGGTGCTGGGTGCACCTTCACTGCGCTTTAGAGCGCCCGGTTTGCGCCGAGATGGCGGCGCGGCCAATGGATGGGGTAGCCCTCCTGTCGGGTTTGGATTTCCCCAGATTCGGGTTCTGGGGTTTCCCCAGTGTAGCCGATGAAAAGAGCCCGAGGGAGACTCAGGCTGCTTTTGGCCCCAGCTCCCCGGCTAGCGCCGCGAAACTACACCTCAGGCATTCACGTCTACCACCACCCGCCCCCGCACCTGCCCCTTCAGGATTTCCTGGGCTAAGCGGGGGACCTCAGCCAGGGGGACCACCTGGGTTGTCGCCTCGAGCTTCTCCATCGGCAGATCCTGGGCTAAGCGCCTCCAGGCCTCGAGCCGTTTCTCCTTCGGGCACATCACCGATTCGATCCCCAAGAGGTTCACCCCGCGCAGGATGAAAGGGAAGACGGTGGTCTCGAGCTTGGGGCTGGCCGCGTTGCCGCAAGCCGCCACGCTGCCGCCATAGGCGGTCTGGGCCAGCACTTTGGCTAAAATTTCCCCGCCCACCGTGTCCACCCCCCCGCCCCAGCGCTCGGACTCGAGGGGCTTGGCTGGGGCCGCCAGTTCGGCGCGGTCAATGATGTTCGAAGCACCCAGCGACCTCAGGTACTGGTGGGCCTCGACCCGGCCTGTGGAGGCCGCCACCTTATAGCCGAGCCGGTCCAGGATCGCCACCGCCACGCTCCCCACCCCGCCCGCCGCCCCGGTCACCAGCACCTCGCGCTCCCGCGAGATTTGCTGCTGCTCGAGCGCCATCACCGCCAGCATCGCGGTAAACCCCGCCGTGCCGATGCCCATAGCCTGCAGCGGGCTCATCCCCTGGGGCAGCGGGACCAGCCACTCGGCTTTCACCCGGGCCATCTGGGCCATCCCGCCCCAGTGGGTCTCGCCCACCCGCCAGCCGGTGAGGATCACCGGCTCCCCCGGTTTGTAGGCTGGCGAGGCCGACTCCACCACGGTCCCGGCGAAATCGATGCCCGGGACCATCGGGTAATTGCGGATCACCTTGGCCTGGTTGGTGATGGCCAGGCCATCCTTGAAGTTGAGGCTCGAGTACTCCACCCGCACCCGCACGTCCCCGGCGGGAAGCTCGGCCTCGTCAATCTCGCGAATCTGCGGCTGGCCTTCGGCCTCGAGGATTAGACCTTTGAACTTTGCCATACCGCTACTTTACCGGCTCGGGCCTTCACCCCCGCTTTCGCTAGCGAAAGCGGGGCAGGTCGGAGCCTCGACCGGGGTGAGCGGCAGTCCCAAAAGCCGGGCGATCTCGGCGTGGCGCTGGCGCTCTTGCAAGAAGCCCAGACCGCGCTTGCGATAGATCCAAGACCTGAGCGCTCGGGCGTTCTCGGGGTGGCCGAACAGCCGGGCTAGCCGCTCGATGTCCCCCGCTTCGGGCTTTACCCTCTCACTCACGTACGAGCAGACCGGGCAGCCCAAATACATGGGGTTGGAGTCGTAGACGAAGACTTGCTCGCCTCGGTCGTAGACCCAGAACAGGAGCAGGTCGTCCTCGAGGTTCATCGCCGCGAAAACCAGCGCGCCGAGTTTGCGCGAGAGTTCCTCGGCAAGCGGGACGATCTCGTCTTGCTGGGCATAGTAGGTCTCGAAGGTGGGGGGCTCAAGGGTCACCACCGAATAACCGGCTGTGCTCGAGACCGCCCTACCGCGTTCTCCTATGTCCTCGCGCACGGCCTGGGGCTTTACGTCTTTAAGGTATATCTGGCGATAGCTCATCCCCTGAGCTTAGACCCGCCACCAAGCCGCAGTGTGATCCGGCTGAAGCTTTTACAGGGGGGCGAACAGGTCCACGGTATGCCCGTCGGGGTCACGCACCTGGGCGTAGCGCTGGCCCCAGAAGGCGTCCCAGGGCTCCTTGTGGCCGGTATAGCCCGCCGCCACCAGTTCGGCGTACTTGGCGTCCACCTCGGCGGGGCTGTTGCAGAGGTAGGCTCCGGCGTGTGCGGGGTGGAGTTCATAGCCGGGGTCGAAGCTCCGCATCACCTCCAGGGTGTCCCAGGCAAAACGCAGCCCGCCCGGCAAGCTCACCTCGACGTGCCCCTCCCGATCGGCCTCTGCCGGGAGGTCGAATCCCAGACGGCGGTAAAAGCCTAGCGAAGCTTTCATGTCCCGCACCACCAGCCCCACCAGATCGAGCCGAACCCCCATAATTGCCTCCTTTTATTACGTCATAAACATACCACTCGAGCCGGGGCGGGTCAAACCAAAACCCTCCCCGGTTTGGGGAGGGTAAGGCCTTAGATTCTCGGGTTTAGTCGTTGGCTGCCGAGCCCTGTAGGCCCCCTACTGGCTCCTCCGGGGTCTTGCCGTAGAAGGCCCGCAGGACCACGTAGGTCACCACCCCGGTCAGGATCGGCACGAAGAGCACCAGTACCCACAACAGGGCGTTGGGCAGCTCGAGGTCGATCTTGTACCCGGCCAGGGTAGCCATGATGTAGAACATCACGATCGCGATCACGAAGCTGGTCCGGCCCGGGTGCTGGCTAGGCAGCTCGAGGTAGCGCTGTTTGTGGCGGCTGGTGTCGATAAAGGGGATGGCCGCCGCGCCCAGGATGACCAAGGTCGGCACCAGGATGCCGCCCCAGAACTGCGGCCCGAAGGTGGCCCCCAGTAGCTCGAACTTCCAGCTGCTGGGGATCATCTGCAAGATCCCGTAGATCCACAGGAAGTACCAGTCGGGTTTGACCGCCGGGGTGTTGGCGGTGGGCGGGCCATAAGCCTGGACCGGGTGGGCCAGGAAGATCCCCGCGATCAGCGTGGTCACCGCCACGTAGACCAGCAGCAGGATACCGGCCATCACCCCCTGCGAGGGCAACGCCGGAACCCCCAGAACCTTGCCCGGGCTGACCCGCTCGGCGTACTTGGGCTGGGTGTGCTTTTGCTTGACCATGACCAACAGGTGTAGCCCGATCAGGGCGATCAGGGTCAAGGGCAGCCACAGCACATGCACCGAGAAGAGCCGGGGGATCATCTGGGTGTTGGTGTTGGAGAACTCACCCGCGAAGAGGATGTTGACCAGCAGGCCGCCCACCCAGGGGGCCGCCGCACCGATCTCGTAGCCGATCTTGGTCGCGGTGATGGCGTAGTTGTCGAAGGGCAGCGCGTAGCCGGTGAAGGCGGTGACGATGGCCAGCACCAAGAGGCCGATCCCCACCAGCCAGTTCAGCTCGCGGGGCTTCTTGTAGGCCCCCGAGAGGTGGATGCGGATCATGTGCAAGAAAGCCGCCGCGATCATGATGTGGGCCGACCAGTGGTGCAGGCTGCGCAGCACTGCGCCGAAGGGCAGCGAGTCGATGTAGAGGATCGAGGCGTAGGCGGCGGGCAGCTTCTGACCGTCGGGGGTGGTGATCTCCCGGATGGAGGGCTCGTAGTTGAGGGTCAGAAAGATGCCGGTGAGCACCAGCACGATAAAAGCGAACAGGGTGATCTCGCCCAGGAAGAAAGTGTGGTGTACCGGAAAGGCTTTGCGGAACAGCTTGTTGTTCAGCCTTTGGAGGTCGAGGCGTTCGTCTAGCCACTTGTACATGCTCCCCCTCCTAAACGTCGGCCCCGGGCTCGAACAAGAACCCCGCCGTGGCGACGATGCGGTTCCCCTCGAGCTTGATGGGCAACTGCGGCACCGGGCCTGGCGGCGGCCCCGCTACCACCTTGGCCCCTTGGCGGGGGTCGTATTCCCCGCCGTGGCAGGGGCAGTGCCACTCGTTGTTCTTCCACTGGCTGATGGTGCAGCCCAGGTGCTTGCAGATGGCCGAGTAAGCCACGATGCCCTGGGCGGCGTGCTGGGCGGTCTCGGGGCTCAAGGAGGAGGGCTCGAGCTGCATCACCATGATGGTGTTGGTGGCCGACTGGTTCTTGACCACGTTGTTCTCGGGGTTCTTGGGGTAGGCGATGATGAAGGGCGGGTCGGACTTCTGGGCGGCCTGGAGGTCGGCGGGGGTGATGTCCTGCCCGGCCTTGGCTCCCTGCGCCCAGACCAGCACGTCCCCGGCCTTGACCGGTTCTTTCTCCGGGGTGACCACCACCTTGGGGATAAAGCCCACCCCCACGTACAAGGTGGAGAGCACCGAGAGCCCCACCCCCACGCCGATGGCCGCCTGCAGCACGGCCCGGCGCTTGATGTGCTCCTGCTGCTCCTTGACCGGATCGATCGAGTGTTCGGTGTGTTCCATGTCTTGCCTCAGGGTTAATCGGTTTCAGTTTGGTACGGCTGCACGTTCGCCGGGGTGAGGTGGCTTACCAGACTGGCTACCAGGTTAGGGCTGGCGAACCAGGCTCGGTCTGGCTTACCAGGCTTGGCCCGGCTTACCAGGGGAAGTCCCCCTTCTCGTCCTCGGCCACTACCTCTTCGGGCAGGTAGAACTTTTTGTAAAGGGCGACCAAGAAGGCGATCACCAGCATCATCGCGGCGAAGATCAGGCCCTGGAGCCAGGTGGGGTTGGCAGCGGCCACCTCCGCGGGCTTGAGGGGATTGGCGGCATAAGCGAAGGTGATGAGCCGCACGAAGAAGCCCGAGAGCATCACCAACAAGAGCGAGAGCACGATCCCCGCGATCAGCGGGGCGCTACCGGGCTCGGGTTGGCGGATGCCGGGGTGTAGCTCTTGGCCCTCGAGCCAGTTCGAGAGCAGGCCGATAAACCCGTAGATGAAAAGCACCAGGGCAAAGGCGATGAGCCCGATCCCGCCCACCGAGAGGTGATCCACGTTCTCGCCCGCCAAGCGGCTGATGTGCTGGCGGTTGAGCATCGCCATCACGAAAAGCGCTACGGCAAACAATAGCGAGAAGGTGGGGATCACGTTGTCGTTGCGGTACATGCTCCCTCCTTAGCGGGCGGCCTTGGCCTGCTCGGCGGTCACGCCGCCAAACTTGTTGCCCCAGCTATTGCGGATATAGGTGGCGACCGCCGCCACTTCCTCGTCGGAGAGCTGGCCGAAACCGGGCATGGGCTGGGTGTACTTCACCCCGTTCACGGTGACCCCGGTGGTGAGGCCGTGGATGACGGTTTTAACCACGTGCTCGGCATCGGCAAGGTTGGGGTTCGCGGCGAGCGGCGGGAAAGCCCCGGGAACCCCGGTGCCGCCCGCCTGGTGGCAACCCGCGCAGTTGGCGCTGAAAACCGTCTCGCCCTTGGTGAGGAGGGTTTGGTCTACCGCGGCAGCTTCCCCGCCCCCACTTTGTGCACCGGTCTGGGCGCCACCGTGCCCGCCTTCGGTGGTGGATTCGGTTTTGGCCACCTCCTTGACCACCTCATTGAATCCTGAATTGAGCGCGAAGAAACCCCATACCCCCCCTAACACGACCACGGCGGTGACGAGGAAGCCCACCAGGGGAAAGCGTGAGGGCGGAGGGGGGAGCTGGGGATCACCCACCCGGATAGTCATCTCGAGGTTCCCCCGGACTTCCTTGCCTTCCTCGAGGCCCTCCACCGCCACGCCGGGGGTGTTGCTCACCTTGAAGGGGATCTCCTTGACCTCGCTCCCACCCCCCCGGTAGTGGGTCACCACTCGCATCAGGTGATCGCCGTCGGGCAGCTTGGTGGTGTCGAGGTTAACCGTGAAGGGCGGCTCTTTGAGCACCTGGATGGGCTCTCTCGCGTTGTCGATGTAGACCTCAATCCGCTCGATGGGCATTTGTCTTCCTCCTAGCCAGCCTGAACCGCCTGGCAACCGTATCAAAGATTACCAGATCACAGCGCGTCGCGACGCGCCTTTGTGATAAGTTTAGTTAAGGCTGTCGGGGCAAATGTCCCTTACTCAAGCGGAAGCGATCGATTATAGTCGCGTTTTTTGTTGGGCTTTCGGCCTGGCACGCCGCTCCAACCCTAGCCCTCACCGCGCAGGATCGCCACGCTGCGGCGCACGCCCTCCACCCCGCCTTGCACCTCGAGCGCCACCGTTCCGGCAAAGCCCTGAAGCTCTCCGCGCACCCAGGCCCAGTCCACCGTGCCCTCACCCACCACCAGGTGTTCGTCCCACTGCCCCCGGTTGTCGTGCAGGTGCCAGTGGATGAGTCGGTCCGAGAGGGCCTGGTAGTAGCGCTTGTAACCCTCTGGGCCCAGCTCGATCTGGCCGTGCCCCACGTCGAGGCAGAAGCCGTAGGCGGGGTGGGTGGCGAGCACGCTTTTGAGCTCCTCTACCCCCTCCAAGAGATCGGCTTCGGAAAGACGGGTGTTCTCGAGCGCGATAGGGATGGGGGAGGGCTGGAGCGCGGCCAGGGCTTCGGCCAGCCGGACCCGGGCGTATTTGAGGGCGATTTCGATCCTGAGGGGAACCTGCCCGGTGTGCATCACCGCGCAGGCCGCCCCGATGGTGTGGCCGAACTCGAGGGCCAGCTTGGTCCGCTCGGAGGCGGTCTTCCAGGCCAGCGGCACCAGGCTGGCCGAGTTCAGGTCCACGAAGGGCAGGTGCAGGGTGAAGCCGACCCCGGCCACCCGGCCCATCTCGGCGAGTTGCCGGGCCGAGGGCAGCCGGGGGTCCATCTCGTGTTGGTCGTAGGCAATCTCCAGCAGAAGTCCCAATTCGGCGGCCAGGTCGAAGGCAGCGGGGTAGTCGAGGCCAGCAGTGAGTGGGCTGAAACCCATGCGCATGGTGACCCTACGCTAAACCTATCGGTCCTGGGAGGAGTGTTTATACCGCACAAGAGGGCGAACCGCCAGCCGCGAATGGCCTGTCTGAAGGGTTTGCCGTTGGCGATTCTATCTCGCTGCCTCTGCCTTGCGCTGGGCCTCCTCGAGCGCCTGGCGGGCCGGGACATTTCCTTTGAGGGCTTTTTCCAGGGCCTCCTCTAAGAAGTTCCGCCACACCGCGAACTGCGGCACGCGTGGGCGGGGTTGGGCATTCCCTACCTGCTGGAAGGCCACCCGGCGGTAGGGATTTTCCTTGTAAAAGCCCTCGAGCAGGGGCTCCGCCGACTTCCGTAAGGGCACGTAGTACGAAGCCTGCACCCACCTCGCGACCACCTCGGGCTCCATCAGGTACTTCCAGAACTCCACCGCCCCGCGCTGCTGCTCGGGGCTGGCCCCCCGCACCACCACCAGTTGCGCCCCGCCCAAAGGCACCTTGCCGCCCGGCTCGCGTGGCACTGGGGCCACCCCCAGCTTGAAGGCGAACGAGAAATTCTCGGCGGCGGGCCAGTTGGCGATGGAGGCGAAGACCATCATGCCCTTGGTGCGCACGAAGTCGAGCTGGGCAAAGGTGGACTCGGCCAGGTTGCGCACCGAGATGACGCCGCCGCGGTTCAGGTTTTGCAGGAACTCGAGGGCCTCCACCACCTGCGAAGAGGTGAAGTTGGGTTTCCCGTCGGGGGTCACCAGGTTCCCGCCCCGGCTGGTGACCATCGCCTCGAAGGTCCAGGACTCGGTGAGCGCGATAAAGCCCTTGCTCTGACGGCTGTTGAGCGCCCGGGCTACCTCTGCGAACTCCTTCCAGTTGGTGGGAATTTTTAGGCCCTTGGCCCACAGCTGGTCCTCGTTGAAGAAAAGCACCGGGGTCGAGGTGTTGAAGGGCAGTCCGTAGCGTTTCCCGCCGATGATCCCGTAATCCCAGGCCGCGTCAAACAAATCATTCTCGAAGGGCAGCCCGCGAACCAGGTCGTCCAGGGCTACCACGCTGCCCTCGGCCACCAGCCGGGGGAAGAACACCACCTCGGCCTGGTACAGTACCGGGGCGCCGCCCGCCCGCAACGCAGAGACCAGGCTATTTTCCTCGTCGCGGTAGTCGCCTTTGTATACCGGTACTACCCGAAAGCTTCGCTGCTTAGCGTTGAACTCTTTAGCGAACTGGTCAATAGCCCGGCCAGCCGGCCCGTCCATCGCGTGCCAGAAAGGGATTTCTACCTGGGCGAAAGCCAGACTGAGCGTCAGAAAAAGCCATGCCACGACTCGCTTCACGGTTGCCTCCCGAACTTGTGTGTGCCCATTCTACCCTTGCCTAAGGGCTCGTTGTCAGGGAAAAGGACGGGTTGGCTGCTCCTAACTCGTTGCGTCCCGCCGCCCTTATCACAAGTTAGGAGGCGAAGGATACCACCCCTTACCCCCGTTACCCCTCTGAGGAGAATTCGCGAGAACCCAGCCCGTGGTGCTTGTGCCCAAGGCGTACCTCTTTACGGGGGTGGGCTGGGAAGAGTCCTGAGGAAAAGAGGGGGCAGCGATCGCTGCCCCCTCTCGCTGGCCTCGAGCCTATTTGCGCTCGACAGCGGCGGCTTTGCGTTGGGCTTCCTCGAGCGCCTGGCGGGCCGGGACGTTTCCTTTGAGGGCTTTTTCCAGGGCTTCCTCGAGGAAGGTGTACCACACCGTCACCTCCGGGTCTTGGATCCAGGGGCTGGCCCCCTCCACCTGGCTGAAGGCCACCCGGCGGCGGGGGTCTTCTTTATAGAAGTCCTCGAGCAAAGGCTGGGCGCTGCGGCGCATCGGCAGGTAGTAGGTGGCCTTGACCCAGCGGGCGATGTTCTTGGGCTCCATCATGAAACGCCAGAAGGCCACCGCGCCCTTGACCTGTTCGGGGCTGGCCCCTTTGAGCACCACCAGCGTCCCGCCTGCCAGCGGAACTTTCCCGCCCTGCTCCACCGGCACGGCGGCCACCCCCAGCCGGAAGGGGATGGGGGCGCGGTCTTCGATCAGCGGCCAGATGGTGATGGGGGCCAGGCCCATGAAAGCCTTGGTGCGCAGGAAGTCCGCCACCGAGAACTGGGCCTCGGCGATGTTGCGGCTTTGGGCGTTGCCCTCGCGCACGATCTTTTGCAGGAACTCGAGCGATTCCACCACCTTGGGGTTGGTGAAATCCGGGCGGCCCTGAGCATTTACCAGGCTCCCGCCCCGGCTCATCACCAGGGTGTTGAAACTCCAGATGTCGCTGGAGACGACAAATCCTTTAGCTGCACGGCTGGAGAGCTTGGCTGCGGCTTCGGCCACTTGGGGCCAGGTGGTAGGCACTGGGATATTTCGGGCACGAAACTGGTCAGCGTTGTAGAAGAGGATCGGCACCGAGAGCCCGATGGGCAACCCGTAGGTTTTGCCCTGAAGTTTGCTGGTCTCGAGGAAGCCGGGATAGAAGTCATTGGGGAGGTTGGTCAGGTACTCGTCCAGGGGCAGCGCGATCCCCTCTTTGACCATCTGCCCCAAGAACGAGATCTCGGCGTGGAACAAAGTAGGAGCGCCCCCCGCCCTCAGCGCGTTCAGGAGCTTGAGCCCGGCCTCGCGGTAGTCGCCCTGGAAGCGCGGGATGGCCTTGTACTGGTTTTGCGAGGCGTTGAACTCGGCCACCATCGCCTCGAAGGGTTCCTGGCCGGGCGGCCCGGCGGTGTGCCAAAGGGTGATCTCGACCGGTTTTTGGGCCAGCCCTAAACCGAGCAAAACGAAGATGATGATTCCCAGACGACGCAGCATGTTCACCTCGAGGGCCGGTCTGATTCCCCGACCCGTTCCTCAGCCAGTTTGCCATGAAGATGTTTGAGAAGTTTGGCGGCTTCTCCTACCCCTTCAAGCCTTCCTCCACGCTCTCTACCACCCGCCGCTCGTAAGCCAGGTAGACCAACACAAGCGGAAGCGTGGCCGCTAAAGCCGCCGCCGAGAGGATTCCCCAGTCGGCAGGATACTTGCGCTGGAGATCGGTGAGCCAGGTCTGTACGGTTTTCCATTCTTCCCCGGCCACGATGCGCGGGTAGAGCACCAGGTTCCAGTGCGCGGCGAAGGCCAGCACCCCGGCGGCCACCATTGTCGGGCGCAGCAGGGGGAAGAGGATGCGGCTGAGCAAGATCCGGTGCCCGGCCCCGTCCAGCCGGGCGGCCTCGAGCAGTTCCTCGGGGATGGCCCGCATCGCCCCATAGAGCAAAAACACGATAAAGGGGCTGGCCGCGAAGGGCAGGATCAGAGCCCAGACCGTATCGAGCATGTGCAGGTTCTTGAGCAGGCCGTAGAGGGGAACCAGCAGCAGCTCGGCGGGCACGGCCAGCAAGAGCAGGAAGAAGGGGAGCACCTTAAGCCCTTCCTTGATCGCGTAGGCCGCCAGGAAAGCTGTGAAGAGCTGCAAAAACGTGACCAGGCTCGAGACCACCAGCGAAAACCCCATCCGCCCCCAAAATCCTTCCTTGGCCAGCATCTGGAAGTTCGCGAGGGTGAAGCCGAAACGGCTGAATAGCTCCCCCGAGTACACGATCTCCTGCGGGATAAAGGCGGCGAAGGCCATCCACAAAAAGGGAAGGGCGACCAGGAGGGCCGTGATCAAGACGAAGAGGTGGCGGATCATTCGTGCTCCCGCAGCAACCGGGCCTGGGCGTAGGCGAAGGCGAGGGTCAGGATCAGCACGATCACCGTGACGGCGGCGGCGTAGCCCAGCCGGAAGTTCTCGAAGCCGGTCTCGTAGAGGTAGTAGCCGAGTACCCGAGTTCCCCCGAAGGGGCCCCCGCGAGTGAGCAGAAACACCGCGCTATAAGACTGCAAGGCCAGCACCGTGCCGATCACCAGCAAGAAGGTAATGGCCGGGCGGAGCAGGGGCAGGGTGATGTAGCGGAAGGCCTGGGCGGCAGTAGCCCCGTCCACGGCGGCGGCCTCCAAGAGCGTCTTGGGGATCGCTTTGAGCCGCGCCGAGACCACCAGCACCCCGTACCCCACGTGCCGCCACAGGGTAAAGAGCACCACCAGCACCAAGGCCCAGAACACCTCCTGATCCCAGCGGGGGATGGGGACGAGGGCGGCTAGGGCCCCGTACTCGGGGGCGAAGAGGGTGTACCAGGAGAGGGTAGCCCCCCCCAGCGTGACCAGCCCCGGCAGGAACAAAAGCGCCTTGACCGGGCGCTCGTAGCGCTGGCCGTCCAGCGCCAAAGCGAGCAGCACCGCTAGGATCACGAACCCCGGCAAGGCCATCACCATGAAGTAGAGGGTGGTGCGCAGGCTGGCCCAGAAGGCCGCATCGGTGAGGATCTTGCGGTAGTTCTCGAGCCCCACCCCCTTGGGCTCGCTCAAACCCGACCAGTCCCAGGTGGAAAACCGCAGCACGTCGAGAAAGGGATAGAGGATGAAAAGCGCCAATAGCCCGATGGCGGGCAAGGCGAAGAGGTGAGCCGGGTTGAAGCGCCAGGCCCTTTTGGGTCGGGCGGGGGAGGCAGCGGGTCTCGAGGCCATAGAAGGGATAGTTCTAGATTAGCTGGATGGGCTGAGGCCTGGTGAATGATGCTCCTCGGCTACGCACAGAACATGCTTTCCCCCAAGACCAGCCTCGAGCCTGGGGGATGCGCCATTAGTTTACCGGACGAACCCAGAGCTACTAGCGGCCTACTACCACAAGTAAAGCAGCGAAATCTTCAGCGGGTAGCGGTCCGAGGTGGCGACCTCCAAGGCCACCGGGTCCAAATAAAGCCGCCCGCCCAGCCCGTAAGCCAGGTGGAAACCGGCCTGGTAGCCCAGCCCGAGGGACGCGGAGATGGCCCCGCCGGGGATCTCGAGGGTGGCCAGCGGCCCCAGGTGGGTACCGAACCCGCCATCGATGTAGCGCAGATCGAGCCCCAGCCCCACCGACAGCGAGAGATCGCCGACGGTGAGCGCAGGGAGCAGGTTGGCCTTGGTCAGCACCCACACCGAAGGGTTATTAGGCAGGATGGCCTCCACGTCCAGTCCGGTGTCTATGCCCAGCGGGCTGAAGGGCAGGCCCAGGCTGCCCTGTACGGTGAGGCCCCGGTTGAAGCTGAACCCGACCCCGACGGTGTTCTCGGGATAGGCGGGAGCCTGGGCGGCGGCCAGACCGGCGAGCGATAGGCTTGCGAGCACGGTGAGGGTGGCGAGCATTCTCTTCATCGTGTCCTCCGGAGGAACGCCCCGCCATTCTGCGGCGCGGCGAAATCGCCCCATCATAGCAAGGGGGTGGGGTGGCTCGAGTTTGCCCAAGCTTACGAAAACTTGAGTTTTAATGACCCTATGCCTCATCCGCTTCATCTTCCGGGCGAGCCCCACCCCGCCGACGCTGCTCCGCTCCGCGACTTAGCTTTGCTCGTGCTGGTCGGCCTCACCGGGGTCGGCAAGTCGAGCCTGCTGCGAGCCCTCGGCTACCCCACCCTCCCCGACCGCCGCGAGGTGGTAGACCGCTATGTCCTCCCGCTTTTCGGGGCCAAGCCTCCGCTCGACCGGGCCGAGCGCTTCGCCCTCACCCGCCGCTTCCGTGAGGAGCACCCCGGCGGGGTCGCCGAGGCGCTGGCGAATGCGTATACCCGGCCCACCTGGCCCTTGCTGTTCGATGGACTGCGGGGGGAGGCCGAGGTTGGCTACGCCCTCGAGCACCTCCCCAGGAGCTATTTCATCGTCCTCGAAGCCAGCGACCTGACCCGGCTCTCGCGGCTCCTGAACCGGGGAGACGGCTTCGACCGGATGCGGGTGGATTCTGCCGACCTTGCCGCGCTTCGTGAACTGGCTCGGGGAGTGCTTTCGGAAGATGAACTCGAGCAATCCCTCTCCTGGGGTATTCCCCCCGAAGACCTCATCGCCAAGCTCAAGATCGTGGCGGAAGAACGCAAGAACTATAGTCCCGAAGGAGCCCGCCAGGTCTTGCAGAAGAATCCACGAGCCCTCTTCCTCGACACGGAGACCTTGACGATTGAGCAGGAGGTCGAGGCCATTCGGAGTTTTGTAGATCAGATTGGTCCTATGTCGTAGGGCGTAGGACGCTCCGGGCGTCTTGCGTTTAGCCGCTTGCCTCTTTAGCGTTTAGCCTATGGCGGTCATCACCCGCATCACCCCCCGGCCCTTCCGGCTCCCGCTCAAAGGAGCCCTACGCTGGGGCAAGTCGAGCGAGCTGGCGGCCCTCGAGCACGTCTTGGTGGAGGTCGAACTCTCCGACGGCGCCGTCGGGCGGGCCGAGATCCCTCCCCGCCCGACCATCTACGGCGAGACGATACCGAGCGTGCAAGCTGCGCTCGAGTACCTCACCCCCCGGCTCCTGGGGCTCGACGCCGAGAACACCGAGCGGGTACGGGCGGTGCTGGAAAGCCTCCCCTTCAATCACACCGTGAAAGGCGGCCTCGACACCGCGATCTGGGAAGCCTGGGCCAGGAGCCAGGGGCAGGAGTTGTGGGGGGTGCTAGAGCCCCACCACCGGCGAATCCGGGTTAGCTACATCCTGGGCATCGCCGACCCCCAGGAGATGCTGGCGGACGCGAAAGCGGTCTACGAAGCGGGGGTACGGGTGCTCAAGGTGAAGGTGGGACGCGACCTGAGAGGCGACCTCGAGCGCCTCGCCCGGCTCCGCGAACACTTCCCCGACATGGCCCTCTACGCCGACGCCAACGAAACCCTGCCCCCCGCGGAGGCCGAGACCTACCTGCGCGAGTGGGCCGAGGCCGGGCTCCTGTACGTGGAAGAACCCCTCCCGGTCGAGGAAATGCTCTCTCGCAAACGACTCCGCGCCGCCGGTATCCTGCCGATCATCGCGGATGACTCGTGCTTCACGCTGCGCGACCTCCGCCGCGAACTCTTGCTCGATACCTTCGACATCTTGAACCTCAAACCGGCCCGCACAGGGGTCACCTGGACGCTCGAGATGCTGGCCTTGGCCCGCGCCAAAGGCAAGCGGGCGATGGTGGGTTCGCAGGCCCAATCGAGCTTCGGGGCCTGGCAGAGTGCCTTGCTGGCTTTCCAGGAAGGGGTGGACGAACCCAGCGAACTCTCCTTTCACCTCAAGGCGGAGGGGGGGTTTTTGGAGTTTCCCCCGCTCCGGGAGGGCTGGCTGTACTGGGAAGACCTGGTGCGGCGCCGCTTCGACGAAGATGCGTTCTCGAGGTACGCCCTGTGATCCCGGAAAAATCGCTCGAGGTCTTTTGGTTCATCTATCGGCGGCTGGAGGGGGAAGAGATCAACTGGGTGCTCACCGGCAGCCTGGCTTTTGCCATGCAAGGGCTCCCGCTCACGCCCCGGGATATCGATATCCAGACCGACCGCCAGGGGGCTTATCGCTTCGGGGAACTCTTTGCCGAGTTCGTGACCCATCCGGTGGGCACCGACCGGGCCGGGGAGCGCTTGCGCTCTCATTTCGGGGACTTCCAGATCGAGGGGGTTCAGGTGCAGGTGATGGGGGACCTTCAGAAGCGGGAATCCCCTGAGCACGAATGGGAACCTCCCACCGATTTGGACCGGCACAAGCGCTGGCTCGAGTTCGGGGGGATGCGGGTTGCGGTATTGGACCTCGAGTACGAAGCCGAGTCTTACCGCAAGATGGGCAGGCTCGAGCGGGCCGAACTGCTCCGCAGCTACGCCAACCGATAACTATGCTTGCAGGCACGGTGCATAGCGCTTTTGTAGGGGCGTATGCTGCCCCCCCCGACACCCCCATCCCTCGCAACGCGGGATTCAGGGCAGGCTGCCTATTTCCCACCGGATGCCCCTGTTTACGGCTGCCCCCGGCGCGAGGGGGTTCGGCTGTGCTCAGTCGAGGTATTTCCACAACTGGGGATCGCTGAAATCCCTGATGAGGAGGAAGGCTCCGGCGGCTTCTAGGGCTTCGGGGGGGTGTCCGGTGGTGAGGCCGATGGTGGGGATGCCCGCGCCCACGGCAGCCTTCACGCCCGAAGGGGAATCCTCGAAAGCCAGGGCCTCTTGGGCCTCGAGGCGTGTGTTTCGCTGCGCGAAAGCAGCGAGGCGTGTGTTTCGCTGCGCGAAAGCAGCGCGGCCCAGACGCTCGAGCGCCACCCGGTAGGGGAGCGGGTCGGGCTTGCCCGCCGCCAACTCCTCGGCCAGCACGATCAGGTCGAAGGTCAGGCCCAGGGTCCGGGTCAGGTGCTCGGCGTTCTCGCGGGGGGCGTTGGTGACCAGGGCCGTCAGGAGTTCGCGCCGGTGGGCCCACTCGAGCAGCTCATCGAGCCCTGGCAGGGCTTCCAAATCTCGAGCCAGCTCGCGGAAGCGGTTCTCCTTGCGGGTGATAAGAACCCGTTCCTCGGCTTCCGAAAGGTGGGGCAGGAGCCGCCGCACGATCTCCGGGTTGAGGCCCCCGCTGATGTGGGTCTGGTAGAAGTGATGGTCGCCCTCGATACCGTAGGGGCGGAGGGTCTCGAGCCAGGCTTGCTCGTGCAGCCGGTCGGTGTCGGCCAGGGTTCCGTCGAGATCAAACAGTAAAGCGCGCATCTATCCTCCTCAGGTAGTTCACGCTGACCAAAAGCAGCAGCCCCAAGGTCAGAAAACCATAGGGGATGAGCGGGGGGCTCACCAGGGCAAAAAACGCCGGGCCCAGCGTTCCCCCCACCGCCCCGGCGTAGAACACCCCGCCGATGGCCCGGTAACCGAACTTCTCCTGCACCAGCGCGAAGACGGTGGCGAAGATGGGGCCATAGAAGAGCCCCACCAGCGGAAAGATCGGTGCGATCGAGGGGATCAGCATCAGGAGCAGGGTCGCCACCGAGCCGGTGATCAGAAAGGTGAGGTAGCGCAAGGGGGCGAGCGCCACCCAGGTTCCCAAGAAAAGCCGCCCAGCGGTGAGACCCGCCCAGTACAGCGAGAGGAGGGTTCCGGTCAGGGCCGGGGGGTAGTCCAGGAGTTCCAGGTAGACGCCCGAGTAGGTGGCCAGCGAGCCCTCGAGCCCGGCATAGCAGACGATGATCAAGAGGGCCAGCCAGATGCCCCCGCCGCCTCGGCCTTCCCTGGCCTGGGTCCGCACCGGGCCGGGGGCATTCCACACCAGGAAGACCGTGACCAAGGCCAGCGCGGCGAACAGCCCGAACATCTCACGCCAGGGGAGCCATAAGGAGAGGATCGGGGCGCTCACCGCCCCCACCCCGAAGGCCGCATTGACCCAGTTCAGCATGGCCACCCGGCGCTCCGGCCACAGCTCTCCGGTGAGCCCGTTGCCGTGGACGTTGATGATCCCCTGCCCGAATCCAATCAGCACCGCGGCAGCGAGCACCCAGTTGAAGGTAGGGGCCAAAGCCGCCAGGGTAAACCCCACGGCCACCGAGACCGGGGCCAGCGGGTACTGCACCCGGCGGGACCTCGAGCGGCTCCCGGCGGTCACCCCGACCAAGAGCCCCAGCAGGATCAGGTTGAAGTACAAGGCGATCTGCCCCGGGCTGGCGAAGCCTTCCCTCCACTGGGGCAACACCGCACCGGGGACGGCCACTACACCCCCCACGACAAAAATAGCGAGAAAATTCCCGATCGTTAGCCGCAGACGTTGTTGGGTAGCCAGAGCTGGGTGACGCACCTGGCTATTTTATGCCGAACGCCAAAAGACAGCAGTCCAGCAAAACTCATACGCTCATCTTCACTCGCTCTGTTACGTTCAGATGACGAGGGCTTCATGTAAACGGAATGAAGAAGCCATTTGCGGCTAGCTACAGGCCACTGGCCTCGGTTGGTATACTCCCCTCAATCATGTACCGTGACCGTTTCCCCCAACTCGAATCCCCCGGGGTCTACCTCGCCAGCCACACCCTGGGGCCGATGCCCCGCGAAGCCGAAGCCGCTCTAGGCCACTACGCCGAGACCTGGAAGGCCCGGGGCGTGCGGGCCTGGGCCGAGCAGTGGTGGGACTTGCCGCGCCAGGTCGCCCAAGACTTGGCTCCCATCCTGGGGGTCTCGCCGGAGGGGATCTCCTTCCACCCCCACACCAGCGGGGCGGTGGCGGCGGTGCTTTCGGGGTTGAACTTCTCGGGCGGGCGCAACAAGATCGTCACCACCGAACTCGAGTTCCCCAGCATCGGTTATCAGCTCAGAGCTTGGGAGAAGTACGGGGCCCAGGTGGTGGTGCTCCCCGCCCCGGAAGGCCGCTTTCCCTGGGAGGCTGTGGAAAACGCTGTGGATAACTCCACCCTGCTCCTGGCGGCCTGCCACGCTTACTTCAAGTCCTCCGAGCGGGTAGACGCCGCGCGGCTCGCGGCCATCGCCCACCGGGCCGGGGCCCGGCTGCTCCTCGACACCTACCAGACTGCCGGGGTGATGCCGCTCGAGCTGGAAGCCCAGGGGGTGGATTATGTGGTGGGGGGCGGGGTCAAGTGGCTTCTGAGCGGCCCCGGCATCGGCTATTTGTGGGTGCGGTCCACCTACTGGGAGGAGGTTCCCCACCTGGTCGGCTGGGCCGGGCACGCCCGTCCCTTCGCCTTCGAGCTGAACTGGGCTCCCGCCGACGGGGCGGTGCGCTACCACACCGGGACGCCCAACATCCCGGTGCTGCTGGTGGCCCAGGCCGGGTATCGGCTGCTGAACGAGGTCGGGCTGGCGAACATCTGGAACCGGATCCAGGGGCTCGCCCGGAAGTTCCTGGACGGGGCCGAGGGTTTGGGTTTCCGAATCGTGGGGCCGCGCAACCCGGCGGAGCGAAGCGGCACGGTAATCCTCGATCTGCCCTACGGCTACGCTGCCGAACTGAACGCGCAGGGCTTCGTCTGCGACTGGCGCACTGGGGCCGGAGTACGGATGGGGCTGCACTTCTTCACCCTCGAGTCCGAGATCGAGCAAGCCCTCGAGGCCCTGGCCAAAATCCGCGACAGCAAAGCCTGGGAAGTCCACCAGCCCGGTGCGGTGACATAAGAGCGATAAGCCCGAGAACCTTTTGCTTATCGCTTAGAGCTTATAGGTATCTGCGGGATAGAAAGGTAGCGGATGGGGAAAGGGTGGCTCAGTAGGCTGCGCCGCCGCACACCCCGGAATTCACCCTTCCGCCAGCCAACCCCACCCTTACTATCACGGGCGCATTTAGCCCTTTCGCCTTTTGACCTTCGACATTCAACCCTAGACTCTAAACTGATTTGGATGTTGTCCCAGGTCCGCACCTATAGCTTGTTCGGTCTCGAGGCCCTCCCGGTCACCGTAGAGGTGGATGTCTCGCCAGGGATGGTCTCGTACACGGTGGTCGGCCTCCCCGACAAGGCCGTGGAGGAGTCCCGCGAGCGGGTGCGCTCGGCCCTCAAAAACTCGGGGTTTCCCTACCCGCAGGGGCGGGTGGTGGTGAACCTGGCCCCCGCGGAGCAGCGCAAGGAAGGCTCGCACTACGACCTACCTATCGCGCTGGGCCTCCTCTGTGCCCAGGGGGTGATCCCCACCGAGACCTTGCGGGGGGTAGCGGCTGCGGGGGAACTCGGCTTGGATGGGGAGCTTCGGGTGGTTCCCGGAGCGGTCAACCTGGCTTTGGGAGCCTTGGCGGAGGGGTATCGGCTGCTCCTTCCCGGCGATTCGGCCCGGGAAGCCGCGCTCATCGAGGGGGTAGCCGCCTACGGGCTCTCGAACTTATTGGAGGCCGTAGAGTTCCTGACCGGGACGCGGGAAGTCGCCCCGGCCCAGCCGCTGGCCGCTTCCGAAGGGTCCGAAGACCTCCTGGACTTGCTTGACGTGAAGGGCCAGGCCAAGGGGAAACGTGTCCTCGAGATTGCCGCCGCCGGGGGCCACCACCTGCTGATGATCGGCACGCCGGGCTCGGGCAAGACCATGCTCGCCAAGCGGATGCCGGGGCTTTTGCCGCCGCTCTCTCGCGAAGAAGCCCTGGAAGTGACCCGAATCCACTCGGCGGCAGGGCGATTGGTGGGGGGCGGGCTCATCAAGACCCCGCCGTATCGCTCGCCGCACAGCACCATCTCCGATGCCGGGTTGATCGGCGGAGGTTCGGTGCCGAAACCGGGCGAGGTTTCGCTGGCTCACCGGGGGGTGCTCTTCATGGACGAGTTCCCCGAGTTCTCGCGGGACGCCCTGGAGGTGTTGCGGCAACCCCTCGAGGACGGGGTGGTGACGGTCTCCCGGGCGCGAGCCAGCTTGACCTTCCCCGCAAGATTCCTGCTGATCGCCGCGATGAACCCCTGCCCCTGCGGCTGGTACGGCGACCCCGAGAAACCCTGTAGCTGCACCCCCGCCCAGCGCCAACGCTACGTGAACCGCATCTCCGGCCCGCTGCTCGACCGCTTCGACCTGGTGGTGGAAGTCCCCCGGCTTACACCCCAAGAGCTTGCCCGCGCCCCGGAAGGAGAGTCCACCGCAGTTGTTCGAGAACGGGTGTTGGCGGCCAGGGAGCGGATGCTATCCCGCCAGGGAAAGCCCAACAGCGAACTCTTCGGTAGAGCGCTACGGCAACACACCGGGCTTTCCCCTGCTTCCGAGGCCCTCTTGCAAGCGGCCACAAAGCGCCTGGCCCTCACCGCCCGCTCCTA
>DASTSL010000148.1:0-12446 GCA_035760705.1 Meiothermus sp. | reverse complement strand
GTCTGGACGTAGATGATTCGCGCAACCTGCAGGTGCAAGCTCGTTCGTGGCTGGGCTGCTTTACCCGCCCGGCAAGAACGTCTTGGGGAGCGTTGATGACCCATCGGGCCCCATTATCACAAACCTTGCAACAGAGCATTTCTACCTGGGTAATCCCGGCCTGCCGTATCTCTACCAGGGCCGGTCGGGTGTCGCTGTCGGTGCTTGCCGGTGCGCCCTGCACGATGGCCGGAGAAAGCGGCAGAGGTAACCCTGTTTGCGCTCCAGCCCGCGCCGGTGCGAAGGGGCCAGAAAGAAGCAGAGTGGCGCCTGCCAGTAGAAGGAGCTGGGTGGTCGGTCGAAACAAGCGAACTCCGGTGGTATTTTGCCCTTTCATGCAAGGTTGATAATACGAACATTCAACCCGGCAGCCCGGTTATTTCTTACACCTGCTGCCACGTAAATCTTTCTTTTTACAGAAGACCCCTGAAGTTGTGGCCGGTGCCATCCGGCCGCATCGCCATGGCCGGGCCCCAGGCACCCCGGCTGTAGGTACCCTGGCGCAGGCTAGTAAAGTCGGCCTTCCTGCTACCCCATTCGCAAACCAAAGCGCTCGATTATCAGTTCCACCGTGGGAAATGTCCGTTGCCCTAATGGGCTTACACTGAAGAGAGGAGACCAGCTGTGGAAAATCCCCTCGAGCCCTTACTCGGGTCCTTCGTCCAGGAGCGGCTGGATGAAGCGGTCTCAGCGGTCGAGCGGGTTCGGGCGGCCAGGCTCGAGGGGTATGCCTACTGCCACCTCCCGGCGGGTCACCCCAGCCGCGCCCACTTCAAGTCGGCTTATCTGACCCAGGAACTGCGTCATCGGCAGATCAAAGCCCGGCTCCTGCCCCTCCTGCGATCCTGGCGCGAAGCGGGAATCGGGGCCCTCTTGTTCAAAGGCTTCGCGCTGGCTGAGTTCGTCTACCGAACCCCCGGCGAGCGCTTCTACGGCGATGTGGATGTGCTGGTTCGCCCCGATCAGGCGGCCCGAGCCGCCGAGATCGCTCGGCGGCTCGGCTGGCTCGAGCGCTGGAACCGCTACGACAGCATCACCACCCATACCCACGAGGCCAGCCACCTGTATACCCCGGACGGCCTGGTACGGCTCGACCTCCACCTCCAGGTGCTCCAGCTCGCCGGGCCGGACTGGGCCGGGCGGCGGCGCTTCACCGAGGCGACCTGGCAGGGTTCACAACTTCAGCCCTGGGAGGACCTCAATGTCCACCTGATGCAGCCCGTTGACGCCCTGCTGATTGGACTCCTGCTCAACCGGCGCTGGGGGGACCGCTGGGGGATCAAGCCCTCCGACCTACCCGACGCGCGGGCCCTAGCCGGGCGATTCGGGCTCGTTCGGGGGGACCTCGAGCGCCGGGCCGGTGAACTGGGCTGCACGCGGACGCTCGGGCTGCTCCTCGAGCGCTGCGATCCTTGGGAAAATCGTGTTTCGTTGGCCCTCCCTTCCCCCCGGCAAAGGCTCCGCTGGGAGATCGAGACTATGGGCGAGCTGGGGATCTGGTGGTTGGAGCGTCGCTTCGGTCAGTTTCTCCGCTTGCCTGGGGTTATCGCAGATGTGCTCCGCGAGCTGCCCGGGCTGTTGCGGGTACTGGCCGGGTTGCGCCGGCACTCCGACTTGTATGGGTTGCTCTGGCAGCTCGAGCGCCCGCCCCGAACCGGGCCCGAATCCTCGGGCCGTCGTCGCGAGCGAATCCTACGGGGGGTGAACCGCGGGCTGTGGCTCTTGGGGCTTCGCAAAAACCCCTGTGTCCCCCGTGCCCTCGCTCTGTACGTAGCGCTCCGGGCCGAGGGTCTGCCGGTAGAGTTCGTGAGCGGGGTGCGCCGGGTGGGGGACAGGCTGGAGGGCCACGCCTGGGTAGAACTCGAGGGGCTTCCCCTGGAGGGCTCCGGCGAGGAGCAGGCCCCCCGGCTTTTTAAGGAGAGCTTCCGCTACCCACCCCGCTCGAGCCCTCAGGCTCAGACTCACGTCTAGGCCAAAAAAGGCGATCCTCCGATGCCAATCTATCTGGCCCTCGTAACGCTTGCCCTGCTTGTGGGGTGCATGTCCTCTCCTCCCGCATCGGACAGCACTCCTATAGGAACGATCACCGTGGCTTGGGACGTGGCCGCCAAGGCGAGCTTTAGTGACTCGAGCCACACCCTCAGGCTCACCCCCCTGACCTACACCGACCTCGACCACATCGCCGGGGGAACCCGCTACCTCACCGCTACTTTTCGTGTGGAAAACCTCGGCGCGGAACCGCTCGAGAACCTGACTCTGCGCGCCTATGCCCATGGCGGCACCCTGGGAGGTACAGCGGTCGGTGAGGTTCGGGGCTTTCCTACCCCGGAGAACCCCAACGGCCCAGCCATCACCGATCCGCGAGTAGCTCAAAGCATCCGGCCCCTCCACGGTACACAACTGGGGTCATCTGGGCCGGAGCCCGATCCACATGCCAGCGATTTTCAGGCCTTCAGCCAGACCGAGAGCCAGGCGCTCGACCCCTCGGCCCAGGCTAAGGGTTTGCTCGGCGGGGGGGAGGCCGTGCTGGATTACGGTTTCGTGGTGAACCCGAGGAAGCTCGAGCCCGCTGCCGCCGGCATGGTCAATGTGGCGGTGCGACTTCCCCGGACCTTCGAAGGCTCCCCCAAACCCTATCGTTTCAAACTCAGCTTTGTGGTCACGACCTCCAAGACCCTGCGGGTGAGCCAGGCTCTGGGGGAAACCGCCGCTCAAGCGCTGGGGCGAGCAGAAGCCATGCTTTCCCAGGGTCAACCCATCCAGCTCGTGCTCCTCCGCGACCCACCCCCCACCCAGGGCGAGCCCGGCCTGAGCCTGATCCGGCTTTCCAACCTCCGTATCGGCCTGGCCCCGACCTTCCTGCTCGAGTAAAATGCCCTTGTGTCCGAGACAATCCTGACCCTCGAGACCTTTCAGCCGCACCTGGGCTCGGTCTTCGCCATCCCCTTGGCACAAGGCCGCTTCGAACTCACGTTGGTCGAGGTGAGCCCCCTCCCCTCGAGGGCCCCCGACGCTCAGCGTGAGCCCTTTACGCTGCTGTTTCGGGGGCCATCAACGCCGGTTTTGCCCCAGCGGATTTACCCGCTCGAGCATCAGACCTTGGGCCGACAGGAGATTTTCATCGTGCCCATCGGGTCGGATGGGGCAGGAATGCGGTACGAGGCGGTCTTTAACTAAGAGCAGTTTCCACGAGTACCCCGGACCACCCTCCTCCAATCTTTATTGAATCCGGGGTAAATCAGGGCGTACCGTGGGTGCCGTGATCATGGGAAACGCGATCAGGCTGCCAGCGCATGAACCAGTAAACCCCCCGCGCCTCGAGCTTTACGAACCCTAACCGCTCGTACCACAGTCGGGCGGGGTTGTTCTCTTCGACATGCAGGGTGATACTTAGCCCGTCCCGGCGGGCTTCCTCGCGCAACCATCCCAGCAGCACCCGACCAATGCCCTGGCCCCGGTGTTCGGGCAACAAGGCGATATCCATCAGCCGGATTTCTCCAGGTGTGCGGTGAACGTAGATGCGCCCAACAGGTAGGCCTCCCAGTTCGATCACGGCGAATTGGGCCTGGAGGTAGTGCTGCTGGTAATGACGGCGCTGCAGCTCGAATTGGGACTCGAGGAAAGCCCGCTTCTGCTGAGCGGTCCAGGACACTGGTGCCAGCTCCTCCTCGCGGGTGCTGGCATACAGACGCCGGAGGAAGGGGATGTCCTCGGGCGTCTCCGGGCGCAGATCAATCGTACCGGCAGGGGTTTCAAACATGCGGATACAGATTCGTCCAGCCACTGCGGGGGTGGGCGGCCAGGCTGAGCAGGGCGGGGTGGTAGGTCGGGGGCTCGGCGAGGCGTTCGAGCTTCACGCGCTCACCTCCTCGCACCCGGCTGAGAAAGATCGCGGCGTCCGCTCTGGGAACCTCGCGCAGCGCCGCTAGAACTCCCCTCGAGTCGGCCTTTTCCCCCGCCGCTTTCAGCCACAGCCCAACCCTCTGCCCCAGTACCTCGAGCCCTTCCGATCCCGGCACGGTGGTCGCACTGTACGCTCCCTGCACGGCGGAGGGCAGCGTTCCCAGGCTGAAGCCGGAAACGCTGACGTTGGGGTGGTGGCGGGCGAACTCGAGGCCCGCCCTATCGCCCCCGATGAGGTGAACGGTCGCGGGCTTCAGTTCGCGGATTCGGGCGATGACCCAGGCAAAGTCGTGTTTCCCGCTATGTGCGTCGCTCACCAGGACCGCCAGCACTCGCCCGCCCGCCGCCTCGAAGCCAGCCTGGAAGGCGTAGGGAAGGTCATAGCCCGCCTCGAGCAGGTTCGTCACCACCACGGCGCTCTGACCCTGCTGACCCGCGCTCCAAGTTCCAAAAGCCCACTCGGCCTGCCACTGGCGCAACGAGTTCTTGAGGATGAAGGGGCTCGAGGCGGTTTGACGTGGCATCAGCACGCCGACCTCGCTCAGGAGTACGGGCACCGCGTAGCGCTCGGCCAGGGGGCGGAGTGTGTCCTCCAGCCCGTCCCCTAAAACGGCCAAGGCCTCGGCCTTGGCCTCGAGCAACCCTTCGGCCTCCCGCGCGGCGGAGCGTGGGGTGGGGCCGATGGCCCGGTGGAGAAGTTCCAGACGATCACCCCCGAAGCGCTGGAGCGCCTCTAGAAAGCCCTTTGCCCCGGCGGGGGCCAACACGCCCACCCGTAGTTTCGGGCGGATTTCCTGCGCCAAGCCCAGGGCCGAAGCCCCCGCGCCCAGCCCCAGCAGCGTTTTGAAGAAACCGCGACGGGTCGCCATGTCAGCCTCTGGGGGGGAAGATGCCCTGGAGGGCGATGATAAAGGTCAGCACCAAATAGGGCTGGAGGTTGTTGTGGGGTTGATTGTTCCCGGCTAGCCCGATGGCCTGGGGGGACAGCGCGGCGTTTGGTGCAGCGGCAGCATAGACCTGAAGGTTGGTGGCTCGGGCTAAGGATCCGCTGGGGTTGCTGCTATCGGCCAGATCGTTGACTGCTTGCACCACATGGTTGTGGGAGGGGATTTGGCTTTGCAAGAGGGTCACAGTCTCCTCCCCGCCCGCCTCCCCGATATCCCGCAGGGTGAGCCCCGTACCCTGGCCCCACATCATGGGGGCGCGGCCTTGTAGATTGGGCAGGCCGAAGGTGGTTCTACCGTCGCCTCCATAGTTGGTGCCCACCAGGGAAAAGAGCGCGGTGTTCTGGCTGATGGGCATGAGCTGCCCGTTACACAGCGCCCAGCCGGTCGGGGCGAAATTCCCCGCGAAAATGCGGATTTCCGCTACGAAAGGGTCAGCCATAACGCTCCTTAGCTTTGCTGAGGGAAGATGCCGAAGAGGGAGATGATAAAGCTGACACAGAGGTACGGCCCCATGTTGTCGTGGGGCTGGTTTCCCCCGGTCAAGCCGATCATCGAGGCGTTGAGCGCCACGTTCGGGGTGTCGGCCAGGTACATTTGCCCGCTAGAGGGTTGGGCCAGCACGTTGGCGGTGGGGACCGTCTGCGTGGCGGTGTTGCTCGAGCCTAGCAGGGCATGGTTATGGGTGGGCATCTGTTGTGCGGTCAGGGTCACGGTTTCTACCCCTCCGTCCTGGCCGATGACAAAGGGGGGAAGACCCGGCCCGGTGCCCTGGTGAAGCGGGATGCGCCCGCGCAGGTCGGGAAGGGCGAAGGTAGTCTGCCCGTCGCCGCCATAGGTTGTGCCGATGAGGGTGAACAATGCCTCGTTCTCTGAGATCGGAAGGGTCGAGCCGTCACAAAACGCCCAGCCTGCCGGAGCAAAATTCCCCGCGAAGATGCGAATCTCACCGATATAAGGTTGAGCCATATTTACCTCAGTTGCGCGAAGGGAAGATACCTTGGAGGGCGATCACGAAGTTGAGCACCAGGAAAGGCTGTAGGTTGGGGTGCGACTGGGAGCTCCCGGCGAATCCGATGCTCTGTGGAGGCAGCGTGGTCAAGTTGCCTGCCGGTGCATATACCGAGAGATTGCTTTGGGCGGGCGTGTTGCCGGTGGGTATGCCGCTGGTGGCGGCAGTGGTGCTTCCCTGGAGGGTATGGGTATGGGCGGGCATCTCGGTGGGGATGAGGGTATGTTCGACCTCGCCGCCAGACTGGCCCTGGACGAAGTTGCTCCCCCCGCTCGAGCCAAAATGAAGCGGAACCCGCCCACGCAGATCGGGCAGGGCGAAGTTCACCCGCCCATCCCCCCCGTAGGTCGTGCCCAGCAGGGAGAAGAGGGCCTGATTCTGGTTGATGGGCAAAAATTGCCCGTTGCACAAGGCCCAGCCTTTGGGGGGGAAGTTGAAGCTCACGATCCTGATCTCAGCTATAAAGGGCTCAGACACGGGAAACCTCCTTTAGAAGCTGGGGGTAGCACAGGTTCCGTTGATGTAATTGACGGTGAGGGTGCCACCTGCTGGGGAGACGGTGACTGTCGTACCGGGGTTATTGGTCTGCACAAAGCTTGCCACGGCGGCTGTGCTAGTGCCGTTCCCACCAAACCCTTGCAAGGCGAAGGTGTTCCCGATGCGCTGGCGCAGGCGGTAGCCGAGGGAGGCGTCGGTGTTAGCCGTCATGTTGAGACAGACTGTATTCGGACCCGCGGTGCTGCTGATGCCTGAGGTCACCTCGATCCCGAATATGGCGAGGCTGTTGGAGTTCGCAGTAGTCGTGGTATTGCCGGTGAGCGTAAGGTCGAGACGGCCACTCGTGGTGCTGCTGGTCAGGACCCGGATACCGTAGGAATCGTAGTCTCGGACGGTGTTACCCGACATTTGCAACCTCGAGGACTCGCTACCGATGGTTTCCACCGATATGCCAATGCTGTTGGCGGTAGTGGTTAGGGTACCCGGGTTCAGGTCAACGCTGTTGTTGTTGACCCGGCCCTGGATCAGTGGGCTCGCGCCCACCACCTCGGTGCGAAGGCTGAACCCACCGAACACCCTGAGGGTATTGGTCAAGGTGTTGTTGCTGACGTCGTAAGTGCTGGCTCCGCTGCTCTCGAGCACCAAATCCAGCCCGTTGGCCTGGTTGTCTTGGAAGGTGTTGCCGGTAGCGATAAGGTTCACCACGGCGTTCGAGCCTGGCAAGCTATGCACGTAAATTCCGCTTTGTTCGTTCTGCTTGATCGTCGAGCCGGTAAAGCTCAGCGTGGTAGTTCCGGTACCGGAGACCTCGGCCCACACTCCGTAACCCGCTATACCCGCTACCTGACCGGCTGCTTCGACCACGGCATTCTGCAAGGTCAGCCCGTTGGAGCCGCCGTTGGCGACGAAACTAACCCCGTGGGTGCCGCTATTTTTGATGTTGACGTAGCGTAGCGCGACACCACCCGGATTGGTGAGCTTCAGGCCCTCCCCGCCCGCTCCTTGTAGCGTGCCGCCGCTGCCCGCGGTCGAGCCATCCCCGGTCACGTTGAGGGTTCCGGTGGTGGTGTTGAGCAAGAGATTGTTGGTTCCCCCGCTCGAGTTCAGGCTCTTGAGCGTAACCGCCAAGGCCCCGTTGCTCAAGTTTAGGGCCGGGCCAGCGCTGGCGCTCACCGAGGCCGCCGACATGGTGAGGGTGCCAAAGCCGCTGCTGATGATGCCGCTCGAGGTTCCGCTGATATCGAGCCCCTTGACCTCGTTATTCTGGGCCAGGGTGATCCCCGCGCCGCCCGCGTTCCCCATCACGGGGTTGGTCCCGGCGGCGATGCTTACGTCGTCTACCGTGAGCCCGGCTCCCTCCCCGATGAGCTTCTGGGCGTTCTTGAGGGTGATGCCGGAGTTCTGCCCGCTGTTGGTGCCGTTCCCCCGGTACACGAAGATCACGTCACCGGCCTGCGAGGTGTTTTGTGCTCCAGCGAGCGTGTTGAACGGACTCCCGAATCGCCCCGATCCGTTAGCCCCGCTGTTGTTCACGAACCAGTACATACCCTGCACGGTCACGTTGGCCGGCTGAGCGGGCGAGGTGCAACTCCCATCCGACACTTTATAGGTGAAGCTGGTGGTGGGTCGCTTTCCGGCCTCGGTGGTGAAGGTGAAGTTGCCGCCGTTCTCGCTGATGAGGTTGGCATCGGTGCTGGCGAAGCCGGTCGCGTCCAGGATAGCCCCGCCCAAAGCCTGATAACCGCCCAGCAAAGCGCTATCGGAGAAGGTCTTGGGCACGTTGCCGCTTACGGTGATGCTGGGCGGGGTCTCGGTGGTGATGGTGAAGTTTCCGCCCATCCAGGCCAGGTAACTGCTTCCGGCCCCGGCGGTCTTCACGCTGGGCACGAACACCAAGGCGGGGTTGGTCCCGGCGTAGGTGCTGCCGCACATCACCGCGATTTGGGTCGCGCCCACCGCAGCGGCCCGCGTGGTGGCTTGCGAAGCGGACTGTTCTTCCAAGCTTTCCGTCACCCGCGTGACGTTATCCTCGAAGACCAGGAAGGTCATCGAGTAGCGGTAAGCGGTGGTGTTGGGGTCGCCGTTCTGTGGAACCCGCAGGGCCACGGTGAGTTGATTGTTGTTAGAGCTGGCGGGCAGGTTACGACCCCCGGCGTTATTGCGGGCCACGTAGCCGTATTGCAGGACGGCCTCCCCGGTGACCCCGCCCGCGTTGATGAGTCCGGCGCTCTGAGCGCTGGTTTGCAGGGTGGCGGTTTCGGCGGGTTTGAAAATTTGCAGATCAGCCAGGGCGTTGTTGACCACCGCGTTCCCCCCCACGCTCTGCATCCCGTGCGAGGGGTGAAGCTGTAAGGCCCACTGCTCGGCGTGGGTCGAACCCCCACCGAAATCCTGGATGTTGAAGAAGGCGCTGCCGTTGACGTTCTCGCCCCCCGGCTTTTTACGGTAGTAGGCCACCAGGGTCAGGTTATTCAGGGCCGAGCTGCCCAGGTTCTCTACCTTGAACGTGGCGTTCAGGAAGCGGAAACCCCCAGCGGTGTCGAGGGTGGTGAAGCTCGAGGAGGTGAATTTCAAGGTGTTTTCGTCCACGAAGGCCGCGCTCACGCCCTGCCTGACGAAACTGACTTTGGCCGTCCTGGCCCCGCTGTCGAAGCTGATCTCCGCCGCCCCCAGCAGCTTGGGGTTGAACTTAGGCTGCTGCACCACGGGGGGAGGCGGGGGGTTTTGGGCCGGTTTGGAGGGCTGATTGCAAGCCGCGATCAACCCCCATAAAACGAGCAACATCCCTACGAGTGACGCACGAGCGTTACTCAGTTTCATCGGGTCGTCTCCTGTTTTTTGCGCGAGTTAGGGCTCAGTAGCCCAACCGCCGGTCTAGCTCGTCGAAGGGGTTCGGGAAACCCGTCCATCCCGCTCCAGACCCGATGGGCAGGGAAACCCCGGTGATGTGCTGCCAGGTTCCGTGTTCCTCGAGCCGGGGCGGCTCGTAGGGGGCGGGCGCGGGGGGTGCTTGCGGTTCGGGTTGGGTCCGGCTCTCGGCAACAGCTATACGGTCATCCACCTTCATAAAACCCTCCCTTGCCATGCTTCCCGACAACTACCCGAGGATTGCGCCTCATCGCCGCCTTCGTCTAAGGTTGCTCGGGCACTTCCAACGATCCTTACTTTGGCGCAACTCCCCCCATGCTAGCACTTTTGTGGGGGAACTCGAGCGGTGCGGCCTACTTGCTTATCCCAGATCTCGGGGCTCTTCCAAGAAGTCAGGGGGTGAATCCCCCAGCACCAGCCGATAGGGTTTCAGTCCCCTCGCCAGGGCCGATATCCGCCTTTGGGCCTGGCCTTGCCCCAAGCGCGAGAGCGGCACCCCGCCTGCTTGCCACAGCGCGAGCGCAGCGTCTTTGGGCGAGAGGCTCTCCCAGTGGGAAGGGCCGGTCGGGTCGCGGGCGAGCACGGCCAGCGCGGAGACCTTGGCCGGGTGGGGTATAAGCCCCAGCGCTTCGTAGGAGACGAAGCGCTTGTGGGGGGAATGCTCGCCGGGTGGGCGCGGTTCGAGTCCTTCCCGGACCTCGGGAAAGGTTTGCCGCAAGAGCTCGAGGGTGTCCGGCCACAGCCGCAGACCCCGGTCCAGACCATAGACCCCCCCGCTCGAGCCCTCCAGAAGGCAGAAATCCTCGGCGATGAGGCGCCAGCCCGCCGCCAGCGCTCGGACCAGGGTGGTGGTCTTGCCGGTTCCGCTGGGGCCGAAAAACAGTAGGGCTGCCCCCTCCCGGCTCGCTGCCGCCGCATGCAGGGGCAGCAGGTCGGCCGCACGGAGAGCCTCACAGACGGCCAGGTGCAGCATCTCCGCCAGCCCCGGACCCTGGCCCCAGAGCCGGATGCGGGTTTCTGGCGGGCTGACCTCGAGCCTGAGCCCCGCCGCCGGGCTTCCCAGCCAGAAGACGGGGTCTCGGTTGAGAAATACTACTTCTCGGAAGAGCTCGAGGGCCGGGGCACCCTCTGGAAAATCGCTCCGGGGGGGTGGGCCGGGCTGTTGGTTGATCCAGACTGTGTGCCGGGTGGGTAAGGCCGGCAGCGGAAACCCGAAGTGCTCGCCTAGCCATCCCCCCCAGTGCGGGTCCACCTCGGCGTGGAACCGGCAGGTCAGAAGGGGGAAGCTGCGCATGTTCGGTGCCGGCCAGACCTCGACTAAACCCGCTCGATGAGGTCGCGGGCCAAGAGCCGCTCGAGCAGCGCCCGCACGTCCGCTTCGGCCTGCTCGGGAGGGATGCCGTAGGCCCGGGCCAGCTCCTCCTCGGCCCTTTGAGGGTCGGCCAGGTTACGCCAGACGATCCCCCCGGTGCGGTTGAGGCTATACATCTGCCGGGTAGCCGTATCCAACAGCACCAACTCGTCTTCTAGGGGAGTCTCTAGCAGTCCTGGCCGGGCACGGTACATACCGCATCTTAGCCGTTGCTTGGGCTCTGCGGATATGGGAGGTCGGCGCGACAAGCCGGAGGTTAGGCAGCACGCCGCCGCAGGAAGTCGCGTACGACCTGTAGGAAACGCTCCTGCTCCTCGAGTTGGGGCGAGTGGCCGCTGTGCTCGAAGACCACCAGCTCGCTATTGGGGAGTAGTCGGTGCAACTCCTCGCTGGCCTCGAGCGGGGTGATCCAGTCGTGGCGGCCCACCGTGACCAGGACCGGGACCTTGATCTCGGGGAGGCGTGTGGTGAGGTCGTAATTGGGCTGGTTGCGGCTGAAGGCCCAGTTGTGGGTCTGGTAGCGGAAGGGGATGGCCGCCAGCCGCCGAGCCTCCTCCTCCGGATCGCGCCGGACGTTGTAGAGCGGCTGGATCATGGCGAAGCTCTCGCGGAAGTCCTCATCGGAGGTCATCTGCCCGTCGAAGAGCCGGTCCAATCGCTCCGCGTCCATCGGGAAGCCGCTCTTTAGGGCGCGCTGCTTGCTGGTGTACTGGTATTTGTTGCTGGCGGCGGTGTCGCGCAGGATCACCGCCCGCAGATTTTCCGGGTAGCGCAGGGCATACTCGAGCGCGATAAACCCGCCGTATGAGCCGCCCAACACGACGATCCGGCCCAGGCTCAACTTCTGGCGCAGGGCTTCGAGGTCGGTCACGAACTGCTCGTGCGAGTAGGGTTCCTGGCCCTCCGATTCGCCGTTGCCGCGCTGGTCGTAGCTGATCAAGCGGTAGGTATCGGTGAGGGATTGGAAGGTGGCCCAGTCCCCCTTGCGGCTGCCCATGCCGGGGCCACCGTGCAGGGTGACGAAGGGAATCTTGTCGCCGCCCGAGTCGTCGTAAACCAGCTTGATCCCGTTGACTTCGATGTGCATGATGACTCCTTCTAAGTGCGCCCGCGGTAGAAGGGTGGGGGTGTGGGGTGTGTGGCGCGGCCTCCTCAGCTACCCCTGCTCCACCCGCTACGTTTCTACCGTGGAGATACTTATTTGCTCTCTCAGGGGTGGGCGCACTGCGGTATCCCCCCACCCTAACCCGAGAAACAACCATCGCTACAGCGATGCCCTAGTGCTTGCGCCTAGCGCTCGAGGCGGAGCATTCGCACCCGGCAAGGGCAGAGGGAACATACCGCGAAGATCATGGGCCTTTGGCGTTTTGCGTTTAGTCTTCTGCCCCGGAGCAAACCGCGCTCCGAAATCCGCATCTCCGGCTTTCAGCCTCGAGCCTACTTGTACCAGACTTCCTTCAGTACCCGCATGACGTTGCCCCCCACTACCTTGACGATGTCGCTGTCGGAGTAGCCATGCCTGACCAGCCAGCGCACGATGTTGGGGAAGGCTTCGGCGGGGTTCTCCAGGCCGTCTACCCACTCCACCTGGGGGTAATCGAGCTTCCCCCGGCTGGCCGCGATGGACAATGCCTCCGAGAGGGTGTGGTGCAGGCCCACGTGGTCGCCAAAGAGCACGTCCGGGCCGAAGGCCACGTGGTCAATGCCCACCAGGTCCACGCAGTACTCGAAGTGTTCCATGAAGCTCTCGATAGAGTGGCGGGGGTTCTTCTGGGTGATGGTGGTGTGGGGCGCGGCCTCGATGCCGATG
>DASTSL010000147.1:0-9446 GCA_035760705.1 Meiothermus sp. | reverse complement strand
TGTGGGTGGTCGGGGGCGCTTCGGGTTTTGGATGGGGGTGGCGGGCGGACCCGCGGTCCTTGGACTGGTTCCTCGGCCCCATCGCCCGCTCGGCGGCGGAACTGCTCACCTCACCGGCGCTGGCGCGGGTGGGCCAGTGTGCGGATGATCGCGGGTGTGGCTGGCTGTTCTTGGACCTCACCAAAAACCACAGCCGCCGCTGGTGCAGCATGGAGTCCTGCGGCAACCGGGCCAAGGTGATGCAGCACTACCAGCGCAAACACCAGCACGCTTCTTAGCGCAGGAAGAAGATCGCGTACACCACGCCCAAAATAATCCGGTAGACGGCAAAGGGCACGAAGGTGTTGCGGCTGACGAATTCCAGCAGCCAGCGCACCGTGAGCAAAGCGGTGACGAACGCGGCGATAAACCCCACCGCCATCAGCCCGTAGCCCTCGCGGGGGAAGGTGGCGGCGCTCTGATAGAGGTCGTAACCCGAGGCGGCCAGCATGGTCGGCACGGCCAGGATGAAGGAGAACTCGGCGGCGGCCCGCCTCGAGAGCCCCGAGATCATCCCCCCCACGATGGTGGCGGCGCTCCGCGAGGTTCCGGGGAAGATGGCCGCCAGGCCCTGGAAGGTCCCGATCAGCAACGCCCGCCCCATGGGCATCTGGTCCACGTCGTCGTAGCGCTGGTGGCCCTCGAGCCAGCGGTCCACGAAAAGCAACAGAATCCCTACCCCGATCAGGGCCGCCACCACGATCAGGTCGTTGCCCAGGATATGGTCTTTGATCACCCGGTACAGCCCGAAACCGATGATCCCGGTGGGGATAAAGGCCACGATGATCCGCTTCCAGACCTCGAAGTCTTGCAGGAAACGCTTGAGGTACAGGCTCAGCACGGCCAAGATGGCCCCCAGCTGGATCACGATCAGAAAACTTTTGGCGAAGTTATCGGTCTCGATGGGAATTTTGAGCAGGTGGGCGGCCAGGGTCAGGTGCCCGGTGGAGGAGACCGGCAGAAACTCGGTGAGCCCTTCGATAATCCCCAGGATGAGCGCGTCAAAAAACGTCATACTGTTCAATCTTTCGTTTTCTTGATGAGCAGAGCCTGAAGCCGGCTCTCCCGCAGGCGAGGATACCATGCGTACGCACATCGCACGAAGGCTCGTGGTGAAGAGCTTTGTCCACCGGCCACACGCCACGAGCCCGCTTTCGACGTACGACCTGCTCAGCCCGTAGTACGATTCTCGCGTGAAGGTTTCGGTGTTGTTGCCCGCGGCGGGCTCGGGGGAGCGGCTGGGCCGGGGCCCCAAGGCTTTGCTCGAGGTCGGCGGGCGGACCCTGCTGGACTGGGCGCTGGCGGCGTTCGCCTGGGCCGATGAACGGCTGGTGGCTCTGCCTGCCGGGTTTAGCCTCGAGCGCCCCGGGGTCCGCTTCCTCGAGGGTGGTAAAACCCGCCAGGAGAGCGTGTACAACCTCTTGCTCGAGGCTACGGGTGATCTCGTGCTGGTCCACGACGTGGCCCGGCCTTTCCCGCCTCGAGCGGTTTCCCAGCGGGTGCTCGAGGCGGTGAGTCAGCACGGGGCGGCCACCCCGGTCGTCCCCGTCCCGGACACACTCATCCAGGAGCGGGAAACCCTCTATGGCCCCAGCATCCCCCGCGAGCACTACCGGCTCGTCCAGACCCCGCAGGGATTCCGGCGGGAGCTGTTGCTCGAGGCTCATCAGAGGGCTCGAGTCTCCGGTCTGGAAGCCACCGATGACGCACAACTGGTTTTGGCGATGGGGCATCCGGTGGCGCTGGTCGAGGGGGATCGCAGAGCGTTCAAGGTCACCTATGCTGATGACTTGATGCTGGCGGAGGGGCTGGCGAAAGTTTGGGAGGAAACGTGAGCCTTCGGGCCGCCTTATTTCGCTTTTGTAGGGGCGTATCGCCATATGCCCGAACGTGGTGGGCGGCTAATTGTGGGAGGAACCCACGCCGTGTATGTTCCGCCCTCGAGGGACGTAGGGAGGGGAAACTGCTATCCCCAAAAGCTCACGATCGCTGCCGCGATGTGCTCTATCGCCCCCTATGCTGGCTTGACAGCCAGACACTCCCCTCACCCTCCCCGCAACGCGGGATTCACGGCTGGCTGATGCTTTCACACGATGTCTTCCTGCTTACGGGTGCCCCAGGCGCGAAAAAGATGCTTCTGGGAGTGGGTTTGTTTCCATGATGGAACTGTTTTCTCCCGCCAAGGTCAATTTAGGGTTATCGGTGCTAGGAAGGCTCGAGACCGGCTACCACGAAATCCACACGATCTTTGCCGCGCTGGACGCGGGGGATCGGATTACCCTCGAGCCCATCCCCCAGGGCATTCACCTTGAAGTCACCGGGGCCGATCTTCCGACCGGGCCAGAGAATCTGGCTTATCGAGCGGCGCAGGCGTATCTGGAAGCGGCGGGGAATCCAGGCGGGGTGCGGATCGGGCTCGAGAAGCGTCTCCCGGTTGCGGCGGGTCTGGGCGGGGGTTCGGGGAACGCGGCGACGGTGCTGCTCGGCCTGAGCCAGTTTTACCCTTCGCCGGTTGATCTGTTTGCGATCGCGCAAAAACTCGGGGCGGACGTGCCGTTTTTTCTGCGCCGAGGGCTGGCAGAAGGACGAGGGATCGGAGAGAAACTCGCCCCCCTCGAGCCCGTCCAAACCCACCTCGTCCTGGTCAACCCCGGCCTAGCGGTTTCCGCCGCTGAAGCTTACAAAGCCATGAAGCCCGACGACTATAGTCCCGAACTGCCCGTTTCATCCATCCTGGCTGCCCTGAAGAGGGGAGAGGAGCCGGTGTGGTGGAACAGCCTCGAGGCCCCGGTCTTCCGCCTCCGCCCCGAGCTGGCCGAACTCAAAGCGGCTTTGCAATCCTTCGGGCTTCGCGGCGTGCTGATGTCCGGCTCGGGCTCGACCTTCTTGGGCCTGGCCTCGGACATAGCCCAAGCGCAGCATCTCGCCGCCCGGTTGCACGAGCACTTCCCCCGGTTCTGGATTCGCCCGGCCCGAACCGTCTCTTAGCCAAAACGGTTGGATCAGATCATCCTCAGCCGAGGGGTGTAAGATCATGCTTGTCACCGGGGGAGCCCGGCTGCATAGCAGCTTGGGCTGAGAGGGCAAAAGCCCGACTCTTGGAACCTGATCCGGATCATACCGGCGTAGGGAGAGTGACCAGAGCAATTCCCCTTCACGGTGACACGGAGGGGGTTTTATGTTTGGATGGAACGCTCAACGCAAAACGCTGAACGCCCGGGGGAGTGCATGGGTAGGTTGGTTGCTCCTGGGTCTTTGCCTACTGCCTACGGCCTACACCCCACAACCCGCTTCAGCTCAGCAAACCACGCTCACCGTTCTGACCCACGAGAGCTTCAGCCTCGATAAAAAGCTCATCGCCCAGTTCGAGAAGGAATCGGGAATCAGGCTCCGCTTCCTGAAGGCCGGGGACGCGGGCGAGACCCTGAACCGGGCCATCCTGACCAAGGCCGCGCCGGTCGCGGACGTCCTTTACGGCTTCGACAACTCGATGCTCTCCAAGGCTTTGGCGGCGGGCATCCTCGAGCCCTACCGCTCCCCCCAGCTCGCCAACCTCCGGAGCGAGTTCGTCCTCGACCAGACCTACCGGGCCTTCCCGGTGGATTACGGCTACGTGGCCCTCAACTACGACAAGGCGTATTTCAAGGGCAAGCCCCTACCCCAGGCCTTCACCGACCTGGCCCGGCCCGAGTTCGCCAAGCTCTTGGTGGTGGAAAACCCGGCCACCTCGAGCCCTGGCCTGGCTTTCCTGCTCGCCAGCATAGCGGCTTTCGGGGAGGAGGGCTACCTGGGTTTCTGGGAGGATCTGCGCAAAAACGGGGTGCGGGTCGAAAAGGGCTGGAGCGAGGCCTATAACGTGGCTTTTAGCAAGAACGGGGGAGACCGCCCGCTGGTGGTCTCGTACGCCACCAGCCCTGCTGCCGAGCTCTTCTACGCCGATAAGAAACCGAGCGAGCCGCCTACGGGCAATTTGCTCTTGCCCAAGAGCAGTTTCTTGCAGATCGAGTTCGTGGGTATCCTCAAGGGGAACAAACACCCAGCTGCCGCCCGCAAGTTCGTGGACTGGCTCCTCTCCAAGCCGGTGCAGGAGAATATCCCCACTCAGATGTGGGTTTACCCGACCCGCAAGGACGCGGCTTTGCCGGAGGTCTTCAAGTGGGCGGAAGTCCCCAAGGAACCCGCCAAGCTCTCTCCCCAACAGATCGCCCGTGACGCCGAGCGCTGGATTCGCGAGTGGACCCAGGTTGTCTTACAGGGCCAAACGGCAAATTCGGTGAAGGCGAAAAGGTAAAGGACGGCTCGTGGCGCGTAGCTCGTGGTAAAAGCTTGATCAAGCCACAGGCCACGCGCTGCCACCGAGGTGCTCGAGTGCCCCGCCATCTGCTTTCCCTCCCGGTGCTCCTCTTCCTGACCCTGGCCCTGATCTATCCGCTGGGGCGGATGCTCGTCTTGGGGATCGGGGAAGGGTGGGGGCTCACCCTGGCGAACCCCTATTACTGGGGCCGCCTGGCCTGGAGCCTGGCTTACGGGCTGGGCTCGAGCCTGCTGGTGATCGCCCTGGCGCTTCCTCTGGCCTATGCCTTCCGCTACCGCTTCCCCGGGCGTGACCTGCTGCTTTCCCTGGCGACCGTGCCTTTCGTCCTCCCGACCATCGTGGTGGCACTCGGCTTCCTGGCGCTCGTAGGCCCCAGGGGGGTGTTGGGGGTCAACCTCTACGGCACGCCTTGGATCCTCTTCTGGGCCAGCGCTTTTTACAACCTGGGGTTGGTCCTGCGAATGCTGGTGGCCTTGTTGGGGGCGCTCGAGTCCCCCCTCGCCGCCGCCCGTACGCTGGGGGCCTCCCCGCTCCGGGCCTACTTCCGGGTGGGGGTTCCGCTCCTGGTTCCGGCCCTCCTCGCCGGGGGCGGCCTGACCTTCCTCTATAGCTTTACGAGTTTTGGCCTGCCCCTCATTTTGGGCGGGCCGCGGTACGCCACGCTCGAGGTCGAAGTCTACGGGCTCCTGGCCTACCACCTGGCCTTCCCCGAAGCCACCGCCCTGATCCTGCTGCAACTCGCGGTGAGCGCCCTCGTCACGTTGCTTTACCTGAATGCACAAAGGCGGTTTTCTCTTTCCCTGAGCGCTGCCCCTCAGCCCAAGCCCTTATCCCCCGCTTCGGCCTGGCGTTTGGCATTCGGCGTCTGGCTGTTTTTTCTGGCCATGTACGCCCCGCTATTGGCTTTGTTGGCTCGAGCCCTCTCCACCCCTGAAGCGCTGGCCTCGGCGTGGACCAGCGAGGACTTCACCCCTGCTTGGCTCGCCATCTGGAACACCCTGCGCTTCGCCGGGCTGAGCCTGCTCGTCGTCCTGCCGGTGGGGTTTCTCTATGCCTACGCGGTCTGGCGGGGGGCTCGAGGGCTCGACCTGGTGGGCCTGCTCCCGCTCTTGGTAAGCCCGGTAGCGGTGGGGTTGGGCTATCTGCTGGCCTATCCGAGCCTGGGCGGTTCGCTGGTGATCCTGATCGGGGCCTATGCGCTTTTGAGCTACCCGCTTTTGGCCAGGGCCCTCCTGCCCTCCTTCCGGGCCCTGCCGGGGACGGTGCTCGAGGCCGCCCGGGTGTTGGGGGCGAGCCCTTGGCGGAGGCTCTGGCGGGTGGAGTGGCCCTTGCTGCGGCCTGCGTTTCTCTCGGGTACGGCCCTGGCCTTGGCGGCGGTGGTGGGGGAGTTCGGGGCCACCCTGGTGTTGCGGCGACCCGAGTGGGCCACACTCTCGGTAGCGATTTACGAGCGGCTGGGGCGAGCCGGGGCGGGGCCGTTCGCGGAAGCTTTGGGGCTGGCGGGGTTGTTGGCTTTGTTGGCGGGGGGGTTGTTTTTGCTGTTGGATCGAGGGCGGAGGGGGTTGGGTTGAGCACCCTCACCCCTGAGCCTCGAAAATCCTGCGCAGGGGTTCGAGCAAGGGGGGTAAGTTTTGCGTCGCTGTATCCCAAATAATTCGAGGACTGATCCAAGGGTACTCGTGCACTAGGAAATTTCGCATCCCGTTCATCTTCTCCCAAGGGATTTCGGGGTGCTGGGCCTTGACTTCATCCGGGATATGCCGCTCGGCCTCGCCGATGACGATAAAGCAGTACACCGCTGCCTGGAGGGTGCGCCGATCTCGAGCAAAGGCCTCATAATCCAGACCCTCGGTGTAATTGCGCACGTCCTGAATAGCTTTCAGTATGTCACCCAGCCAGTGCACCCAGTCCCTAGGCGGCACGAATGGCCTCCCTCAGAACCTTCTCTCGCATCCAGGGTCGTAGCCCGTCCGGTGTAACCACGTCCACGGCGCACTTCAGCCCCGCTTCTAGCGCTTGCTTTAACTCAAACAGCTCGAACAGACCCACCCTAGCCCCCGGCTCGAATTCGACAATCACATCCACATCGCTATCGGCACGTGCTTCCCCTCTTGCCGTCGAGCCAAACAGGGCCAGGCTCGCCACCCCAAAGCGCCGGGATAGCTCGGGAAATTGAGCCCTCAGGAGGGCCAGCGCCTCATCTCGTAACATCCCCTTCAGGGTAGCAGAAGAGCCTCGAGGCCGCTCGGGAGTGGGGGCGGGGGTTGTTTTTGCTGTTGGATCGAGGGCGGAGGGCGGTCGGTTAGAGTTCCATCCACTCATGAACTACCCGCGACCAACCGCATTCGCGGTGTGGTCGTGGTTTCGCGGTTCCACGAAACCAGACTTCGGTTCCTCCCCGCCCCCTGGTTCCCAGGGGTAGATTCCCTCTCGGGACGGGCTTTGCCCGTACACCCAGGGGTCTATGGCCCATCTCAGCATTACCAGTGCAGAGGCCTGGTTGCGGGGCATCTCACACCCGCAAGGACACCTATGCACGCGCTGAGCGAGCGATTTCTTTTCCCGGCGCAAACAGATGGGGCAGATCTGCGAAGGCTTGACTTTGGAGGTGGGCACTCCTACCAGCCGCGTACCAGCTTCTTCCGCTTTGTACGCCAGCTTTTGCCGGATGCCCCGCATCCCCACGTCGAGTATCGCCCGGTTGAGACCTGCCTTTCTGCTCCCGCCCTTTGCCACCATGTTCTTGACCCGCAACTCCTCGGTGGCGATGAGTCCGTAGCGGCTGACCCATGAGGCAGTTAGCCTGTGCTGGAAGTCATTCCTTTGGTTGGCGACCTTCTGGTGCAGCCGGGCTATCTCCTGCTGGGTACGCTTCCAGTTAGAGCCGAAGCGCTTTCGGCGGGAGAGCCTCCGTTGCAAGCTTTTGAGCCGGGCCTCGGCCCGCTTGAGAAAGCGGGGGTTCTCGACCCGTGTCCCGTCGCTCAAAGTGGCTACCGCTTCCACCCCCAGGTCTATGCCTATGGGGTCGTTGCCCGCTACGCGAACGGGCTGGCAGCGGACGGTAATGGTAGCGTACCAACCCTTGGCGGTACGGGTCAGCACCACCTGACGGGGCTCGCCCCACTGACGGGGTTTGCCCCTGGCCTTGATAGCGCCGAGGTTGCTGAGGTGCAGCACACCGTGTTTGCCGTTCGGCCCCCGCTCGAACTTCCATCCGGCCTTGTCCGGGTAGCAGAACCCCACAAAAGAGCGACGGCTCTTGTAGCGTGGAAAGCCCGGCTTGTCCCCTCTTCTGACCCTACGAAAAAAGGCCTGGAAGGCCCGGTCTACCCGCCGAACGGTCTCTTGCAAGGCGTGGCTGCCCAGGGGGACATACTCCGGCAACTCCGCTTTGAGCCTGGGCAGCTCGTTCTGCTGGTCGTAGTATCCCAGGCTCTTCCCCTTGGCCCAAGCCCGGCGGCGTTGTTCGAGGCAGGCATTGTACAGGTCGCAGTGCAAACCGTTCCACCGCTCCAAGGTCTCAAGCTGAGAGAGGCCACCCCCACCGTCGAACCTGCCAAGTTCGTCAACAACCTCAAAACCGTCACCAGTCGGGCACTACGCAAAAACCATGCCCAGCACCTCAGCAAGTTTTATCGCAAGGCGGTTCTCTGGTCGGGTTCCTACGCCATCATGACCGCCGGGGGTGCGCCCCTAGAGGTACTCAAGCAGTACATCCAAGGCCAGCGCAAGCCCACAGAATAGCCGCACGCCGCGCCCTGGCGTGGCGCGGGCGGCGTGGGGCTACGAAACCGAAGAATGCGTCCGGGCCTGGACGCATGGTTTCGAGGTTCCTTCCCCGACCAAGATGGCGCTTTGGTCGGGGACTGCCGCCCCACACCCCGAATGTTCAAGTGAAACCCCGACCTGCCGGATGATCTCACGGATGAGCCCGACGCCGATCTCTTTGCTGTGAATCGGGATAGGTACGATCTGTCCGGTGGCGCGATGGACCATCCTCGAATGGCGCCCTCCCGGATACGGCCCTTTTTTTGGTTTGGCGATCAGGTCACGGCTCTTGAGCGGAGTCAATTTAGGCAACGTCCTGCTCAAGAATTTCCACGTTAGGAAGTTGGGGAATCAGCAAGCCGAGCTGTAGAGCGAGGAGTACGTTTCCTTCGATGACATCGGCCAGCGCGGAACGAGCATCCTCCACCGAGTCACCTTGGGCGTAAAAGCCATCCGCCCCGGGAACCCGGGCCACCACCACGCCGCTTTCTGGATCGGGCTCGTACTCGGCCAGCCGCAAGGCTTGCTCTATGTACGCGCGCAAGGGCAATTGCCGGACTTTCCTACTCAGTAGGATAGCACCCTGCAAACGGGTATACCCAAGCTATCACCGCCGAGGGGTTGTCAAAGAGGCCGAACCCCCTTGGCAGTCCGGTTCGTCTTTGGGGTAAAAGCAAGGCGTTGAGGACCCCAACACAATCCGGCCACGGATTGCCGAATGCAAACTTACCGGGCCGAAGACCCCCAGCAAGCCCCCGAACTGTTGCCCGGATTTGCCTGTGCGGTAGTGGATTTGTTCGTTTGAAACAAATAAGTTAGGGCTCCTAGGTCGGAGCCCCAGTGTATGACTATGACTGCTTTAATAGCTTGCAACCTCTATGGTTGTGTTTCCTGAGTGTTTGTAGATTTTGCCGCTTTGACTCTCGGCGGTGATGGTATAGGTTCCTGTCCCCGTGTCTGGCTCATACTTACAACGCTTGATAGCACCAGGGCCAGGTGTCTTACCCGCTAACTCTTCGCAGGTACTTGAGGCGGGAGGTAGATCGTTAGTGATCGGGTCACGCTGGGATTCTACTCCGATCACCACTTCTCGGATGAAAGCCCGAGTGGCCTGGTTATGGGCTGCATTTCGGGCTTGCAACAGATTTGGGACTAACGCAGCAGATAAAAGAGTAATGATAGATATGACGATTAGCAGTTCGATGAGCGTGAAGCCCTTGGCTTTCATAGTTCCTTCTAAGTCAAACCGAGGGGCTAGCTTGCACCCCTCGGTTTTTTTTACTAAAAACTAGACCTAAGGGGCAGTGCTGGTGCCGGATTTAAC